>NZ_JAUZVB010000001.1:1674005-2008807 GCF_031844365.1 Exiguobacterium sp. BG5(2022)
TATCCGCCGTGATGAGTTTCCCAGAGGCGAACAGTTTGACTCGGTCTCGCAAACCGTGCTCGATGAGAAGGTGATGCACGTAAGGGAGCGCCGCCTTCAGCGGTAAACCGACTGTATCCGCAAGCTCTTGATACGTCGCACCCGTACCCCCTTCACTCCCGTCGATGGTGATAAAGTCAGGTACAATTTGAGATCTCGCCATCTCTCGGACGAGCGAGTCGATGTCTTGCAACTTCCCAACTACAAGTTTGATGCCGACCGGCTTCCCACCGATTTCACGTAACCTCTCAACAAATGCCAACAATTCCACATGGGTGTGAAATTCAGAGAAGCGGTTCGGGCTGTCAATGGTTTCCCCGACTCGTACATGACGGATTCGGGCAATCTCCTCGGTCACTTTCGATCCGTCGATATGTCCACCACGTGTCTTCGCGCCTTGGGCAAGTTTCAGTTCGAACGCTTTCACTTGCGGAAGATCACTCTTTTGTTTGAATGCCTCGACTGAAAACCTACCGTCTTCATCCCTTACACCGAAGAGCGCCGGCCCAATCTGACAGATGATATCGACGTTACCTTTTAAATGATAATCGGACAATCCGCCCTCCCCCGTGTTCATCCACGTACCACCCGCACGCCCGAGCCCAATCGAGAGGGCTGTGATGGCCCTGTCTCCAAGCGATCCGAAACTCATAGCCGACTGACCGACAAGCCCTCGAACGTAGAACGGTTCCCGACACGTCTCTTTCCCGATGATGATGATATCTTCTTCTGTTAATAAGTACGGGGAGATGTCTCGTTCGACGAGATGCTCTTTTCGGGTAAAGAGATTGTCTTCATCGAGTTCATACACCCACGTCGATACCTTGGTTGAATTGTCGATGCGTAGCTCGTTCCGGTTCGTCGGGTAGAGGGCATTCTGAAGATAAAATCCGCCTGCCTCAAAGTCTCGCTCCGAACCGAATCCGATGATGCGCGACTTATATTTCCCGGCAATGACGGCCGCCTCGTACTCGTTCCGCGAGAACGGCTTCGCCTCATTGTCGTTCAAGAACAAGTATTGCCGAAGTTCAGGTCCCATCTTCTCAAATATATAGCGCAACTTTCCGAGAATCGGGAAATTACGAAGGACGGAATGTTCGCGCTGGTTCCGGTCACGCCGCCACAGATAAAAAATCAAGAGCGGTGGCGTAATCATAATGAGCAACATGAGAATCAGTACAATGGTTAACATCGATGTAGTGAGTGACACGCATTTACCTCCTCTATAGCTCGACAAAAAACACCCTGTTTCCAACAAAACAGGGTGTCATCAGTCGCTCGGGATTGTAATCTCATCAAATTGCTCATTTCTACATAACGTAATGCCTTGCATCGCCAGTTTATAGTCCTCTTCCGGCAAGGCGATCAACTCGGTCGGAAGCACCCATTCTTTCGAGTTATATAAATGGATAACCAATTTGACGAGGACGAGCGTCTCTTTCGTGAATGTGTTCTCGTCGATAATTTGAGCTGTTCGAATCACCCCTGTTTGTAGGTCAATATAAGGAAGCAACATGTCACGGACGCAATCATTCCCGGCGATGACGTACAGGGCGGCGAAATATTTTCGGTCGACGCTGCCCGGGTCTTCTAAGTGTCTCGCAAGTTGCTTAAACGTCTCATAATGCTTCGGTGAAAAAAATTCAATGTTGTGCATGGCGTTTTCCTCTCATCTCTAGGGCTTCCGTCTATCTTTAGTAATTCCACGATTCTCCAGGAACTAACCCTTTTCTACTCAAACAAAACCTGGACCTTTTGAGAGGTCCAGGTCAGCGTTTCGGTTATACAAGGTCGCGTGACGGCTCCGCTTCAGCGTCGTTCGATTTGCTCTTCGCTTCGAATTCCTCACGTGTCATGACGTCCTCGACGTGCATATTCACCTCGACAACTTCAAGACCAGTCATATCGTTCATCGCCTTCTTGATTTTTGTGACGGTCTCATTGAAGACGGACGGGATGTTTTTTCCGTATTCGACGATGACACGCAAATCGAGCGCGACTTGCTTCTCTCCGACTTCAGCGCCGATTCCTTTCGTGATGTCTTCTGTGCTGCGGAAGCGATCCGTCAATCCGCTCATAAAGCCACCGCTCATCGACAAGATTCCTTGGACTTCACTCGTCGCGAGACCTGCGATTTTTTTGATGACTTGTTCCTCGAACGTCAATTTGTTTTGTCGTGCCTGTTGTTCGTTCGTTTCATTTGTCGTTACATTCACATTTTCGTTTGCCATAATTCATGCTCTCCTTTTTTGTTCACTAGTTTGTGTTACCGATTGATCACGAGGGTCAATCCCGTATGAAGAATGTGATCCATTCCTCGACACGCAGTGCACCGTCACGCCATTTCCCGATCAGGAAACCGATCAATGTGAGCGTCACAATGAGAAGTGTCGGCCCAAATCCGAGCGTCAGGAACAGTACCGCGATGATGAGACCGATCAATGCCCCGACGAGTCGAAAGCGATAAGGTTTTAGTTGTGTTTTTGTATCCATCACAGCACCTCCTTATATGACGCGCTCAGACGTCTTGAACTTCGTATCGTGAATATTCAATGTCACATCTGCTACCGGCACTTCCATCAACGATTCAATCCGCTCTTTCACATGCGTCTGAATGTCTTTACCGAGAGTCGGTAACCCTTCGCGATTGAACACGGCGCAGTCGATAAAGACGCGGACGCGTTCTCGCTTTGAGTCGATGTCGACGTTTACGTTCGGTGTACGCAGTCCTTGAAATTGTTTCAATGACTCGTATACCGTTTTTTCAATCGTCTCTTTTGAGACAGTGATTCGACCTTCACCGGTCTGAATCGTATAACGCTTTGGTTTCGGCCTTGCGACCAGTCCCGTCATCAGCATGATGAGGAAGATCACAGCCAGGAATATCCCAATCGTTAAAATCGTATAGATATACCAGTCTTGTGTTTGCCATTGATCTGTATATTGGGTGAGTTGTGGGACATCGTAGACGCCAAGCAATAGAATACCTACACTTAGCAACCCGACGATGCCCGTTAAGACCAAGAGGGCTCGATTTAATCCATTCATCTCAACAATCTCCTTTTTCATTCACATCATTCATGTTGCGAACCCTTGATTCAGAATCGCAATACCAATCGGTAGTCGTAGTGATTCCCGCTCATCTGAACTTGAAACATCTTAACCTGTAAAAAATTTGACCATGCAAAAAAATGACCAAATTACAACCGATTTGAGCGATCAATTGACAGAGCGCGTGGAAACGATCAAGCAATCCGTCGACGAGGAAGCGATTGCGGACGCAGTCGCACAAAATACAGAGTTATTGGAAACCGAAGCGGCTTCGAAAGCTTCGATTTGGAGCTTTGTCGCGCTCATCTTGACATCAATCGCTGGAATTGCCGGATCAAGTGCCGCCCGCCGTGGTGAGACCGTCAATCGTTAATAAATAAAAAAATCTCCCTTCTCTAAGAGAGGGGAGATTTTTGAAGTTATACACGTCGATTGGCAATCGCCTCGCGCATCTGTTGAAGCGATGCCCGGGCCGCGTCCCCTCGCCGAATCATGACGGCTGTAAACAAGGCGTCAATCAGACTGAGTTCCGCAATGCGGGAAGCGAGTGCCTCTGAGCGAAATGCCGTTTCTTGAGACACCGTAAACAGAGACACGTCCGCAATCTTCGAAAGAGGTGACTTCGCATAGTTCGTGATGGCGATTGTCGGGACACCTTTCTCTTTTAACAGTTTCGCGATATCGAGCGTCTCTTTCGAAGCACCGGAATGCGAGATGACGACGGCGACGTCTTCTGCCGTCAGCTGTGAGGCTGACATGAGCTGCATATGTGACTCGAGCATCGCGCTCACCTGTAGACCGCTCCGCACAAACTTATGGTACGCATCGAGTGCGACGACGGCCGACCCGCCGCTCCCGAAAAATTCGATGCGGCGCGCCCCAAGAAACAACTCCACCGTTTTCTCAAGAGAGGCACCATCTAAAATCTGACGGGTCGATTCAATCGTCTTCCCGTTCGTCGAAAAAATTTTCTCTGCGATTTCGAGTGCCGTATCCGTCTCGGTAATATCTTCATGAATATCTTGAAGCGGCGCGACGACATCTGAGGCGAGTGCAATTTTTAACGCCTGATAGCCTTTAAATCCGACACGCTGACAAAAACGGAATACAGTGGATTCCGCGACATCGAGGTCATCTGCCACCTGATTGATGGTATGATGAATGATTTGTTCTGGTTGCTTTAAAATGTAGTCGGCAATGCGTTGTTCTTTTTTACTCAGTGTCGAATAGGCACCACGGATGCGGGCCGTCCCGTTCATCGTTTCCATCAAGAATCACCCTTTCTCTTCTTCATCTAACGATACCGTTTCGAAAAAAATTCCGCAATGTGTGATTCATGCAAATGATTGACCCACCTTACAAAAGTAGGCAAGAAGCGTGATTCCCGAGTGTGCTACTCTAATAAAGCACTTTTTAACTGCTTCACTCTTTGTACCATTTGAAATCGAAAGGACTGTTTCTCATCGAACATCACCTGAGTAGCTCATATAACTTACCACTCGTCATTCTTTCCATCGCTGTCGCCATCTTCGCTGCCGGTGTCGCTATCGATATTAGCAGTCGTTTGAAATATGCGAAACACGCCTCGCGACTCAGGTGGGTCGTAGCTGGCGCCTTCAGCCTCGGTCTCGGCATTTGGGCCATGCACTTCATCGGTATGCTGGCGTTTCACTTGCACGATGATGTGACGTACCATCTCGGCATCGTACTATTATCCATCGTGCCGGCCGTCGTCGCTTCCGGACTTGCTTTCTGGATCATCAGTCACCCTGAGACAAGACCAATTCAACTCGTCTTTGGTGCCTTCTTGATTAGTGTCGGAGTTGTTTCGATGCACTATATCGGGATGGAAGCGATGCAGATGAATGCGATTCTTACCTATGACCCGGTCATGTGGGTCGCTTCTGCCATCGTCGCCTTCGTCGCATCGCTCGTCGGCCTGTATATCCTTTTCTATATCCCAAACGTCTCCCGATTCCATTGGCGTCGCCTTGCCAGTTCTGTATTAATCGGGGTCGCCGTTTCCGGCATGCATTACGTCGGGATGGGCGCGGCTCGTTTCACAGAGATGAGCGAGGGAACGCAACCGGTCAGTGGATACTCGGTCGATAGTACGCTCCTCGCCTACGTCATCGCAGCGAGCGTCATGACACTTTTCATTTTGATGTACATCTCGCTCCGGACGGCTTCGCAACTGGAGGCACAGTCGGAAGAACTCGAGTTGAAATTCGAATCCATCATCGAATCCGCCTCGGATGCCATCATCGTCGCTGACCACACTCGTGTCATTCTACAGTGGAACCAAGGAGCGACCGACTTGTTCGGTTACACGACTGACGAGATGGTCGGACAATCGATTGTCGCTATTATTCCAGAACGTTTCCGCGAGGCGCATGAACGTGGAATGCGTCGCTACGAAGCAACGGGTGAAAAACGCGTCATCGGTCAAACGGTGGAACTCATCGGAGTAAGAAAGGACGGCGTCGAGGTACCGATTGAAATGTCTCTCGGCACGTGGAAGACAGAGAAAGGAATCTTCTTCAGTAGTATCATCCGCGACATCAGCGAACGGAAACGGATTGAGGCGCAAATCAATGATCTCGTGTATTTGGACCCACTCACGGGACTCCCGAACCGCCGCCTGTTCAGCGACCGACTCGATGCTCTTCTCGGTCAATCCCAGCAAGAGCCGTTCGCGCTATACTATATCGACTTGGACAATTTCAAAGTCATCAACGACCGCTTCGGCCATTCGATTGGCGACCAGTTCTTGAAACAAGTAACCAATCGGATCGAGTCGACCATTAAAAAGACGGACACGCTCGCCCGACTCGGTGGGGATGAGTTCATCATCTTATCGCCTGATACGAAAAGTAACTTGGCAGCCCATCACGCACAGGAACTCATCAACGTCCTTCATCCTCCGTTTGAACTCGAGAATGAAGAAGTGTTCACGGGTGCCTCGATTGGAATCAGTCTCCATCCGTCCGATGGCGATACGGCCGAGGAATTGATTAAGAATGCCGATATCGCCATGTACCGGGCGAAGGCGGACGGCAAAAACGGCTATCAATTCTTCACGAACGAATTGAACGAATCAGTGTCCCGCCGCTCGAACTTATCAATGGCGCTCCGTAAAGGCATCGGTCGTGGCGAGTTCTCTGTACATTATCAACCGCAAATTCAGTTGGAGACGGAAACCATCATCGGTATGGAAGCGCTCGTCCGTTGGCAACACCCGGATCTCGGGATGATTTCACCTGGTGAGTTTATTCCGATTGCTGAGGAAACAGGGAGCATCCATCGTCTCGGCGAGTTTGTTTTAAATGAGGCGTGTCGTCAAAACAAGGCGTGGCAAGATGCGGGGATTCCCCCGTTCCGAGTCGCCGTCAACATCTCGGCCGTTCAGTTTGCACAAAAAGATTTACCGGAGGTCGTCAATCGGGCACTCGCCGCATCCGGTCTTGCGGCACAATATTTAGAGCTTGAGTTGACCGAGAGTGTCATCCAAAGTGCGGATCGCGCCATCGAAACGATGCATGAACTCGTCGCCCTCGGCGTCCATCTTTCCATCGACGATTTCGGAACCGGATATTCCTCCCTCAGTTATTTGAAACTGTTCCCAATCGATACGCTCAAGATCGACCAACACTTCACGAAAAATATCGAGAGCGACGAAAAAGATGCAGCTCTTGTCAAAACAATCATCCGGATGGCGCACGAACTCGATTTGAACGTCATCGCGGAAGGGGTCGAAACAGAGAACCAAGTCGCTTTTCTGAAAGCCGAATCATGTAATCAGGCACAAGGATATTTCTACAATCGTCCTTTGCCAGCCGAAGAGATCGAAGTCTTCTTCCAACAATATAAGAAAGCATCATCGAGTTAATCCGTTCGACCTCCCGTTGTGGAGGTCGATTTTTTATTCAGAAAAGAAAAAAATTCCGTAATCATACTTGTAAATCGAATTTATTTTGATATGATGAATACATAGACGGAAAAAAATTCTTTTTCAGGGGTGACAATATGGAAATTGGTTTGATTGGTTTAGGGAAAATGGGTTACAACTTGGCACTCAACTTGAGCGACCACGGACACACAGTCATCGGGACGGACGTCGGGGACGTCACATCGGACACCTTTACGATTGTGCCGACACTCGAGGATGTCGTGAACAAGTTGTCGACACCACGTATCATCTGGGCGATGGTCCCGGCCGGAGACGTCACGGAAGCGGTGCTCGCCGAATTGTATGAGCGACTCGAACCAGGCGACATCGTCATCGACGGCGGGAACTCGAACTACAAACTCTCGGTCGCACGCGCCGAACAGTTCGCCGAGAAAGAGATCAAATTCTTCGATTGCGGGACGAGCGGAGGCACGGACGGGGCCCGAAACGGTGCCTGTACGATGGTCGGGGGTGACGCGGAGGCGTGGCCAACGATTGAACCAATCTTCAAAGATCTATCTGTCGAGAATGGCTACTTGTACACGGGTCCTGCCGGCAGCGGTCACTTCTTGAAGATGATCCATAACGGCATCGAGTACGGGATGATGCAGGCGATTGCGGAAGGATTCGATATTCTCGAAAAGAGCCCGTTCGATTACGACTACGAACAAGTCGCACGCGTCTGGAACCACGGCTCGGTCGTCCGTTCTTGGCTCATGGAGCTCACAGAGAACGCCTTCAAGAAAGATGCGAAGCTCGATGAAATTCGTGGGGTCATGCATTCATCCGGTGAAGGCAAATGGACGATTGAAACGGCGCTCGACCTGCAAGCCGCGGCACCGGTCATCGCCCTTTCGCTCATGATGCGCTATCGCTCTCTCGAAGACGATACGTTCTCAGGTAAAGTCGTCGCTGCACTCCGCAACGAGTTCGGTGGTCACGCGGTCGTCAAGAAGTAACATCTTTGGAAAAGGTCACGGGGATATGGCCTTTTCCTTTGTCAAAAACTGTAAACGGTTACATATTCGGAATTTAGGGGGAATATTCAATGTCTGGCTCAACACTTATTTTGATCGCCTTAGCCGGGATCTTCTTGCTCTTATTTTTAGTCATTCGAACAAAGCTTCACGCATTCGTTTCGTTATTACTTGTCAGTTTAATCGTCGGGGTCGCAGCTGGCATGCCACTCGGGGATGTCATTGCCTCCATCCAAAACGGGATGGGCGGAACGCTCGGCTTCGTCGCCGTCGTCGTCGGTCTTGGCGCGATGTTCGGGAAGATGCTTGAAGTCTCTGGCGGCGCAGAACGCCTCGCCCAAACACTCGTCAGTAAGTTCGGTGAAGACAAGGCGCAATGGGCACTCGGAATTACCGGGTTCATCGTCGCTGTCCCGGTCTTCTTTGATGTCGGCTTTATCATTCTCGTACCAATCGTATACGGTCTCGCCAAAAAGACGGGACGCTCGCTTCTTTACTATGGGATTCCGCTCCTTGCGGGTCTCGCGGTCACGCATAGCTTCATCCCACCGACACCTGGTCCAATCGCTGTTGCGAACTTGATCGGTGCCGACCTCGGTTGGGTCATCTTGTTCGGTGTCATCGCCGGGATTCCAGCCATGATTTTAGCCGGTCCTGTTTTTGGGAAGTATATTGCTAAGAAGATTCATGTGACGATTCCGGATTACATGGAATTCAAAGAAATTGACACATCGAAAGAACTGCCGAGTTTCAAAATGATCTTGTCGCTCATCTTGATTCCGCTCGTGTTGATTTTAGCGAACACGCTCTCAGCGGTTCTCTTGGACGAAGGCAACGCCGTCCGGGATTTCTTGACATTCCTCGGACATCCATTCGTCGCCTTGACGATTGCGACGCTCCTCACATTCGTCTTCCTCGGGACACGCCGTGGATATTCACGTGACGAAGTACAAGAGATCGCAACGAAAGCACTCGAGCCAGCCGGGATTATCATCCTCGTCACAGGGGCCGGTGGTGTGTTTAAACAAGTGCTCATTGACTCAGGTGTTGGTGACGTGCTCGGTGAAATGATGGCCGGTTCACCACTTCCGGCAATCGTCCTCGCCTTCTTGATTGCGACGGTCGTCCGTGTCGCCCAAGGATCGGCAACAGTGTCGATGGTCACGGCAGCCGGACTCATCACACCGCTACTCGAAATTCAAAACATCACGGGTGCGGCACTCGGTTTGATTGTCATCGCCATCGCTTCAGGGGCGACAGTCCTCTCACACGTCAACGACTCGGGCTTCTGGCTCGTCAACCGATACTTCGGTCTCGATGTGAAAGATACGCTCAAGTCATGGACGATTATGGAAACGATTATCGGACTCACCGGCTTCGCCGTTGTGTTCTTGATTAGTCTATTTATCATCTAAGTTAGGAAGTGATTGTGTGTATACGATTGGGGTCGATATCGGGACGACGAGTACGAAAGCTGTCCTGTTCAACGGTCATCAACAACTGGCGGTACATAACGTGTTGTATCCGCTTCTCACGCCCGATACGGAGACGGCCGAGCAAGACCCGGTCGTCATCTACGGGGCCGTGCTTGAAGCCGTCTCGGCGGTCCGTGCCAAAGCGGACGGTCCGATTCGCTTCGCATCGTTCAGCTCGGCGATGCATAGTTTGATTGCGCTCGATGCGGCAGGACGTCCGCTCACGAACAGCATCACGTGGGCCGACAGTCGGGCGAATCCGTATACGCAAGAAATCAAACGCAACTTTGATGCAAGCGCCCTCCATATGCGTACCGGCACCCCGGTTCATCCGATGGCACCGTTGTCGAAGCTGCGCTGGTTGAAAGCGGAGCACCCTGACGTCTTTACCCGGACGGACAAATTCGTCTCCATCAAAGAATATGTCTTCTATCGGTTGACGGGACGCTTCGTCGTCGACCATTCCATCGCTTCAGCGACAGGACTGTTCAATCTGAAACAACGAGATTGGGACACGGAAGCACTTGAAGTCGCCGGTGTGACTTCAGATCGCTTGTCTGAACTCGTCCCGACAACCGAAATCTTGCAGGTGACGCCTGAGGTGACCGAGACGCTCGGCTGGGACTTCCCACTCGTCATCGGGGCAAGCGACGGCGTGCTCTCAAATCTCGGTGTTGGTGCTTTCGAACAAGGTGTCGTCGCCGTGACGATTGGGACGAGCGGCGCCATCCGGACAGTCGTCTCGGAACCGGTCGAAGATCCAAAAGGTCGTATCTTTTGTTACGCGCTGACGGACAAGCATTGGGTAATCGGTGGACCAGTCAATAACGGCGGCATCATTCTCCGCTGGCTCCGTGACGAGTTCGCAGCAAGCGAGGTCGAGACGGCGAAACGACTCGGGATTGACGCGTACGATGTGTTGACGCGAATCGCCGAGACGGTCAAACCAGGTGCGGACGGACTCTTGTTCCATCCGTATTTGATGGGTGAACGGGCTCCACTTTGGGATTCGAACGCTCGCGGTTCATTTTTCGGGCTCAGCATTCACCATAAGCGCGAACATTTCATCCGCGCTGTGTTGGAAGGTGTCATCTTTAACCTCTATACGGTCATGCTCGCACTCGATGAGTTGACGGGCGCCCCGAACCGCATCCATGCGACAGGTGGTTTTGCCCAATCGAGCTTGTGGCGTCAGATGATGGCAGACATCTTCGATACGCCGGTCGTCGTGCCGGAGAGTCATGAAAGTTCATGTCTCGGGGCTGTCATGCTCGGGGAATATGCCTTCGGGGACATCGAGGAGTTCCAAGAGGTACCACAAGTGACCCATGAGCATATACCGGACATGGAAGCGACGAATGTGTATCGCGAACTTTTGCCGATCTACATCCGCCTGTCACGTCACCTATCTGAGGAATATGAAGCGATTTCTGCGTTTCAGCGGAAGCACGTATAATGACAAACCGAGTCCCTGAAGGGCTCGGTCTTTTTGATTTATGACAGGATTTTTCGTGATATACATGGAAAGTAAGGACGAGGTCAAACAATCATCGTATCGAAGAAGGGATTGATGGAATGGCGATTGCAATCGGGTATCTCATCACAGGTTTAGGTGCATTCGTGGCGTATTGGTTCAGTACAGGCGAAGCACGAAACACAAAATTTAGAATATGGGGAATCGCTCTTATGATTCCTATATCACCAGCCTTAGCGTTTTCCATCGGACTCTCGTACGCAATCAGTGTACAGAACGGATGGGCCGGATTGATTATGTGGTTTATTTTCCCTATCATTTTCTTGAGTGGTCTGGCGTTACTATTGATTGGTCTTTTCAAAAAAGAAAAGAAGTTGGTTTGAATGGTATGACAACCATGATTACGACAACCCGTTGCCTCATTCGACCGTTCGAAACAAGAGACATCGAATCGTTTATGGTCTATCGAAATGACTTGGACTGGATGAAACTGAAACATCAATCATTCAAAGGGCTCACCCGTGAGGAATATGAAAACGTCCTACTCGGTGAACAATCGTTTCTTCAAGGCACGCAACTCGCTATCATTGACAAAGCGACGGATGAATTGATTGGTGATGTCTATATTCAGCAAGAAGGTACGACCTATTGGATTGGCTACACCATCGTACCGACGCGAGCGCGTCAAGGCTATGCATTTGAAGTGATGTCGGGATTGATTCGTCACTTGACTGGTCAAGGAGCGAAAGAGTTCAAAGCCGGTGTGCATGGGACGAACACGGCATCGATCGCGCTATTGAAGAAATTGAAATTCACCTTTTTCGCGACAGAACTTGACGAACAAATTTATCGTCTCGATGTCTCGGACATATGGTAAAGTATGTATCACATGTCACTTGGTTTTGATTTGAGGGAGTTTTGAATTGAATGATGAAACGCGTTCTTTTACTCATGTCGATCTTTCTATTGATTGGGTCTTTGTCTCAGGCTGCGATCCCGGATCCGAAGGCCTATAACGACCCGAGTCTTATCTATTTGACGCTCGATGATGGACCGAACTGGAAAACGGGAAAGCTACTCGATGTCTTGAAGAAACATCAAGTGAAGGCAACCTTCTTCATCCTCGGGAAGAATATCGAAGGAAATGAGCATCTGCTTCATCGCATGATTGCGGAAGGTCACCTGATTGCCTTACACGGGATGCGGCACGAACGGGATGAATTTTATGAAACACCGTTGACGGCCGTACGTCAGATGCAGGAAGTACAAGCACTTATCTATGAAGTGACAGGCATTCATACGAACATGGCCCGGACGATTTACGGGAGCGACGCCGGCATGACACCCGCACACTGGCAGGCGATGACCGATGCCGGTTTTGAAATATGGGATTGGAACGTCGGCAGTCTCGACCATGTATATAAGAAAGACAATGCACGCGTCGAACAACGCGTATTCGACCTCCTCGAAGCGAATCGTACGGCGAATATTGCTTCCATCATTTTGGCGCACGATCACTCGATGACACCGAAAGCACTTGATACAATCATCCGTTATGCGAAAGAACGAGATTATGAATTCCGGACCTTAGAAGGTGCCCACCCGGTTCACAACTTTTCCGATGTGTGGGAACCGCATTTAAGCGAACGAGCGACCCCATGACTGCAGATCATCTTAATGGTCTGCAGTTTTTATACAATCCAAAAGCGTATCGGGATGACCGACACGCTTTGTTTATCCAACTATAGTTTCCGTCACATGTGTACGATTTCTACCACTATTTTTCGCCTGATATAAACAATCATCTGCCAGACGAATCATCTCACGTAGATTCTCGCTCTTTCCGTTCGCAATCCCAATCGAAACGGATAACTGAATTTTTTGTTGATCGAGTAGCTTGAACTCATGTTTCGATATGCTGTGTCTAATCCGCTCCGCTACGTTGACCACCTCGCTCTGAGAAAGCATTGGAATCAAAATACCAAATTCTTCTCCACCGATCCGTGCTTTAATGTCTTGATTCCTTGTTTCTCGGTGCAAGAGTTCTGCAAATTGTTTCAATACCTCGTCGCCGTTCGCATGACCATATTGATCGTTGATTTGTTTGAAGTGGTCAATATCTAAAATCAATACATTACATGTCGTATATTGTCCTTTGAACTTTTTCATCTGCATCTCCCATGCTCGACGGTTTGCCAGACCCGTCAAATGGTCGGTTTCCGCTGAAACTTTATACTCTCTCACACGGTGATGGATGAGATATAGATCAATATTCAGCATGGTGATCAACAATCCGATTGGGAAACTGATCATTGTAACCAACAACGCGACATCGAGAGCACGTTCCGTAAAACCGCCTCCGACAAGAATCCCCATTGCTGCAACTAAACATGTCCACACGTTCAACGTAAGACCGAATTGGAAAAGCCGCTTCTGTAGCCAGACGATTCGATATGTCAGGATCGTCCCGATCACCATCGTAAAGAGGGCGACACATGCCACAATCGAGTAAAAGTCGATACCGTAGCTGAATCGGTGAATCGACATGATTGTAGCTGCGATAAACAACGGAGAGACCAAACGATAAAACCCGAGTAAAAGGAGGACGAGAAAACGAAAATCAATTTTTACCGCATTCTCAAATTCAATACTTTGCGTGATTAGAAAAATCCCGAAACATCCCGAGAGCACACCGATGATGAATTTTTGGATGTGCACATGTCTCGTATGATAGTTCATGATCTTCGAGATGAAATAGATGCCAGTAAAAGAAATACACGAATTGGCGATTAGACTCATGAACATTAGTTGGTCCCCTTCACATTTGTCATGTCACTTCCACTCTCTACATATATCCAATTTCCATCATCAACTAACATGCTAAGGTGTAAAAAATTCTACAAAATGAATATTTTTCCTTATTATAAGAAAATCGAGTCCACATGTGGACTCGATGCTCACTTATCGTTCATATGTCACCATCACAAATTGACCGGAGGCGTGGTGACTCGTCAGTCGAAGTTTCGTCTCTTTCGTACCTTCTGGGAAAAGAGGGATTCCCTCTCCTAACACGACCGGCGCAATCGCAATCTCATAACGATCAATCAAGTCATGCTCCATCGCGGCTTTGATGACTTCCCCACCACCGATGAGCCAAATATCTTGATCAACTTCTTGCTTTAACCGATTGATGAGTTCTTTGATTGGTTCGTCCGTGAATGTGACATGCTCGGCCTCACGGTTAGCCTGACGTGTCAAAATGTAGTTCGGGATGTCTTTGTATGGATACATTCCCTCTTCTAACTTCAACACTTCCTCATACGTCTTCCGTCCCATGATGACAGCGCCAACGGTCTTGAAAAATTCAGCATAGCCGTTGTCCCCATCCCCCTCGACAGCGAATAACCAATCGAGTTGGTCGTTTGACCGAGCAATCTTTCCGTCTAAACTCATCGCAATATATAACACTACATTCGGCATCCTGTTTTCCTCCTTGATTCGTGATACATTCAGTTTAATCAATAAACACGACAAAAGATGACGGGAATGATTCGAATGAGAAAAAGACATTTACAATTGATTCGGCTACTCAATCATGGACGACGCTTCACGGCTGAAGAACTGGCTCAGGAGACAGGCGCCTCCATCCGGACGATTCAACGGGACATGCTATCGCTCGAAGAGCTCGGTTATCCGATTTGGAGCGTACCTGGAATCGGCGGAGGATATGAGATGTTGCCGAATCGTTTATTGCCCCCGCTCCATCTCCGGGAACAAGAAGCCGTTGCGCTCTATCTCACGCTCAAATGGATGGAACACATCCCTGACGTGCCATTTGGGGATATACGAAGTACATTGTCCGACTGGTATGTGAACGAGTTGCCGCACGACCTCGCAGAGAAGATTAGCCGATTGGAGCGAAACATCCTGTGGCTCGGGAACAAACAAATTCCCAAAGCGCCGTTCACGAAAGAAATCTATCAGGCGGTCGAACGTCGAAACAAGATGAAGATGACCTATCGGACGATGAACGGGCAACGCACGTTCACCGTTGCACCAGTCGGTATGGCACTCCTTGATTTGAAGTGGTACGTTTTCGGGCTCTCCGAACTGGGGCTTCGGCAATATCGGATTGATCGCATCGAGGCGGTCCACGTGCTTGAGGAACCGTTTGAGTCCGAGGATTTGATGAGCGTATTGCAGACAAGTGATGAACGAAACGGTGTGACCGTTCGACTCGACCTCACCCCACTCGGTCGCCGTTTGCTTGAAGATGTATTACCCGATATCGATGAATTGAATGAGTGGGAAGTTCCGAAAGAAGAGCTGTCATTTTTATCGAGGCAGCTATTGAAAGCCGGAGCGGAAGTGGAGGTCAAAGCGCCAAGCGCATTGCGGGAGATGATGAAGGAGCATGCGGAACGCTTGATGCAGCGATATATGTAATTTTTGGTGATGATCACGAAACATTTATAAATTTTCGTCCGTATAATAACCAACACTCAACAAAGGCGGTATAGATATGCGTCACGCGTACAAACAGTTCATCCAACTATTCAAATCGGGTCAGTTCGATGACATTTATCATCAGACGAGCGACTCATTCAAATCTCAGTATTCCATGGATGCCTTTCATCGGCAGGCGTCCGCTTTCCATCACGGCATTCGGCGCTATCGCCTGCTCAATGAAATGGTGTTGAACGGGAATCGGTATGTATTATGGTCGGATTCTCGAAAAGAAAAGTTATTGTACGTCCAATTCAATCACGCGAATGAGATCGCATCCATTCAGATGACTGTCACATCCTCTTCAAAGGAGACTAATCCTTTCACGAAAAACAAATACCATCTCCCATTCAAAGAAGAGTGGTTCGTCGTCTCCGAAGGGACAACCCTCGGAACTTATCATCATGATCCAACCCGAAAAAAGCGTGATGGTTATGACTTTTTGAAAACACAAGAGCAACAACCTTACAATCGTAGAAAAATCGGGATGGACGGCTCGTATGCGTTTGGGGAACGAGTGATTGCTCCATTACACGGGACGATTCATCAAGTCGTGGATGGGTTGTCAGACGAACTAGATGCTGATCATCCATTCGGTAATCACGTCATCATTCAACATGCGAACGATGAATATTGCCTTCTCGCCCATCTTGAGAATGGTTCCATTGCCGTGAATGTGGGAGATACGGTCAAAACCAAACAGTTGATTGGGCGCTGTGGGCGCTCCGGAATTACGCCTGAGCCACGCTTGCATATGCGTGTCATGAATCACCCGGATGTGGACAGCGCGACCGCCCTCCCGATTCAATGGAAAGGTCGATTGCGACCTATGCGTGGAAAAGTAGTCACTTCCCGCGAGGAAGAAGGATGGTCGTATGGGATTGCAGCCCTCGATTTTTCAGAACTGCTCCTTTATGTTGTTCAAGCCATTCCGCGATTATTTTTTCGCTTTTTTGGATAAGAAAACCCCTCAGGAATCTGAGGGGGTTCAACATCACATATCCAAATCAGTGAACGCGAGCGGGACAAGTTCTCCAAGCGTCACTTCTTTCACATCGGCGTTGCCGTTCGTGAGGAGTACTTTGAAGTCAGGATCGCCGAACTCGACCATGACTTGGCGGCAGATGCTACATGGTGGCAAGAAGTCTTCCGTGTCCCCAGACACGGCAACCGCTTCGAAGTCACCTTTTTTGTATCCTTGAGCGACCGCTGTGAAGATGGCCGTACGCTCCGCACAGTTCGTTGCTCCGAACGAGACGTTCTCGACGTTGACGCCGTCGATGACCGTACCGTCTTTCATGAGAAGTGCCGCACCGACGCGGAACTTCGAATATGGTGAATACGCATTGTCTTTCAATTGGCGTGCGCGCTCGACTAATTGTTGTTGGTTCATCTTAAGTCATTCCTCTCGAATATCGAATGAACTGATGCCAGTCCCCGTGCCTCTCATTTTGGGCAGGATTTATAGCATACACCCGCCTCAAAGAGAAGTCAATGACTTTTTACAAACGCTTTCATGGATAAACAAAAAAAGAAGGAGCGCTCGCCCCTTCTTGACTCTCTATACGTGGTCACACCAATTCAAGCTGCGCGACAGCCGCCTCTTCCGTTTCAGTCTGCACGTGATGACGCCCAATCGGAATAACGGAAGGTGAACCGGATACCGGGTCACACATGACCGAACAGCGGAGGTTGAAGACACGATGGATCAAATCACACGTGATGACGTTCGATGGCTTCCCTTCGGCGATCAACTTCCCTTTGTCGAGCGCGAAAATGTAGTCCGCATAACGTGCCGATAAGTTGATATCGTGCAACACCATGACAATTGTCGTCCCGTACTTTCGATTCAAGTCCGTCAACAAATCGAGAATCTCGACCTGATACGTGATATCAAGATACGTCGTCGGCTCGTCTAAAAAGAGCACGTCCGTCTGTTGAGCCAGTGCCATCGCAATCCAGACGCGTTGGCGCTGCCCGCCTGACAACTCGTCAATGGGACGATCCGCGAACTCCGTGATGTTCATCATCTCCATCGCCTCGGCGACAGCTTCGTAATCGGCTTTCGTCCAGCCCTTTAAGAACGATTGATGCGGGTAACGACCACGACCGACAAGATCGGCGACCGTGATCCCTTCCGGTACGACCGGGGACTGTGGCAACATCCCGAGGACACGCGCTAGCTTTTTCGGTGCCATTTTCGAAATCGGCTTATCGTAAAGCGTCACTTGACCGGCAGTCGGTTTGATGAGGCGTGCCATCGTCTTCAGAAGTGTCGACTTCCCGCAACCGTTCGCACCGATGATGATGCTAATTTGATTGCTCGGAATTTCAAGGCTGATATCGTTTAAAATCATCTTGTCCTCGTATCCTGAGGTGAGATGTTCCACTTTCATAATGGATGCCATTTAGAAGTCCCCTTTCTGGTTCATCCGGATCAACAAGTATAAGAGATAAGGCGCGCCGATGATGCCGGTGATGACACCGACCGGATAGCGTGCCGTGAAGGCGAATTGTCCGACAAGGTCGGCCGCTAGTACTAAAATGATTCCGACAAGCGCTGCCGGCAAGATTCCCGCGTGGCTCGTTCCGACGAGCCGTTTGGCAATCGGCCCTGCTAAGAAGGCAATAAACGCAATCGGTCCCGTTGTCGCTGTTGCAAGGGCGAGCATGAATACTGCCGCCACAATGAGTAGAAGTCTGGTCTGGTTCGTGTTGATGCCAAGCCCTGTCGCCGCCATTTCTCCGAGCTCGAGCATTTCAAGCTGACGGGTGAGTAACAGTACAATCGGTAAACAGATGAGTACCGTGATGATTAAAGGTGGCAACTCCTCAAGTTTCGCCCCATTTAAACTTCCTGTCAACCACCGCATCGCCATCGCGACATCGTTTTGTCGGCTGATGAGCAATAGATAATTGATGACGGCTGTTAGCATCGCTTGAATCCCAATTCCAACTAACACCAAACGACCGATGGAGAAAGCCGCCCCTTTGGATAGAAAATAGATGACCAGCACGGTGACGAGCCCACCGATAATCGAAGCGATCGAGATTATCGCTTCACTCGATTGTAGGACGACGATACAGAAGACAGCCGCCGCACTGGACCCCGTTGTGATCCCAATGACATTTGGATTGGCAAGCGGATTTCGAAGCATCGTTTGGAAAATCGTTCCCGCGGCACCAAATGCTGCACCGGCAAAGACACCAGCGAGCATACGTGGTAGACGCAATACTTCAACGGCGAACGTCGCCCCTTTTACGTCTTCCCCGAGCAAGACGCGGATGACATCCTGAACCGGATAAATCGTATTGCCCAACATGAGCATCAACCCGCTCAATGCTACCGCTATGATGGTCAAAAGAAGCGTCATCCCGACATAGCGACGGCGTCGCTTCATGCGACCTTGTCTGATTTGTTCAATCGCTGGTTGCATCATAGTCCTCTTACTTTCACTTTCATTGTCAATAGAATCAAGATCGGTGCCCCGATGAACGCCGTCACAATCCCGACCTCAAGTTCACCCGGACTTCCAAGCAAACGTCCCATGACATCCGAGAAGGTCAAGATGATGGCACCTGCTAAGGCAGACATCGGCATGAGGTAGCGTTGGTCAGGACCGAGCACGAGTCGAATCAAATGTGGGGCGAGAAGTCCGATAAACCCAATCGGTCCAGCGAGTGCAGTCGCAGCCCCACACAGAATCACGCCTGCGAACGAGGCGGTCAACTTCAATGTCCCCGTCCGAACACCAAGACTCTTCGCCATCTCCTCCCCGAGCGCAAGTGCGTTCAAGGAAGGTGCGGTCACTACCGCAATCACGAGACCGATTAGAAGAAACGGTAAAAATGTATAAATCGAATCCAGATTTCCCGCACCGACACTCCCTACTTGCCAAAAGCGGAACTGGTCCATGACGTTTGAGCGTGGAATCATAAGAGCCATGACGAGCGACGATAATGCTGCACTTGTCGCCGCTCCCGCCAAGACGAGTTTGAGCGGGGTCGCCCCTCCCCTTCCGAGTGAACCGATGCCGAAAACGAAAATGGCCGTCAATAGCGCCCCGACGAGCGCAAACCAGATGAACGCACTCGCCGTCGCGATGTTGAAGAATGCGATACCGATGACGACGGCGAGCGCTGCTCCCGTGTTGACCCCAAGAATACTCGGGTCAGCGATTGGGTTACGCGTCACCGACTGCATGAGTGCACCCGCCACACCGAGTGCTGCGCCACACATAAAACTGAAAATTGTCCGGACGACCCGCTCCCGGACAATGTCTGCCTCATACGACTGAACAGCCGGACGGAATAAACCGTCCAGCAGTTCATTCCACCCGACTGTTCGAGAGCCGAAGGCAAGGGATGCCACGATGCATAGCACCGTCAGTACGAGCGTCCCAACTAACAGGAGCGGGAAGTACTTCGGGGTATGCATCTGTTTCACCTGATTTTGCATCATTTTACTTTCGCAAGGGCATCCGATACGCGTGAAACGTACTCATCAATCGTATATTCAATCGAGAGTGGCGTCGGTGTCCCAGCCGCTGCGAGTGGCGTATTGTCTTCAATCAATACGACCGATCCGCGTTCGATGGCTGGTACTTTACTGTAGAGCGGGTCTGCTTGAAGCGCCTTCAACGTGTCTTCATTTCCGTATGTGACGAAGATGTCGACGTCGTTCAAAATGTCGGCGTTCTCTTTGCTGAGCTCGAGATAGAAGCTATTTGCTTTTTCAGCTTCGTCGACAATGTTTTGTGGGTACTCCATGCCGAGTTCTTCGATGAAGGCACCACGAGGATCACCTGTTGTATAGATATAGAATTTTGAAAGATCTTCTGCGCTCATCGAGACGAAAGCGGCTTTCTTTCCAGCAATCTCAGGAACGGCTGTCGCTTTGTCAGTAATCAACTGCTCCGTGTCTTTGATTAACTGTTCGCCTTCTTCACCAAGTCCCATTGCGAGTGAGTCATAACGAACCATGTCTTGCCATGACGTGACCCAAGGTGTTTCTTGATATGCCACGACCGGTGCGATTTGGCTAAGCGTGTCATAGTCTTCTTGCGTGATGCCTGAGTAGGCGGCCAAGATGACATCTGGATTTGAATCTGCGATTGCTTCAAAGTCTAATCCGTCCGTGTCTTGATAGATGTTCGGGTTCTCTTCGCCAAGCGCTGTCAACTTCTCTGCTGTCCATGGGAGCATCCCGCTATCATCTTGGACACCGTAGTTCGCAGCTGAGAATCCGACCGGTACGACATCGAGTGCAAGTGCGACGTCATGGTTTCCCCACGAAATCGTTGCGACACGCTCTGGTTTTTCTTCGATGACAGTCTCACCGAACGCATGCTCGATTGTGATTGGATATCCTTCTGCTGACTCTTCCGTCCCTTCGTTCGTGGAAGCGTTCTCAGCTTCTTCCGAACCACAGCCGGCTAAGATGAGTGCAAACGCTGAAGCAAAAATAAACATATGTAACCACTTCTTCATTGTCTTGTTCACGTGTTTCTTCTCCTTTTTCAACTTCTCTATTTTCTCGATACTGATAATCATTATCAGTTATGAGTATAGACTTGCTATTCCTTCGTGTCAACTGCTATTCGATATAGAAAAATGAAAAAACCTGTCGTTTTAGGACAGGTTTATCAGGACTTTCGATGTTGTCGCATGACGTCCGCGATCGGTTCATCTTGTTTTTCAAGCTCCGATACGATCCGTTCATGGTCCACGTCGTTTCGGTTTTGGCTTAACTTGAACGTCGCCTGCATATCGGTGATGTCGATCCGAAACCCGACGACGCCGTTCATTTGTCGCTTCACCGGTTCGGATAATGCATCCCAACGCACCGCATGCTCACGTTCGCCTTCATGCTCGTGAAGTAATCCGGCTAGTTCCTCAACCAACTCGTTTTCATTGAGAATCGTCGCACGTCCATACACGTGTATGGCTTGATAGTTCCATGTCGAGACGTCCTCATGGCCATACCATGACGCTGACACGTAAGCACTTGGTCCTTGAAAGATGACAAGAACGGTTTGATCTTCAATTGTTCGCCACTGCGGATTCGCTTTTGCGACATGGGTCGTCAGTTGACCGTTCGCCTCATCGAATCGTAACGGGACGTGCGTCGCAATCGGCTTATCCCCGTCATGCGTCACAATCGTGCCGAACGGATTGGCATGAAGAAATGTATAAATCTCTGCTCGTTCTGTGACGGAATATTGTTTTGGAATATACATGTCGAACCCCCTTTCTCCTATTATATTCTGAACAAGACGGGTATAACGACACAGAAGGAGGGATGTTATTTATGAAACCAACGATTAAAGCCATCGTCTTTGACGTATACGGCACCTTATTCGACGTCCATTCGGTGAAGGATGCCTGTGAACAAGAGTTCCCTGAAAAGGGAGCAGCCATCAGCCAAGTGTGGCGGACGAAACAACTTGAGTATTTCTTTTGGCGGCACATGATGGGACGCTATGAAGATTTCGATACAGTGACCCGGGACGCACTCCGTTACGCATTAGCCGTGCATGACGCACCATTCACAAAGGAAATCGAACAACGTCTGACTGCATCGTATGCGCACCTCACCCCGTATAAGGAGATCGAATCGGTCCTAAAAGAGATGCATGACGTGAAGACCGTCATTCTCTCAAACGGGACGGACGAGATGCTTAAGGCATTGCTTCACAACGCCGGTCTCACCGATTATTTTGATGAGGTTGTCAGCGTCGACGGCATCAAACAACCTAAACCGACGCCTGCCGCCTACATGAATTGGTTCAAAACGTCTGGTCTTCGTCGTGACGAGGTGCTCTTCTTATCGTCGAACGGATGGGACATCGCCGGGGCGAAAAACTTTGGCTTCCATGCGGTCTGGATCAATCGGAATGACTTACCATTTGAAGCATTTGATATAGAACCAGATGCCATCTATCCGAACTTGAACAACTTGTCAGAATGGCTTTAGTCCGTGAACGGCCTCATGAAAATGAGGTCGTTTTGTGCATCCTCTCCCATAAAGAATGTGTGGACACCCGTTTGTCCGAACCCGTTTCGTCGATAAAATTGAATCGCTCTTTCATTGTGTTCCCATACGCCGAGCCACATCTTTCGTTTGTGTAGTTCCTTCGTCAATTCGGTTGCTTGAGTAAATAACGCTTTCCCCACCCCTTGACCTTGAAACGCTTCTAATACGTAGATTCGTTCGATTTCAATCGCATCTTCGCCCATCGGTTCAGATTGAGCATCGCGTACGTTCACTTTCAAATAGCCTGCCAACTCACCTTTTACATGTGCAAAATAAAAATAAGAATCGGGATGTGCCAACTCATGCTGCAACTGCTCAGGCGCATACGCTTTTTCTAAGTAAGCGTTCAAATGTTCTTCTGTGTTGTGACGTGCGAACGTCTCCGTAAATGTCTGGATGCTAATGTGACGTAAGGCTTCTACGTCTGTCACTTTTGAGATTTCAATCATGTTCTCGCTCCTCTCAGTATTCTCGATGCTTGCCTTTCTTCACTTCGGTCCAATCTGTTTCAACATTACGTCGTACTTTTTTCAAAAGGCGTAACAACTCCTCACTTTCTTTCTCGTCGAATCCTGATAATGCGACCGATGTAGAATATTCGTGTTCGCGAATGATGAGCGGGTACAATACCTGTCCTTTCTCCGTCACGTATAAACGTCTGATTTTCTGATTATCAAGATCTGGTCGCCTCTCAATCCATCCTTCTTGCTCCAGTTTCTTGATGGCACGTGCGGCGGTCGTCCTGTCTACCTTAATCAACTCTGCTAGCCGTTCTTGAATGATACCTGGGTGTTCAAAAATCCTAACGATGTACAAGTACTTCCCTTTTTCTAAACCGAGTGCCTTGAATTCAATGTTGCTGATTGAATCGAGGGCACGCGCAATCATCCCGACCTCTCGTAAATGGTCATGCATCATGAGACACCTCTATCTTTTTGTTGCAAACGCAACAAAATACTTTATATAAGCGTATCGTAATTTGTGAGAGAATGGAAGTAAGAATTTTCGCTAAGAAGGAGATGAATGAAATATGGGTCACCGAATCTATACCACGAGTTTCGCGAGCGTTTATCCACTCTACGTCGCCAAAGCCGAACGCAAAGGACGGACGAAGGAAGAAGTCGACACCATCATCGAATGGTTGACCGGTTACGATGAGACCGGACTCGAACGTCAGATAGCCAATCAAGTCGATTTTGATACATTTTTCGCTTCAGCACCTCGTCTCAACGAAGACCGCGCCCTCATCAAAGGCGTCGTCTGTGGGGTTCGTGTCGAGAACGTTGAAGAACCGCTCATGCGTGAGATCCGTTATTTGGACAAACTCATCGATGAATTGGCAAAAGGAAAGAAAATGGAGAAGATCTTACGAGGAGGCGAATCATGATGGATGTGACGGCACTCGTCGACGAGGCACGGCTCGATTCATTTATTCATCTGCTCGAGGTCATCGATGATCATTTACCTGGCGGATTTGAAAAAACGACGGACGGACATGGTGTCCATTACGTCGTTCCACTCGATCGATATCCGTCCGGGTATCATGTCACACCGGGGACGCCACTACCGTTTATCAGTGTAATCGCGCAAAAGCGCCATGTCGGACTGTATCACATGGGCATTTACGCCGACCCTGAATTACTCGCTTGGTTCGAACGGGAGTATGCGAGTCGTGTCCCGACGAAACTTGATATGGGGAAAAGCTGTATCCGTTTCAATAACGTGAAGCGAATCCCGTTTGACTTGGTCGGAGAACTCGTCGAGAAGATGACTGTCGAGGAATGGATTCAGCACTACGAAGGACAACGAAATAATAAAAAAGAGTCCGACTAATTTTCGGACTCTTTTCATTTACACAGTAAATCGATTCGTCATCTCTCGCATCTCATCCGCCATATTCGATAATTCTTGAGCGGCTGCCGTAATTTCTTCCATTGATGCCATCTGTTCTTCAGTAGCTGCTGATGTGTTCTCTGTTTCTGTGGCAGTCGATTCAGTAATTCCTTGAATCTCATTCACAGAGTTCAACACTTCTGTCGCTCCCGCCGCCATTTCTTGTACAGCACTGGACACTTCTTCTATTTGTTGCCCGACTTCTTCAATGGCCACTTTAATTTCATCAAACGCAACACCTGTCTGCCGCACGTTCGTCACACTCTGTCCCATATCACCTTCTACGACATGCATCGTCTCTACGGCATGCTTTGTTTCTGTCTGTGTATGATGAATTAGAGAGGAAATTTGTTTGGTCGCATCGGCTGATTCTTCCGCAAGTTTTCGTACTTCTGCAGCAACGACTGCAAACCCACGTCCCTGATCTCCTGCGCGCGCTGCCTCGATTGCTGCATTTAATGCAAGTAAGTTCGTTTGCTCTGCAATTCCTGAAATGGTCCCACTGATTGTACCAATCTCTTGAGAACGAGTATTAAGCTGCTCAATGACTTGTTGCAACGTCTTCACTTTTTCATTCATCGCTTCAAGCTGATGTTCAAGCGTTTCGATTAGCTCATTCCCTGATTGTACTTTGTCCAATGCCCCTTCCGATAATACAGTCATCTGTTGAGCACGATCAGAGACTTGGTGAATGCCATTCGTCAATTCTGAAAGGGTACCATTTGAAGACTTGACCCGTTTCAACTGATGGAGTGAACCCGAAGCGATCTCTTCCATCGTCACAGCTACCATCTCTGTCGCTTTTGTCGTTTCTTCTACGTTATTTTTCAAATCGTCCGATGAAGTCGCCACACGCCCAGCAGTCGAAGTCACTCCACCAATCAACTCTCGTAAACTTTCTTTCATCTGATTGAATGACTGTGCGAGCGCCCCGATTTCATCGCGTGATGTGTATGTGCTATTGACTGTCAAATCCCCTTCACCGGCACGACTCATCAATACGTTCAATTCTTTCACCGGACCAACCACAAGGCGCGTGATGTAGACGCCTAATCCAATTGAAAGCGCAGCTCCCAAAATGACAAGACCCCAAAAGATAAACACAGCACGCTCTCGATCAGACCGCATCGTATCACTGGCCGTTTCCGCATCCACATTCAATTGATCCATAACTTCTTTCGCTGTCTCAACAAGCGCAAGTCGAATTGGTCGTAATTCTGTTCCATATTGTCGGTAAGCAGATTCATTTTCATTTCGTAATGCAGGTTGCAATACGACGTCTATGCTTTCCAAATATGCGTTCGTCTCCTCATTCAACTTTTCGATTCGACTCATTAATTCAGGATCTTCTGTCGAAATCGAATCATTAAATACTTCGAGATCGGTAACCATACTCTCCCGACGCTCTTCAATATTTTTTTGTAACTCTTCATTTCGAGCACTTTCGGTCGTCAACATTAGTTCTAACAAGTGACTGTCGATTGCACGATTATCGGTTCTCAACTGTCCAATGGCACGAATCGGAATCAATCTCTCTTCGTATATCTTTTCTCCGGCATCAGCCATTCTTCCAATCAACACATGGCTTAACATTGAAATCATGACGAGTGTCACAACGAATAATGAAATCAATACGGTAAACTTCTTAGACATGCTTAAATTTTTCATCATTTTCCCTCCCATTCTATTTATCGTGTCGAATTTGTGAAAAATGAAGCAATGTTTAGAAAGCATTGACCTAAGTTTCGATTCGGATAGCTGCCTCTTTGCTCCAGCTCGTTACACCTTTTGTAAGCCGGCTCGCATTTATGTTGCATGGAGATGCAGTATACTAACATCAGATACATTCGGTTACGAAAGGAGCGGACAACTTGCCACGACCACTCAAACTCACACTCTTTCTTCTCGTGTTTGGATCTTTGTTCTATATCACCCATTTTCACTATGAGTTGCGTCCGTCTGACATCCGGGACATCGTCTTGTCGTTTGGATTTTGGGGTCCACTCTTCTTTATTTTTCTTTATGCCATCGGTCCGGTCGCATTTTTACCGACATCCGTCCTCTCACTCGGAGCCGGACTCGCGTTCGGCGTATGGCCAGGTGTCCTCTATATCATTATTGGTGCAACTGCCGCTGCGACGACCGGTTATGTGATGGGGCGTTTTTTCGGGCGCTCGGTCATCAACGTCGACCGCTATCCATGGTCAGAGAAACTGTTCACACAAATGGAGCGTCGTGGCTTTTTATATGTATTTGTCCTCCGGCTCATCCCGCTCGTCAGTTTTGACTTACTTAGTTATGCCGGTGGAATCTCACGTGTTCGTTTCCGCGCCTTCGTACCGGCGACCGTGCTCGGCATGATCCCAGGTACGTTCGCCTACAGCTTCCTCGGGGCGAGCCTCGCCTCAGGCAGTGTCACCACGATTTTCATTGCCGCGCTCGTCTTCGTCGGCTTGATTGTCGTGACGTACATCTTCCGAGAACCGGTTAAAAAATGGCTTGGATTGAATTGAAATTTTATGAGAGAGAGCTTTATGCTCTTTTTTTGTGCCTTGAACATGTAATCCGTATAAACTTCTATACTATTCATCCGATATGTATAGAGCTACAACAAATGAACACGAGAATGTGAGGAAAGAATGATGAGTTTGATTAAAAGAAATCAGTTGATGTTGTTGACGACGTTATTGATTGTGATGACGTCGGTTGTTGTCCATTTGCTACATCGTTTCACGGACTTTGCCTATGCGTATACGATTCTGCGAAACGGTGCGGACGGTTACGTGTACTCCGGAGTAACATGGGTCTTGTTCGCCCTTCCAATCCTCTTCTTTGGAATGATGATCGTCACCGCTAAGCGAGAATCCGTAGCATTTCCTTATTGGATGATGCTGACACTCACCTTCGCAAGCATCTCGACCGTTGCTGGAGGACAAGGACTTGTTGAATATCACTTCTCCATTTTTGTCGTCTTGGCGATTTTGTCGTTCATGCGTCGCATCGACTTGATTTTGTATAGTGCCGGAATCTTTGCTGTGCAACATCTAGTCGGATACTTTTTAATCCCTGAGATGATTTGTGGAACGAGCGACTATCCGTTCAGTTTACTACTCGTCCATGCCGTATACTTGATTCTTCTGAGTGTTGTGCTTGTCGCCCAAATCCACTTCCGTAACAAAGAGACGCAACATGCCGAGGCACAGGAGCAAGAAACACGACAGTTGTTACAACAAGCGATTCATGATGTCAGCGTGCTCGTTCAATCCTTGAACAGTCACGCCGAAGAGCTTGAATCCGCTGCTAACCAGTCTCTTGAATCTGGTGAGCAAATCGCTGTCACGGTCGACCCGATTGTCGCACATGCTTCATCCCAACAGGAATCCATGGTGCAAGGGGCAGATGAAATTCACTCAATCCGGTCTTTGACGGCGCTCATTCAAGAACGAATGGCCCAGACGGCCGCAGCGTCCTCGCGTATCGCCAAAGATGCCCTTGCCGGGAACAAAGACATGCGACTGATGGAAGCAAAAGTACAAGAAATCATCACCGAGTCGGAACAACTCGACCGGATTGTCGCGACGATGTCGAATCGTTCAACCGAAATCCAAGGAATCTTGCAACAAGTCGGTTCGATCAGTGAACAGACGAACATGCTCGCCTTGAATGCATCTATTGAAGCGGCTCGTGCCGGTGAGGCTGGACGAGGATTCGCCGTTGTCGCCTCCGAAGTCGGGAAACTCGCTGTCCAATCGCGTGAATATGCATCCGAGATGACCCGAGTCCTCGGTGGATTGATGGAAGATACGACCGTCGTATCCAAATCAGCGCATCTTTTCAAACAAGCGACCGAAAACTGTCAAACTGTCACGAACGATGTGACGGCCGTCTTTGGCCGTCTTACAGAAGATGTATCAGAAATCGACGAACAAATTGCTTCGATTCAAGAGACACGCCAGCGGGTCACGACACAGATGGAAGCACTCGAAACACGACTTGAATCGACGAAATATGCGGCGAATGAACTTCAACAACAGATTCACCATGTTGCCGCAGCAACGGAAGAGCAAGTCGCCATTCAAAAAGAACTCAGCTCGATGTCGGACCGACTCGCTCTAACCGCGAATTCGCTTGAAGACGTGACGACTCAACTCGAGGATCACGCCACTCGCGCCTAACACAAATGCCCTCGACCAAGTGGTCGAGGGCATTTTACTTATCGGTCGAGCAATTGACGAATTCCTTCTTGAAGAGGTGTGACCGGGCGTCCGAGAACCGGTTCGAAGTCACTCTCATGAATTTCGAGCGTTCCTTGACGAATGCTTCGCTGAATCCCCGCAAGAATCGCAACGACTTCCTCTGGCAATCCAGCCCCGCGCATCGTCTCTTCGTATGCATCGAGACTCAACTCCTGCATCATCACTTCACGACCTAACACTTCACTGAGCGCGTCTACAAGATCTTGCTGGGTATGAAGTGGTCCTGATAGCTCGTAGACCGCATTGTCCTGTTGTTCTTTTAACAGAACATTCGATGCGGCTTCCGCGTAATCTTGTTGCAGTGCCCATCCGACTTTCCCATCTCGAGCCGCCGTGATCCATGGTGCCCCGTCAATCACCGCTTGAATGCTTGATAACTCGTTCTCTAAGTACCAGTTGTTCCGTAAGAATGCATACGGAATACCGGACTCGACAATCGCTTCCTCTGTGACGACATGTGGGGGTGCCATCAAGTTTTCACTGTCTGTCGCATCGGCGAGACTCGTGTAGGCAATGAATGAGACACCTGCCCGTTTCGCCGCCTCGACCGCGTTCGTATGTTGACGAATCCGCGTATCGTTATCGCCATCTGCCGAGATGATCAAGAGACGCTCAACACCTTTGAACGCTTCATCGAGTGTGTCTGGCTGATCAAAATCACCGTGTCGCACATCAACGCCACGCTCTTTAAGAGACGCCGCCTTCTCCGGATTCCGTACACTTACAGCGAGCTCACTCGCATCAATCGACTTGAGTAGTTCCTCTACAATTTTCGAGCCGAGTTTCCCCGTTGCTCCTGTGACTAAATATTTCATAAAACCCCTCCTTTGTTCGCATGATTCACTCTTCCCGTTCATACGACCCGTCACACCTGTCACGTTTGATCCGAGACGATATGGATGTCCACCTGCTTCAATTCCCGCATGATGACATTCACAATCGACCCGCGCATGACTTCTTGCCAGCGTGTCCTTGCTGATTGTCCAAGAATCAATTGGGTAATGCGTTTTTCTCGTGCCGTAGTCGTTAAACTCTTCGTTAGTTCTTTCCTCGGTACATTCAAGACAATCACTTCTGCCTGGAATGATGCACCTTGCTCTCGAACTTCTTTTAGAATGGCAGTCTGCTCAGGTATCAATTTTCTCTCCTCACCATGGAGGACAGACAAGATATAAAGTTTCGCTTTGAGTCGACTCGCCATGCGAAATCCTCGATAGATCAAATGTCTCGCATTGTCATTGAGCTGAATACAGACCATGATCCGCTCTTGGAGGAGCGTCGGATCAGACACCACATTTTTTCGGGTTCGATAGACTTGATCATCGACTTCATCCGCTACTTGTCGAAGCGCAATCTCACGCAGACTCGATAGATTGGTCAGCGTAAAAAATGACGACAGACTTTGTTCAATTTTGTCCGGTCGATAAATCTTCCCTTGTCTCATCCGCTCTTGTAACGTCTGCGGTGTCACATCGACGAGCAGAATTTCATCAGCCTGATTGAGGAACAGATCTGGAATCCGTTCTCTTACCTCTACGCCTGTGATGCCTTTCACGGTCAACAGTAGACTCTCAAAATGCTGAATATTAACGGCCGCATATACATTGATTCCGTTCTCTAACAACACCTGCACGTCCTGGTATCGCTTTGCCCGTACTGAGCCTGGGGCATTCGTATGAGCCAACTCATCAACGAGGACGATATCAGGATGAAACGATAAGATGGTCTCGACGTCTAACTCTTTCAGTTCGTGTCCTTTATAAAATAGCGAAAGAAGAGGGACGATTGGCAAATCGCCAATCATCGCCTCTGTTTCGTTTCGTCCATGTGTCTCAATCAATCCAATCATGACCGAGACCCCTTCTTGCTGACGAGCCCGTGCATCTGCCAACATTTTATACGTTTTGCCTACACCCGGTGCGGCTCCGATATAAAGTCGAAGTTTGCCTCGCATCAGTTCAACTCATCTAGTGCAAGATTCATCATCAAGACATTGACGTACGATTCACCGTCAGCCGTGTCTTGAATGACGCCTTCGACTTCAGCCGTCGCCATCGAACGTGCGTCGCTGATACGATCGACTTGTAACATCGCATGTTCTATCGAGATATGCGGATCAAGTCCAGATCCGGATGTCTCAATCGCTCCCGCAAGTTCGGGATCGTGTTTCGGACGGTCCGGATTACTTTCTGCCATGTTATCGCCGCCCGATTGACCAGTGAGTTGATCGACTGCTGTTGGTCGGCCGTGGAAGTAACTTTCCGAAACGAAAGGTTGTGCGATCCACTTTGATCCAATCTGTTCACCATCGCGTTCGATCAAACTACCTTCAGCTTGACTCGGAAATAGTGCCTGACCTGCTACTGTTAAAGCGAGTGGATAAGCCACACCGCATAAGATCATCGTCAAACTGACGACGATACCTGCTTGTTTTATAGAAGACATTCGGTCCACCTCACATGAATAAGTTTAAGACGATGTCGAGCGCTTTGATTCCCAAAAACGGGACAATCACACCACCGACACCATAAACGAGTAAATTTCGACGTAACAACTTCTCGGGACCGACCGGGTCGTAACGAACCCCTTTCATCGCAACTGGAATGAGAAGTGGGATGATCAAGGCATTGAACAAAAGTGCGGCCAAGATGGCTGACTCAGGTGAGCCGAGACGCATCACGTTCAACCAATCCATCTCTGGGATAAATGCAACGAACATAGCCGGCAAGATGGCGAAGTATTTGGCCACATCGTTCGCAATCGAGAACGTCGTCAAAGCCCCGCGTGTCATCAGTAACTGCTTACCGATTTCGACCACTTCAATGATTTTGGTCGGATCCGAATCTAAATCAATCATATTCGCCGCTTCTTTCGCGGCCTGTGTCCCCGAGTTCATGGCGAGACCGACGTCTGCCTGTGCGAGCGCCGGGGCATCATTCGTACCGTCCCCCGTCATTGCGACAAGATGACCTGCTTTTTGTTCTGCTTTGATGACACGAATCTTATCTTCTGGTTTACATTCCGCTACGAATTCATCGACACCAGCTTCGCGTGCAATCGTCGCGGCCGTCAACGGATTATCTCCCGTGCACATGATGGTCTTGATTCCCATCTGACGCAAGCGATCGAAGCGTTCACGCATACCCGGTTTCACCGTATCTTTCAAGTGAATCACGCCGACAATCCGTGCATCTTCTGAGATGACGAGCGGAGTGCCGCCTTCTTTCGAAATCGCATCGACTTGATCCTGTAAGTCGCTCGGAATCATCCCACCTTGAGCACTCACCCAGTTAATGACGGCGGACGCCGCACCTTTTCGGACACGTCGACCGTCTGCCAAGTCGAGTCCCGACATACGTGTTTCTGCTTTGAATGGAATGATCACCGCATCTTGTTTCGGTGACTCATCTAATTCTCCCCAGCGTTCTTTTGCAAGCGTCAATACAGAGCGCCCCTCTGGTGTCTCGTCTTCCAAAGACGTCAAGACGGCGACTCCAAGCGCTTGCGAAGCTGTGATTCCTTCTACTGGAAGAACTTCAAATGCCATCCGGTTTCCGAACGTGATGGTCCCCGTCTTATCTAAAATGATGGTTCGAATGTCTCCAGCCGCCTCAACGGCTTTCCCGCTCATCGCAATGACATTGAATCGCGTGACCCGGTCCATCCCGGCAATCCCGATGGCGGATAAGAGTCCACCAATCGTTGTCGGAATGAGACAAACGAGAAGTGCAATTAAAATGGGTGGTGACAATTGGAAGCCGAGATAGTTCGTAAACGCAGGGAGTGTCAAAACGACGAGTAAGAAAATCATACTGAGCGAAACAAGAAGCAGGGACAAGGCAATCTCATTCGGTGTTTTTTGACGTTTCGAGCCCTCGACAAGGGTAATCATCTGGTCAAGGAACGATTCACCTGGGTTGCTTGTAATCTCGACCTCAATCCGGTCACTGACGACAAGCGTTCCCCCGATGACGGAAGAGAAGTCTCCGCCAGACTCTTTAATCACTGGCGCCGATTCCCCTGTAATCGCAGATTCATCAATCGAAGCAAGCCCGGCGATAATTTCGCCGTCTCCCGGCAGGTAGTCTCCGGCGCGCACTTCGACGATATCTCCTTTTCGAAGGAGCGACGAAGCGACTTCCTCAATCCCATCTTTCACAATTCGACGTGCCATCACATCATTTTTAGATGCTCGAAGGGTAGCTGCCTGCGCCTTCCCTCGTCCTTCTGCAATCGCTTCGGCAAAATTGGCGAACCATAACGTGACGAGCAAAATGAGCGTCACTGCCAAGTGAAATCCTCGCATCTCGTCCGACAGCATCGTATAAACGAGCGATAATAAGAATCCGCCCCATACGAGGAACATGACCGGTTGTTTCACCATCGTCCGTGGATCTAGTTTTTTGACTCCGTCCCACATGGCAGGAACAATCAAGCTCGTGTCAAAGCGGCGTGTCTGTTTTTCTAGTTCATTCATCTTCTATTCTCTCCTATGTTCAACGTATCATGAGCCATTCGGCGAATGGTCCAAGCAACAACACTGGTAAAAAGGTCAAGGCACCGACAATGACAATCACACCGAACAGAAGTGATGTAAATAGCGGCGTGTCGGTCCGAAGTGCCCCATCGTCCGTGACACGTGGTTTCATTTGAAGACTACCTGCCATCGCCACCATTAATAAAAGCGGAATATATCGACCGAAGAACATCGCAAAGCCTGCCGTGATATTCCAAAACGGAGTCGCATCCAATAAACCTTCGAATCCGGATCCGTTGTTGGCGACAGCGGATGTATACTCATACAAGATTTGTGAAATCCCATGAGGTCCAGCGTTCGTGATGGCCTCTTGTCCTGGCTGTACGACGAGCGCCAAAGCCGTAAATCCTAAAATAAGAAGTGGCGAGACAAGAAGCGTTAACGCGACAAGTTTCATCTCGCGTCCTTCGATTTTCTTGCCAAGCACGGTCGGCGTCTGTCCAATCAAGAGGGCCGCAACAAAAATGGTGATGATCACATACATCATCAAGTTCATGAAACCGGCACCGACCCCACCAAAGACAACGTTCAACATCATGTTTCCCATCAAGATGATGCCGCTAAGAGATGGAAGCGAGTCGTGCATCGCATTGACTGCGCCAGTCTCAGCAGCTGTCGTCACCGCGCCGTAAAGCGCTGTACCAATTGCCCCGAAGCGCATCTCTTGTCCATGTAAAGAGGGGTTCGAGTACAAAGTGGCGTACATGGCCACTGTTCCAATGACGAACAAGAAAAGCATGACACCAAAGTAAAGGAATCCTTGTTTTCGTTTCTTCGCCATCGACCCGTAGATGAACGGCAATGACATCGGTAATAAGAGCATCAAGAAAAGATGGATGTAATTCGTCCACTTGCTTGGGTTTTCAAATGGATGCGCACCATTTACCGCATAGTAGCCCCCACCGTTATTCCCGAGCTGTTTGATGACCTCAAATGATGCGATCGGTCCTCGTTGAATCGTTTGGCTCGCCCCTTCGAGCGTTGTGACGACAGCATTCGGACTAAGGGTTTGTGGGACACCAAACGCAATCAACCACATACCGAAAAATAAGCTGATTGGTAAGAGCACGTACACGATGACGCGTACAAAGTCGAAATAGAACTGACCAATCTGCTTTCCAAGAATCGCTCGAATGAAAGCCAGCGCCATCGTCAATGCCATCGTTGGCGCCACGAACATGAGTGTCGATAAGACGAACATCTGTGATAAGTGAGAGAGCGCCTCACCTGAATAGTGCTGTTGGTCTGTATTGGTCATAAAACTGATGACCGTATGGAATGCTAGATGCCAGTCTAAGTTGACGGCCCCATTCGGATTGAAGGGCAACACTCCTTGAAAGCGAAGCAACACATAACCAATCAATAAAAATAGTAAATTGAGTGTCAAAAAATCTTTTGCATAGCCAAACCATGTTTGCTTTTCACGCTCATTTATTCGAAGGCGACGTGTGATCCTCGTCTCGAGCGCTTTCCCTACATAGTTTGGTCGTTCTTGAATCGGTACAAACCGCCGTCCAATATAGCCACCTAACATGGCACTGGCTGTCATCGTGATTGTGATGAGCAAACTCAACGTGATGATGAATGTAACCCACATCGTTCGTCATTCTCCTCTGTCTTTAAAATTTTTCTGGTTTTAGTAATGCAACGGTTAAGTAAGAGAGATACCCAATTCCAATCGCTAAAAGCACGATATACATGTCGTCACCCCTGTTCATTCCAGTGCATCCGATCAATCGAACGAATCATCACATTCATAGACGCCACTAAACCAATGAGTAAAGCAATTGCGAATAAATCAACCATATAATAACCTCTTTTTTCATTTTTTTACTTTATTTAACATTAAAAAATATGCAAAAAACCACAGGAGCAAGAAACGGCTCCAGTGGCATATCACTGCATGAGTCGGATCCCCCTAATAACGCCTACGAGGTTAGCTGTCGGATTCGGGCTTGCCTAGGTTGGCCCTACCTCACTTGAGGATTCACCCCAGTCCAGATTGGACAGTGGGTCCCCCGCTTCCGTCTCCGGAACTCGGCGAAAAGATTTCAACAATACGTATGAAGTTGATGAGATGGATGTTACTCCGATTCAAAATGACTGTAAATAACTTTTCATAAAAAATTTTTTAACTTAAATTGTCAGATTTATCCGAATGATTTTTGTGAAATGAATATGATTATTTATAAGTTTTTTTATTCCTAGTTTCTTCATACTTAATTTGCAGTTCAGAAAATCACGCATCGAAGTCACTCCGTATATTTGTGGTCACTTCTGCGATATATGTAAGAATAATCACTTTCAAGTGAGTTTGACCTTGAAATTACTCTTTCGTGACATCAAAAAAAATCGTTTGAAAACACTTTACATCTTAGGATGGATGTCCAAATCGTCGTCATTCGACTTATTGTTGATGGAGAATATGAATTAGGTAGGAGACGATCACGGTATGGAGCAATGGATTCAACAAATCATTGAACGGTTTGGTTATTTCGGAGTCATGTTTCTTATTTTTGTTGAGAATGTGTTCCCCCCAATCCCATCCGAATTAATCTTAATTTTTGGCGGTTTTTTCACAACTACAACCACACTCAATCCTATTTGGATGATTGTTGTGGCAACAGTCGGAGCACTCCTCGGTGCCGTTGTCCTTTATGGGATTGGACTTTTACTGGACCGAGAACGTCTCGAGTCATTCATCACCCGTTACGGCAAAAGAATTTATCTGAAAATAGAAGATGTTCGAATGGCTGATCGCTGGTTTGATCGATTCGGTCCAAAATTAGTATTCTTCGGTCGGTTCGTTCCCGTCGTACGCAGTTTGATTTCGATTCCAGCCGGTATGTCGAATATGCCGTTCCTTCAATTTATCGTGTTGACGACATGCGGGACGCTCATTTGGAATACGGTACTCATTTTTATTGGTGTTGTAGTCGGCGAGAATTGGCAAGTTTGGTTAGGGTATATCGAAATGTATTCACATGTGATGTATATGTTTTTAGGATTCACAATAATCGCTGTTGTCGGTTGGACGGCTCGCATAGTGTTAAGAAGACGCTCTACACATTGACCACTCCTTTTCGAGTGGTTTTTGATTTTTACGCTTGACTTTGAGTTCTTATGAACTTAAATTAAATATATAGAAGTTCATATGACCTTAAAAGGAGGAATTGTTGTTGACCCTACTCATCGGGTTCTTACTCATCGTCATCTTCATGCTCGCACTTGACCTCGGGGTGTTCCACCGTAAAGCGCACGAAGTCTCGCTCCGCGAAGCATGGACATGGACGTTTGTCTGGATTGGGATTGCCATCGCATTCGGAGGATGGTTGTTCTTCACGCAAGGAAGTACAGCCGCAACGGAATATGCGAGCGTCTACTTTATCGAAAAGGCACTCGCGATTGATAATGTCTTCGTCTTCTCACTTGTTTTTGCCTATTTCGCCATCCCACTCAAGTATCAACATAAGGTACTATTCTGGGGGATTCTCGGAGCGATTTTCTTCCGCGCTGTCTTCATCGTCGCTGGCGTATCCCTTTTAGAAAACTTCGGTTGGGTCTACTACGTGTTCGGAGCGTTTCTCGTTTATACAGGATGGATGATGTATAAGAATATCGGGAAAGACGAGTCACTTGAAGAAAACAAGACGATTCGTTGGCTCGAGCGACGCCTCCCCATCACACAGGATATCTCATCCGGGAAGTTCACGAAGCGCATCAATGGGAAGTTGTTCTTCACGCCACTCTTCATCGCGCTCATCTTCATCGAATTGTCGGATATCGTCTTCGCAGTCGATTCGGTCGCCGCGAGTTTCGCGTATTCACGTGACCCGTATATCATCTTCTATGCGAACATCATGGCGATTCTCGGACTTCGTAGTCTCTACTTCGTCCTCGCCAACTTGATCGACCGCTTCTACTATTTGAAACACGGTCTCAGCTTCATGCTCGTCTTCATAGGGGCGAAGATGATTTTCGGTGATGTGTACAAGATGCCGATTTGGATGTCTCTTGGAACCATCGTTCTCGTCATCTTGATTAGCGTCCTCTATAGTTTCTACAAAACGAAACCTGGTTCTTCCAAACACGTATAATGAATCAATCAGTCCATTTCGTCGGTGTTCTTTCTTTGAAAATCGGTTAATCATTGAGGTGCACAACTACAGAAAAGGGGATTCAATATGTTTGATCGGATTGGCCTCATGAGTATCGGTCTCGTCTTCGGGATCATCCTCATGTTACTCTTCAACAACCTGTTCGGATTGGTGTTCGGTGTCGTCGTTGGTGTCAGCCTCATTGCCGCCAACCAAATCGAGCGAAACAAACAAACGACATGGCATTAACCAAAAAGCACGCGCTCCCATTGTTTGAGAGCGCGTGCTTTTATGTCAAAACATTGTATACGGATTGATACTGTTAGCAGGAGATGAACTGCTATACACATAGCTGTTCCGATGCACTTCGAAGTGGAGATGATTCCCGAACGAGTTACCGGTATTCCCGACCGTTCCAATCGTTGCTCCTTTTGCTAACGTTTGTCCTGTAACGACATTGAGGCGATCAAGGTGTGCGTATACAGTAATATATGTTTGTCCATTCAACTGATGGCTCATCATGATGTGGTTACCGTAAGCCCCATAGTTCCGAGAAACGATGACTTTTCCATAAGCGGCTGACACGACCGGTGTTCCTCTTGGAGCAGCCAAGTCGATACCGTTATGGAACGTATAACCGTACTGCCCGCTCGCCGGACCATACTTTTGTGTCAACGTCCCTTTTGTCGGGATGATCATTTTCGCAGTCGATGTGGTTGAAAGCGTGGAGACACTGTACTTCTTCACATATGTACTGGATACGTAGCGGGATGTCCCGTTGAAATTGATTTTTGTCCATCCCCCGCTCACGCCGAGATATTTGAAGGATTGTCCCAACTTCGCACTGCCGACGATTGCATACGTCGTGCCCGGGCCCGAACGGACGTTTAAACTGTTAGTCATGACTTTGACATAATACGTGGTAGCAGCTTCAGCCGGGGTACCTGTCGGAGTGAAGATTCCGACTGTGAGAAGAACGGCACAGAAGAGAGAGAGCATCTTTCGTTTCATGATGTGGTAAATCCTTTCAATTATGTATTTAAATTTTTATTTTTTATATTATCTAACTGAAAAAATTTTACCACCAAAACGAACCGACAAATATGTCATTTATATTTCAAATAAAGGAAAACAAATTATAACTTACTTTCTTTATTTTTCCTTTTCAACATACAAAAAATGCACAGCCGTTTTCGACTGTGCATGTCTGTTACTCACGATTTTCCTCGGCGTTCTCCTCTTCATCCTCTAAATCTTCAATCAATCGCTTCATCTCTTCAATTTCACGGCGCTGTGCCTTGATGATTTCTTCAGACAATTCTTTCACGCGTGGGTCTTCAATTTCAGCGCGTTCACTTGTCAAAATGGCAATCGAGTGGTGAGGGATCATCGCTTTCATCCAACTGACATCATCGACGGTCGTCTGGCTACGTACGAGCCAAAGCGAGGCACTGAAGACGAGAGCACTGACCCCTAGGATGATAAAGTTAACTGTTTTGTTCTTATACATCCCCCACATGAAGAGAAGCATGACGAACGCCATGACCGATCCCATGATGAGTGCCATGTACAACCTCGTCTGACTAAAGAAGATATGATTGAACTGAAACACGTTCAAATACATGAGCCAATACATAATGAATGTCGAGACCGCAATCATGATTCCAAATTTACCGTACTGTTTCATCTTATTCATCCTTTCTTATTGTGCGTATAAAAACTCTTTTTCCTACTTGTTCTATACTCAAACCCGCCTATTTCTCCGTCTAATCGTACTCTTAACGCTTTTCACTTCTTTTTCACAAACATCGGGTACACTAGTGAAATTGAGTTCATGCAAGGAAGGAGAACGATGATGCAAGAGCGGACATTGCGTGACGTACTGGCAACACTTGATACTGTTTTATCTTGGTCCTATCTCGATCACCCGGAAGAAATGACAATTCGCGGAATCGGAACGACACCAGAAAAAATAAATAAAATGTTTTTATATATATGCAAGCGCCCAATCAATGAACGTGGCGTCGATTTAGTGAGGGCCGCCATCCGAAATGGTGCAGTAGCCATCGTCACGGATCGACCGATTGACGCGAGAGTACCCGTCATTTACTGTCGAGACGTCGAACGCGCACGTGAACAACTACAGACTCTTTTCGCCATGGAAGGAAATCACGCAAAGCACACGGAACGATAATAATAAGAGGAAGGAGGAATGCAAGATGAAGATTCTCATCGTAGACGATGAAGAAAAAATGAGACATTTGATTCGTTTGTTTCTTGAAAGTGACGGCTACTTTTGCATCGAGGCGAGCGATGCCCGTTCCGCACTCGACAAAATCGAAGAGCGACCGGATCTCGTCCTTTTAGATATTATGATGCCAGAAGTAGATGGGATCTCACTTTGTCGTCAGTTAAAGACGATGGATCCGGCATTACCTGTCGTCTTGTTGACGGCACGTTCAGACAATGAGACGACCATCCAAGGATTAGATGCTGGAGCGGATGATTACGTCACCAAACCGTTCGATGGGAACGTGCTCCTCGCTCGTATTCGTGCCGTCTTGCGCCGGACCCGTGTCGTCAACATCCAATACGGACCACTACGTTACGATGAGGAGAGCGGACGCGTTTTGTATGAAGAACAAGAGATTGTCCTCACACCAAAAGCGACGGCCATCTTAAAATTGTTCCTTCAGCACCCGAATCGCCTCTTCAACCGCCTAGATTTGTTTGACCTTGTCTGGCCCTATTCTGCAGAATCCGACCCACGCACCGTTGATGCGCATATTCGTATGATTCGAGAAAAGTTAGGCGATGCAGGATTCCCGATTGATGATTATTTAAAGACGGTATGGGGACGTGGCTATCGATGGACCGAGGAGCGTTCCGGATGAAGCGAGGTCGTAACAGTCTACCGTTTCGCATCAGCCTCGTCTTTCTTCTATCCACCCTATTGATTGAAGGTGTGTTGTTCCTTCTCCTCTATCACACGCTTCTCGGTGAACGTGTTGTAGAAGAAATCAATCGCCTTGAATCTCGGGCCGAGAGCCATGCGAGCGTATTAGCAATGAATTTTTCCGAAGAGACGATTGATCATGTAGCGACTATGGAAAGTGAGACCGATACGAAAGTCGCCATCACTGATCCCATGCATCATCTTCTTCAGACTTCACGCTTCTTTCCCCAAGTCCTTGCCGATACAGTCGATTCGAAAAAACAAACTGGCTCCTTCGACGACACGACTGTCCTAGAGAACGACTGGGAAAACGAACCGTATTTGATCGTTCGTACGCCAATCACAGATGATACCGACAGACGGTATGGATACGTCTATATGTTTTTACCGACTGAAATCATTCATGGAATTAGCCATCGGCTCCAGTGGCGATTCCTATATATCACAGCGATCGCGCTCGTGACGACCGTCTTGACGTTCATCCTCTTGAGTCGATTGATTTCAAAACCGATCCAATCATTAAAACAAGCAACGGAGAATGTATTGACAAACCCAGACGATTTACAGTTACCGACCAATCGTGTCGACGAAATCGGTGAATTAGCGCGTGCCATCGAATCGATGTCAGTGGAACTATCCAGACTACGGCGGGAACGTCGTCAGTTCTTATCCGACCTATCGCATGAAATCAAGACCCCTCTCACGTACTTGAGGGGTTACGCCGAAATCGCTTCGAAAGAAAGTACGCCCGAATCGTTACGCAAGCAATCGATTCAGACAATCTTAGATGAAAGCCGGTCGCTCACAGAACTCGTCGAAAATGCGTTTCAACTGGCACAGCTCGATGAGAACACGTTCTTATTGCATCGAGAAGAAGTGACCGTCACAACGTTTTGTGCGGACTTACGTCGAATGCTCGATACAATGTTCCGGATGACGACGATTCGCTTCGATGCTTCGTCGAACGCGGGACAACAAGACATCGCTCTTACATTGGATCGGCACCGGATGCTCCAAGTCTTCCGCTCAATCGCCCATAATGCGATTGAGCATAGTGAGGCCTCACATGTCTCCCTGCGTTCAAATGTCACGGACACTCACCTGATCCTGACCATTACAGACAATGGGAAAGGCATTCCCGAAGAAGATTTACCGCACATTTTTGACCGCCTGTATCGTGTGGAAAAATCACGGTCCCGACAGACTGGCGGGAGCGGCCTCGGACTCGCCATCGCTGACCAAATCGTCAACCGTCACGGTGGAGAATTGACAGTCACGTCTGATGTATCGGGCACTTCTTTCACCGTCACGATTCCACTCGACAAAAAGACGCCTATCCTATAATGGAAAGGCGTCTTTTAATCAATTGAGCTCACCTTTGTCGAGGCGCATCTCCCATTCCCCGTCTGTAAACTCATATACGCTGTTATCCGATGTGACAAGCAACATGCGCTCCTCGTTGACTGCCAATTCGATTGGCACAACGTCCGCTTGAAGCTCTGGAAGATTGAACGTCTCTGTCGACTCATCGTCTAAGTTGAAACGAACCCCTTCGAAAGAACCATCTGTCTGTCGTACGTATGCCAGCTGCCCCTCATCCGCTCCGACCGTGACAACTTGTTCTGCTTCAACAAGTGGCTCGAACGAATCTCCAGAGTCATTCGAAACGAGGATGCCGGACGGCCCGTACAAGAAGACGCGCTCCGCATCCGTCGCATCGGCGACGATTCCTGCCACTTGCGCTTCCTCTATCCCTTGTACCTGCATCGGTTCAAAAGATTTCCCACCATCGATGGAACGATAAAATCCCGGCTCTAGCTCCGAGGTCGCTTCCTCCAAATAAACGTAGAGTGTACCTGTGGCATAACCGACACTCATATAGTGGAAATCTGCCTCGCCTTCAAGCGACCGACTCTCGAGTACCGCCCCATGATTTTTTCCATGCATGACCCCAAGTGGATTTTTGAAATCTGTCCGACGATCGGGGTGACCGCTCGCATAAAATCCATCCTCGACGACTTCAAATCCCATGTAGTCATGGCGATTTGTCGGCAGCGTATACCAACCATCTTCTCGATATTCCATCAATCCGGCATGCGTCGCGATGACAAGACGTTCGTCGTCTTGCCAAAATCCAGCTCCGTGGATGTGGGAGACCGTTTCATCGGATCCCACACGTTGCCACTCGTCTTTTGTAGTTGTCGTCACATTCTCGGATTGACTCGTGTCCGACGGTGCGTCTTCTGTTCCACACGCCGACAGGAGCAGTGGAGTCAGGAATAGTGATAGCATTAACGTTCGTTTCATCTCGATCCCTCCATCATTAGCATCCCATCTAGCATACTGACTAAAGGTGAAAGAAATGTTAAATCTTCAAAAGTCGAGCGTTGATTGCGACAATAACTGTGCTTAAACTCATCAAGACGGCACCGATGGCTGGGGACAAGATGATTCCAATCGGAGCCAGCACGCCTGCAGCAAGCGGGATGGCGACGATGTTATACCCGGCTGCCCACCACAAGTTTTGAATCATCTTACGATACGTGTTCTGTGAAAGCTCCAAAATCGATAGGACATCTTTCGGATTACTGCGGACGAGGACAATATCTGCCGTTTCGACGGCAACGTCTGTCCCGCTCCCGATTGCGATGCCGACATCCGCTTGTGCTAAGGCAGGTGCATCATTGATTCCATCTCCGACCATCGCTACTTTGCTGCCATCTTTTTGGACGTCTTTCACTTGGTTTGCCTTGTCGTCCGGTAATACTTCGGCATACACGTCATCGATACCGAGCTGACCCGCGACCCAATGCGCGACCTTCTCGTTGTCACCCGTCAACATGATCGAGCGAATGCCTTTTTCATGAAGTGCCTCGACGGTCTCCTTCGCTTCTTCCCTCACCAGATCGGCCATCGCAATCATCCCGACCCATTCTCCGTCTTTCAAAACAAAGACGACGGTCTTTCCTTCTTCCGAGAGTCGTGCAAACGTCTCCTCATCAATTTGAATGTGTTGATCGCGGATATGTCGCGGACTGACGACTTGAACACGCGCACCGTCAACCGTTCCTTCCAATCCGACACCTGTCATCGAACCGAAGTCGTCGACAGCCGCCAGTTTCAATTCCCGTCTCTCGGCTTCTCTTAAAATCCCTTGCGCGAGAGGATGTTGCGACTCACGCTCAACTGCTCCTGCGAGTTGCAACACGTCTTCTTCCTTATAAGACGAGCTCGCCTGTATGTCTGTGACTCCGAAATTCCCTTCCGTCAGCGTACCGGTCTTATCGAAAATGACGGCATCGAGTCGACGCGCCTCTTCAAATTGAGTCCGATTGCGGATGAGAAGACCTTGTTTCGCCGATAATGCTGTCGAAACAGCGACAACAAGAGGTGTCGCCAGTCCAAGTGCATGGGGACATGAGATGACCATGACCGTTACCATCCGTTCAACCGCCGTCCCGACCGAATATCCGAGCATGAACCAAACCGTGAACGTGATGACTCCAGCGGCAATTGCGATATAGAACAAATATTTTGCCGCCCGATTCGCCAAATTTTGAGCCCGTGACTTCGATTTTTGTGCCTCACTCACCAATTCAATCACTTTTGACAAGTACGTTCTTTCTCCCGTACCAATCGTTTCAATCGTCAAGCTCCCTTCTTGGTTGATCGAACCCGCAATGACATCTTCACCTTCTGTTTTTTCGACCGGTACCGATTCGCCGGTCAACATCGACTCGTCGATGGTCGTTCGTCCTTTGATGATTTTCCCGTCCACGGGTACCTGCTCCCCCGGTTTGACGAGGATTCGGTCTCCTTCCTTCAGTTCAGAGATGGGAACGTCTTCCGTTTCTTCCCCATTGATGCGATGCGCCTCGTTCGGGAGCAGTTGTACGAGTTGTTCTAACGCATTTGATGCCCCCATGACCGAACGCATCTCAATCCAGTGACCGAGTAGCATGATCACAATCAGTGAAGCGAGTTCCCAAAAGAAGTCATGCCCACTTCCGTATCCAAAGACGACAGCTGCGCTATAAAAGTAAGCGACGCTAATCGCCAAGCCAATGAGCATCATCATGCCCGGGCTACGCTCTCGTAGCTCTTCCACACTTCCTTTTAAGAACGGCCATCCGCCGTATACATATACAATCGTCGCCAATACAAATAAGATTGTCTTTTCAAGCGGAAAATCGAGTTCAAACCGCAGCCATTCTTGAATCATGTCCGATAACAATAAAATCGGAATCATCAGTCCGAGCGATATGAAGAAACGTCGTTTGAAATCATCAATCATATGCTCGTGTCCGTGTCCGCCATGATGAGACTCGTGACTTCCCTTATGATATTCATGATGTTGATCGTGTGCATGTTCCATCATTCATCCTCTCCTTTACACGAATTGTATACCCCCATATGGTATATAATTAAACAGATTTGGACTTTCATGTTTCTTTCACAATTAGGTGGTACAACAAAGTGAGGACTGAACAATGAAGGAGTGTTATAGAATGAAATCGAAAGGAATGTGGTTTCTGTTGACGGGGATTTTAATTGGGGGCATCTTCGTTTTACTAGTCGTCCTCTTCAACGGGACATGGAACCATAACAACAATATGGACCAAAATCATATGATGGGAAACGATTCGGCAACGGGTCAGATGGGACACGGAGCGAGGCAAGAGCTCCAAGCATCGGATGAACCGACACAGCCGCTTCCGATTCCGACCGCCTTACAGCCAGATCGTGTCACGGAAGACACGGTCTACTATACGGTGGAAGCAACTAAAGGCACGTCACAATTTTTCAAAGACGGCAAGAAATCGGAAACATTCGGTTATAATGGAGACTTACTCGGACCAATGATCGAGTTACCGAAAGGAAAAACAGTCGTAATCGATACCATCAATCGATTGGATGAACCGACAACGTTCCACTGGCACGGACTCGTCATTCCTGCCGACATGGACGGGGGACCTCATCAGACCGTCGCACCAGGTGAACGGGCACAAGTTCGACTCGACATCGACCAAGAACCTAGTACGCTGTGGTTTCACCCCCATCCGATGGGTTCGACAGCTGAACAAGTTTATAAAGGGCTTGCCGGTCTTCTTTATGTGACTAACGATACACCGAATGGTCTCCCGAATGAATATGGAGTCGACGACATCCCGCTCATTGTACAAGATCGACGCTTCACTCCTAACGGTGGGTTAGATTATGATGCCCATATGAACGTTGACGGAACGACCGGGGATACAATTCTTGCGAATGGAGCCATCAACACGACGTTCGACGTTCAAACCGAGACGTTACGTGTGCGACTAGTCAACGGTTCGAATGCGCGCGATTTTGATTTTACGTTATCTAACGAGGCCGAGATGACGCAGATTGCGACAGACGGAGGACCGTTAGAGCGCCCGATTCCCTTAAGAACCATCACGTTGACACCAGGTGAACGGGCCGAAGTGCTGATAGATTTTTCACAAGTTGAAGATGTCGCCGCCTTAAAAGCGGACGGAGTGACATTCACTACGTTTCGTGTCGGTGAACTCGACAAGGCGTCCATTAAGATTCCGGTGACCGAGACGATGGAGCGCTCGACAGATAAGACGGCAGATCGACGGCTCACCCTTTTTGGAATGGGTAACATGGTTTCAATCAACGGAAAGACCTATGATCCGGAGCGTATCGACATCGAAGCGAAACGCGGAGACACCAAGGTATGGGAAATTGAAAATAAACCAGATATGATGGGTGGGATGACACATCCCTTCCACATCCACGGCGTCCAGTTCCGAGTCATTAGTCGAGACGGCAACCCACCATCCGATCAGGAAAAAGGGTGGAAAGATACGGTAGCCGTCGCTCCAGATGAACGAGTAAAGATTGAAATCACCTTCACGAAAACCGGCACATTTATGTATCATTGCCACATCCTCGAGCATGAAGAAAATGGGATGATGGGACAAGTAAAAGTGACCGAATGACCGACACCTCTCTGTTCTATCAGCGGAGAGGTGTTTTGTATCCGTCCCGATTTCGATACGTTTCTGCTAGGACTATTGCCTGTATAGGGATTCCTTCTCGAATGTCGTATACTTATTGTGAATGCATGTACAAATGTTCGCGAGGAGGTAGGTCCATGCGCCGATTCCATAGGATTAGGCAGAAACGCTCCGCTCGTCAAAAACAGCAACGCCACACGTTCTCCATCGCTTCCATCGTGGAAGAAGTACAGGATGCGATGTGTTATATCGATTTCTCAAGATGTCGTCTGTATTCGAATGATTCTCTTCGGCAATGGTGCCCTTCGATGACAACACAATCTTTTGACACATTGGAAACATTGACTCGTTATTTATATGCCACGTTGGAACAGCATGGGGCGGATTCCGCACAAGTCATGCACCTCATCCAGGAATTGCTCGAATGTGCGACTGAAACGGATCCAAGGATGACCTCACGTCGTCTGCGCTTTAATGACAAGACGCTACATTTGATTTTCAACTTCACGCGCACACCACGTGGCGTTTTCATCATGTGGCGCGACCAAACAGAAGCTGTCCGCTTTGAAGAACGTAAAGACAGTTTCCTTGCCGAACTGTCTCATGATTTCCGCACGCCATTGACTGCCATCCATGGCTATACGGAGTTACTCATGACACGCCATCAAGGTTCGGAAAAGTCGTATCAGATGCTAACACAAGTCAAACAAGAATCGGAACGGCTGGAGCGGCTCGTCGATAATTTCCTCGATTATCAAAAAGAGCGCTACACGGCTGACCAACTGACCGTGACGACGTTCGCACTCCGTCCTCTTTTAGAGGATGTCATGTCGAGCTATCAGACGACCTCCCCGCTTCATACAGTGACATTTGAAACGAATGATGTCTCGATTCAAGCAGATGAAGAAAAGTTACGGCAATTGCTCCATAACCTCATTGGTAACGCCATCAAGTACTCTCCTGACGGCGGTACGGTCCATACGAGAGTATTTGAATGTGCTGGCACAATCATCTTATCTGTATCCGATACCGGCATCGGGATTCCGGAAGAAGCACTTCCATACGTATTTGATGAATATTACCGTGTCGAATCCGCTGCCCACCAATCGATCAAAGGAACCGGTCTCGGTCTACGAATCTGTAAACGAATCGCTGAAGCCCATGGTTGGGGAATTCATGCGGACTCGGTATACGGGGAAGGCACCACCTTTACGATCGAGCTCCACACCAGACAGAGTTGTTCATTGCAATCATCACCTAAACATTCGGTTTCGTTCGACTGATTTAATCGGTCGAACGTTTTTTAATTTGTTTCGATTCAAGAATGAAGCGCATTCGTTTTGGGAATAAAGAAGTGTCGAAGAGAGGAGGAAATGAAGATGAAACAACGTGGCTACTTATCGATTCCCGTCGCGGTCGTATTCGCCGTCGTTTTCGGGCTCACCCTCGATAATTGGTGGCTCGGCATTGGAATTGGCATCGCTATGTTTTTTGCGTTTCGAGGAACAAAGAAGAAAGCGTGAAAAGATAATGAACATTTACACACCTTCAGATTGACAATTATTTGAAGACTGCTACCGTTAATGTATAGTCTATGAAAAAGGTCGTGAAGGAATGACGCTCACCGTCTTGTTGCTCAATGCTTGTGTCGCATTCACCGGATTTTATATCATCTCGAAGATTTATCATTCTTCGCTTTTTAATTCGTACCGTCTTCGTAGTTCTGTGATTGGAATACTCGCCGGTGCACTCGGTCTGTTTTTGATGTATAACGCCGTAGAAGCTAACGATATGGTCCGTGTGGATTTACGTCACTTACCGCTCGTGTTGCTTGCTTTTTATGGTGCTCGTTTTCCTTTATTCATTGCGACACTTGTCATCGCCAGTACACGATTCTTGTTCGGAATGACCGAGCAGGCCATGATTGCATTTATCGCGACGTTCATCGTCAGCATCGGGATGCTCTGGATTCATCGGCTGCTTCGGGAGCGACTCTTCTTACAGAGTATCTTTTTGAACGTATGGGCGCTCTTCATTATTTCGATTGCCGTCTATATCAATATGGGTTGGAGCACAGCCTATGTATCCCTCGTCTTGTCCATTTGGATGATTGGCATGCTCGTCGGTCTACTCTCGAGCATCCTCACCATCGACCTAGAACAAACGACCCGCCGTGCCATCGAGTACAAACAGTCGTCTGAACGAGACCATTTGACCGGTCTATACAATCGACGTGTGTGGGATCGATATACGGCTTCCATCGGTCAAGAGAATCGGACGTACAATGTACTCGCGCTCGATATCGATCATTTTAAACATGTGAACGATACATATGGTCACGGAAACGGTGATCTCGTCTTACAACAGTTCGCCAACATCTTAAAAGTCGAGACGCGTGCCCATGACACTGTCGCACGAATCGGTGGCGAAGAATTCGTCATCTTGATGTACGACTTGACGCCAGAGAAGGTAGACAAAGTGGCCAACCGGATACGAGAACGGATTGCTGCTGAACTATTCCACTTGAACGATTTTCCACCGATTCAAATCACGACGTCCGTCGGGGTCGCACACGGGACCTCGCTTCCCATCAAGCGGATGGTAGATCTCGCTGATTCGGCGCTTTATCAAGCGAAAAACGAAGGGCGTAATCAAGTTGTCATCTCAACCTATGACACACCAGAACCGATCATGACATGAATAAACCCCGCTCCTTCTCAGGAGCGGGGTTTAGTCTACTCATTTTGTAAACCGTTCAACCTCATCTGTCATGATGGCCGAAACCGTTATCGGGGGAAGGTCCTTCACGTCGTTGATCGTGTAGAGCCGTGTCTCGAGCGTCGTATGTTGTATCTGATTCCATGCTTTCGAACCGATAAATGCAGGCTGGGCGTGAATCGCCTCGGCCCGAATCGTTTCAGCGAACGAGACGGTGTCCGACTCACCCGTGAGTGTCAACACCGCAAGCCGGGCGACTGGTGCCACATCTCGCATTCGGACGAGCGTTTCACGATTGAATGAGGAGAACACGACACGGTCACCGAGTTCAAACTCGTTGACAGCAAACCAAGCGAGACGTTCGATCCCTGGATACGCATATTGATCTGTCTTCAATTCGATGTTCAGGGTGACGTTGCTTCGTTCAATCAGTCCGAGCACCTCTTCTAACGTTGGGATGCGTTCATAGCCGTCAATCTTCAACTGGCGCAACTCCTGAAGCGTCATGTCTTTCACCCATCCCGTTCCATTTGTCGTCCGGTCGACGGTTTCGTCATGAATGACGACGAGACGCCCGTCCTTCGATAGCTGTACGTCCAGCTCGATCCCGTCCACATAGGGAAGAGCTGCCTCGAACGCGGACAATGTATTTTCCGGGTAATTGGCGCTATAGCCGCGATGTGCGTAAATCAACATGTCACTGCCCCAAGGTGGAAGTCGTCTCATCGGCCGCACGCTTCAATGCTTCTTCGACCGACACCCCTTGATACAAACTTTCCATCGCGTTGACGACACTTTGACGTGATTGCGGGAACGTCGAGATGAGCGCTCCTTGTGTCGCCGGTGATGGTTTCGTCTCACTGAGTTGGTCGACCGTCACTTTCAGTTGTGGATATTTCGCCCACATTTCTTTTACGATCGGTTCATTGTATGCTTCCGGATTGATGGCGAAGTAGCCTGTGTCAACATGCCACTGTGCTTGCGCTTCCGTTGAAGCGACATACTTCATGAACTCCCATGCGCCTTCTTTCGTCTCTTCGGCAATGCCATCACCCATCCAGAGCGATGCCCCGCCGATGACGACGCCTTGACGCTCCGCTTCATTCGGTACCGGTAAGTACGATGCGCCGATTTCAAAGTCCGCGTTGTCTGCTACCGTACGGATTCCTGCTGACGAATCAAGGTACATGGCAACTTTTCCAGATTGGAATGCCGCGCGCATGTCGTCCCAGTTTTGACCGACGTTTAGGAATGTCTTCTCATCGTACATCTCTTTGATGAGATTGAACGCGTTCTGTCCTTCTTCGCCATCAAACACGGCTTTCGTCGGGTCTCCGCTTCGTCCATTGTCATTGTCGACATACAGTCCACCTTGTGCGGCCAAGAGCTGTTCAAAGAACCAACCGTAGTTGAGCATCGTGAAGCCGGTCTGACCGTCCGTTGTCAACTTCTTCGCCGCCTCTTTCAACTCGTCATATGTGCGTGGTGCTTTCTCTGGATCGAGCCCTGCTTTTTCAAACGCCTCTTTGTTATAGATGAGGACCGGTGTCGAGGAGTTGAACGGCATCGAGTATTGCTTCCCATCGACCTGATAATAACTCAAGATGTTCTCTTCCCATACGCTCGTGTCAAAATCCTCTTTGTCGATGAACTCTTGAACTGGTGTGATTTTGTTCGAATCAATCATGTATTTCGTCCCGACCTCGAACGTCTGCATGATGGCTGGAGCGTCTTCCGAACCGGCGACCGCATTGAATTTCGTCAACGCTTCCTCATATGTTCCTTGGAAGACCGGTTTGACTTCATAGTCGTCTTGCGAAGCGTTGAACGCGTCGACTTGACTGTTTAAAGCCGTCTCCAAGTCCCCACTCATCGCATGCCAAAAGACGACCTCTGTCTTTCCGTCTTCTGTCGTCGCCGCGACTGGTGCCGCTTCTTCACTACCACATGCCCCGAGTAATAACACCGAACTTGCCAACCCTGCGAATAATCCTAACTTTTTCATTTGTCATATCCCCCTATTATTTGATAGCGCCTTGCGTCAATCCTTCTTGCAAGTGCTTTTGTCCTGCGAACAACAATACAAGTGTCGGAATGATAATCAAGATGACGGCCGCCATGACGACGCCCCAATCCGAGGCGACTTCGTTCGACTGCATCTGTTTGATGCCGATTTGGACCGTCCGCGCCTGTTCCGTGTTCGTGACGAGAAGCGGCCATAAGTACATATTCCAAGTCGTCAAAAAGCTATACACCGACAATGTGACGAGCGGTGTCTTCGAGACCGGCAAGACGACGTTCCAAAAGAATCGGAAGCGACTGATCCCGGCAATTTGGGATGCCTCGTACATTTCATACGGAATCGTTTTGAACTGTTGCCGAAGTAAAAACGTCCCGAATGCGAGTGCGAAGAACGGCACAGACAGTCCCCAAACACTATTCAGCCAACCGAGCGACTGGATTGTCAAAAAGTTCGGGACCATCGTCGCTTCCCATGGCACCATCATCGTCGCCAGGAAAAGCATAAAGATGAGCCCTTTTCCTTTAAAGTCGATGAAGACGAACGCGAATGCTGCAAGACTCGATAATACGACCTGTCCAACCATCACGAGGAGCGCGACAATCAAACTGTTGAGCAGGTACGTCATCATCGGGATGCGTTCGAACGCGGCCACATAGTTTTCCAATGAAGGTTCACGTGGAAGGAGATGTCCCTGGAGCACTTCCTTCCCGTCCATCAGACTGATCGAAAACGCATAGGCGATTGGAAACAGCATGACGACGGCACTCAGGATGAGTAAGACATAGACGCCTATATTCCGTAATCTCATTGGTAATGCACCTTCCTTTCGACCAGTTTGAACTGGAGCCACGTCAACAGAAGGACGGCGATGAATAAGAGCACGGCCTGGGCACTGGCACTGCCGACGTTATAATTGATAAACGCATCTTTGTAGATGGCATAGACGATGACATTCGTCGCATTCGTCGGTCCACCTTTCGTCAATAAATCAATCTGTCCGAACGTCTGGAAGGCGTTGATCAGCGAGATGATCCCGACGAAGAAAAGTGTCGGCGACAACATCGGGATGGTGATGCCCCGAAGTTGCGTCCAATAACTCGTCCCGGCAATGTCCGCACTCTCATACAACGTCCGGTCGATGTTTTGCAGACCACCGAGTAGAATCAAGAACGTGAAGCCGATATTCATCCAAACGGTCGCAAGTGACACGGAAAGGAGCGCATATTGTTGATCGAGGAGCCACTGCACGCCATTTGCCCCCACAGCCTCGAGGAACCGGTTGAAGATACCAATCGACGGATTGTACATGAACATCCAGATGACCGATGACGCCGCGACGCTCATCCCCATCGTCGCTGAGAACGCCGTCCGAAAAATACCGATCCCTTTCAGTTTCTCATTGGCGAGGAGTGCGAGACCTAGCGCAATCAAAATCGTGAGCGGGACCGTCAAAAGGACGAATCCGACCGTTGCCTGAATGCTTTGCCAAAATGCGGCACTCGTGAACAAATTGCTATAGTGCCCGACTCCGACAAATTCGAGTGGTGTCCCCTGTGTGTCGGTCCGGAAAAAGCTTAAATAGATTGTTCGCAACAGCGGATAGACGAGAAAGACACCGAACAAGACAATGGACGGAGACAAGTACAACAATCCGCTCGCTGCGTCAGATAGCCGTGTCCGGACTTTCTCTCTCGGTAAGGCGACCGTCATTGGAACACCTCCAACGCCTCAAACAGTTTCGGTTGTCGTGGCTCAATGCGCTGTCCGTTCGTATCAAATAGCGACATCTGTTTCGGATCCACATAACACGCCACTTTTTCGCCGACCGTGAGCGGCCATTGCCCCGGCCATTTTGCCAACCATTCATTCCCCCCGATGTCAAAAGCGAGAATTGTCTCGGTCCCGAGCACTTCAATATTCTTCAGTTCTGCGTAAAACGTCACATCTTCATCCGCCGGCTTTATTTGCTCAGGACGCACACCGAGTGTCGCCTGCGACATTTCCGTCAGTGCGTTTGGATGGAACAACCGCCCGTCTGATGCCATCCAGCCTTTTTCTTGTCGTGTCACGTCGACGAGATTCATCGGAGGTGACCCGATGAAGGAAGCGACGAACGTATTCGCCGGTTTATTGTATAAGTCGAGCGGCTTTCCGACTTGTTGCACTTTCCCCTCATTGAGGAGCATGATGCGGTCCGCCATCGTCATCGCCTCGACTTGATCGTGGGTGACATAAATCATCGTCAGTCCGAGTTTTCGCTGTAACTGGCGAATCTCTGAACGCATCTTTGCCCGTAGTTTCGCATCCAAGTTCGAAAGCGGCTCATCCATCAGGCAAATGGGTGCCTCGGTCACGATGGCACGTGCCAAGGCGACACGCTGTCGCTGACCACCGGAGAGTTCGCGCGGTTTCCGTTTTAAGTAATCGGTGAGCCCGAGTGTCTCCGCCGCCTGTAGGCAACGCTCCCGCTGTTCAAGCTTCGTCAGTCCTTTCGTATGTAGACCGAACGTGATATTTTTCTCAACCGTCATATGTGGGTAGAGCGCATAGTTTTGAAACACCATTGACAAGTGACGCTCACTCGGCTTCATCCCGTTTGCTGCCACTCCGTCGATGCGAAGCGTTCCGCTTGTGATGGATTCGAGCCCGGCTATCATCCGAAGCATCGTACTCTTCCCGCAGCCGGACGGACCGACGAGTGCGAAGAACTCTCCTGCTTCAATCGTCACGTCAATCCCTCGAATGACTTCCGTCTCCCCGAATGATTTCGCCAGTTGTTGTAGTTGTATCGATTTCATGCTAATTCCTCCTTCTGACTTTGTACGTGCCAAAGTCGTTCATCCCCGGTCGATACGGCGAATGCCCCATGATCGAGGGCGCGATGCACGTCAATCGGTTGACGAATCATGCCACCTGTCACAATCGGAAAAGAGACGTCCCGGGAAATCTTCTCGACGACGCTCGGAATCAGACCAGGCATGAGTTCAATCGCATCCGGTTGTTGCGCCTCGGCGAGCTTGAGCCCGCTCGTGACCGCGTCCGAGTCGACGAGAAAGAGTCGTTGTACCGTCAAGAGCCCCGCTCGCTTCGCATGCTGGAGCACGGATGCTTTCGTCGTGACAATCCCATCGGCGCCGACACGTTTGGCGAGGTAATCGATCCCGTCCCGGTCGAGGCTGATGCCATTGATTCGCTCAGCGTGGAGGAAGACCGTTCGATTCTCTCGCTTCAAGTGCGCCACATAGCGGTCGAGTGTACTGAGCGTTCCCATCATGAGAAACGTCGTCGTCACATCTGTCCGTAAAAACGCCTCGATTTGTTTTGGACTTTTGATGGAGGCAATCATCCGTTCTTGTCCGATTCGTGCAATCGCTTCATTCACTTGAATCATCCTCTCTTCAAAAAAGGACCAACAGAAACGACACGTCATCGACGTACGGGCTTCTGTTGGTCTCTCAAAGGTTCTACCGGTAACTATTCACTTGGAGTGAGGGGGTCTCACAGCTCCTATCGTAACGAACGATTGTAAAGACACGATAAAGAAATCGCAAAGTTTCATGAAGAGAACGTAAAAAAACCGATTCACGGGGAATCGGTCAACGTCTGTTCGGCTTTCGCTAAGATATCGGATTTCACATCATCATCCCGTCCTTGCCAATTGCGGACCATCATCTTCATCCGCTGGTTTTTCGAGAATCGTTCCTCGTGACGATCGATGAACCGCCAATAGAGGGCGTTGAACGGACAGGCGTCGTCTTCTGTCGTATGTTTCGGGTTGTATGCGCAATCCCGACAGTAGTCACTCATCCGGTCGATATATTTTCCGGAAGCGACATACGGTTTTGTGGCGAGCTTTCCACCGTCCGCATGAAGGGCCATCCCAAGAACGTTCGGTAAGACGACCCAGTCATAGGCATCGATGTACATCTCGTTGAACCAGTCGCTCGTCTGTTGCGGTGAAATCTCGAACAATGTCGCATAGTTTCCGAGCACCATCAGTCGCTGGATATGATGATTGTGGGCATGCGCGACGACCGGTTTCAAACTTTGATGCAGACAGTTCAAATCCGTCTTCGCATCCCAGAAGAAGGACGGTAAGTCGCGTTCATGCTTGAACGTGTTCACGTCTTCATAACCGGGCATGACAGCGAGATAGACGGCGCGCATATATTCCCGCCAACCGAGGATTTGCCGGACGAATCCTTCAATCGACGATAGCGGTGCATCCGCCTGACATGCCGCATCAACGACTTCTCGCGGTGTCAGTAGACCGATATTGATGGCAGCTGACAACAGGCTGTGCGACATCTCGGGTTCATCCGTCATCATCGCATCTTGATACGGGCCGAACGTCTCAAGACGCTCTTCTACGAACCGTTTTAGCGCACGTCTCGCCTCATGATGTGTGACCGGCCAATGGAACGGGGTCACCTCTCCTGGATGCTCCGAGAACGTTGACTCGACTTTTTCGATGACGTCTTTCGTGATCGAATCTGGACGGAAATGGATGGCAGATGGAAACGATAGTCCTTCTTTCGGTGGTTTTCGGTTATCCGTATCAAATGACCATTTTCCACCGCGAGGCTTCCCGTCTTCGAGTAATACGTCGAATCGCTTACGCATGTAACGATAAAAACGATCCATCCGCCACGGTTCATTTCCGAGCGTCTCGGTCGCTTCCTTTTTTGATAAGTAGAAGAGCGGGACATCCGTATGTTCGACAAGGTGATGTTTCTTACCGAACTGTTTCAGTTTTTTCGCCATCGGTTCGTCCGTGACGGCGGTGATATGAATTTCGTCCGGATTGTACTGTTTCACATGGTTGTCCCACGCCTCTTGGAACGAATCCGCTTCGTGGTAATCTACGGTATATCCTTTATCACGCAATTCTTCCGCAAAGTGGCGCATCGCAGAGAAGATCAGGACGAGCTTTTGTTTATGGTACGGACGCCACGATGCGCGTGATGTCGCCTCAATCATGACGATGACGTCATCTTCTTTCATATCCTTCAACATCGCAAGTTCGTGCGAGAGTTGGTTGCCGAGTATCCAAAATGAACGCATGTTGTTGACTCCTTTGTCTCATCGATGTGCTACAATCGAGCTACTTTCGAAGTGAGGTGATGATGTGTTACCACAAGTGCTACTGAAATGGATTGACAGTCAATACGAGAATCCAAGGGGTCCCGTCGGAAAGTATATCGGGGAAAAGATGGTACGCCAACACCGGGTCGAAGTCGAATGGACGATTGAACAGTTAGACATTCAACCTGGTACAACCGTTCTAGAGCTCGGGTGCGGGGCCGGCGATGCGATGGCGACCATCCTTCAACGACATCCTGACGTACATGTCATGGGTCTCGACCGTTCGAAGACGATTCTCGATTCAGCACGACAGCGTAATCATGCTTCGATGCAAACAAAACGGGCGAAGTTGATTCAAGGAGATTTGCATCAATTTGAGATGATGGACGCATCCGTCAATCACGTGTTCAGCGTTCACACACTATATTTCTGGAGAGATGTCACGACCGTTCTGTCTGAAATCGAACGCGTCTTGAAACCGAATGGCACATTTGTCATCACCTACTGTGACGGGAAAGGTGATGTCGAATGGAACGACATCTCCGATATGATTCGGAATCAATTTATCCCCGCAGCGGTGAGTCTCGGATTCAAGGACGTATCGGTACAACGTGGACCGGACTCCCGTGATTATCATACGGTCGCCGTTACGGGATGCAAACCGAACTCTTAATCACTACCCGTTTTTCATTCGATCCTTTCACGCCAATCGGTTCGTTGGTGCTGAATGCGAAAACAGAAGGCTAAACCAATCGTAATCCATCGGTTTAGCCTTCTGACGTTATTTATAAAACTTGTACGTGTTCTTCCCGCTCGATTTAGATTGATACAGTGCAATGTCTGCCTCTTTCAACAATCGACCGAGGTCCGCCTGTTCGTCGGAATCATATTGAGCGATGCCGATGCTCGCTGATAACGGGAGATGGTCGTCCCATTCTTTCAATACAGACAAGATTTGTTCAGCATACCCAATGACAGTCTCTTTTGATAACGCATGTGCGATTTTTATAAGAAATTCATCCCCACCTAAACGATACACTCTCGAATCAGGTATCGGCTCCATCAAACGTCTCAGACGAAGCGCCACTTCTTTCAAGACGAGGTCCCCTTCATCATGACCGAATGTGTCATTCACCCATTTGAACCCATCTAAATCAATCAAGAACAGTGCCCCACCTTGATTCGGATTCGTCTCAAAATAGTTATTCAAGTAATGTCGGTTATAAAGATCCGTCAATTCATCCCGTGAGGCACGACGTTCGAGTTCTAAATAGTAACTGAACATACGAACCACGCGCTTCAACAAGCGGACACTTTTTGAATCGTACTGGGCGCTTTTATGATTGGCGACACAGAGCGTACCGAAAATATCCCCGTTCTTCGTCAGAATCGGGATTCCCAAATACGACTTGATGTTCACTTCGCGCAGTAATGCCTGAAGTCGCGTCGATTCAATCTGCGATTCGATGTCTTCATACATCAAAACTTCTCGTTGATTGAAATCGATTCGATTACATACCGTATCCTTCAAATCAAAGGACATGCCTTCTTCAAGTAGGATAGGAGAATCTTGTGAGGACAGTTTGAGTATATGTTGGGTGTCATTCTCAATTGACGTGAGATAGACTAGTTTATCTGGTACTATTTCTTTTGCTAACTCAATCAAGTCAATCGCTAGCTCATCGAAATTCCGATACATTTGAAACTCATATGAGTGCATATGGCACCTCCACGCTAAAAATCATCCACACTCATTATATCGAACAGTTTGGTCTTTCCCTGTACCGATATATAAAAAATACCTCACGACGTCCATCGCGTCGTGAGGTATTGAATAGCGTCCTGATTGATTCATTCTTACAGCGAACTCTTCATACTCGAAGTGAGCGCTGCATCGAATCGTGCCGTGATTTGATGCGGACGGGTGATGGCTCCCCCTACAACGACCGCGTGCGTTCCTAAATCCATACAACGCTTTGCCATCTCAGGTGTCAAAATATTCCCCTCGGCCACGACCGGCTGTGTCACGTGATCTAACACATCTTTTAAAAACTTGAAATCATCATGGTAGAGAAGAGATCCTTTCGTTTCGTCTGTATATCCGTGCAAAGTTGTCGAGATATAGTCGAAACCAAGGCGATCCGCCTCAATGCAGTCCTCGAGGGTCGCGCAATCAGCCATCAACAATTGATTCGGATAAATCGAGCGGATAGCGTGAACCAGTTCTTGGAGTGACAGGTTTCCCGGACGAGGACGCTTTGTCGCGTCGAGCGCGATGGCGTCCACACCGACTTCCATCAATTCCTCGATCTCTTTCATGGTCGCTGTGATGAACACGTCACTATCTTCATAGTCACGTTTGACGATACCAATAATCGGAACAGTCACGTGTTTTTTTATTTCTTGAATATCCCTCGCTGAATTGGCTCGAATTCCTTTGGCGCCACCTTGAACGGCCGCAATAGCCATCCGTCCCATAATGAATTCACTATGGAGCGGTTCACCTTCTAAAGCCTGGCACGAAACAATCAATCCAGTCGGTAACGTTATCATAATAGTTATTCACTTCTTTCTTTTAAACGATCAAGCGCTTTAAGTGTTTGTAGATAATGCGCTTTTAATGCTTCATTCGTCTCCATCAATGTCTTCGTCACCGCGTCGGCTGTGAAGAGAAGTGGGAGTTGTGTATTAATCAAGAATGCCTCACCGGAGGCACCGGCAGTCAACAACCGATAGTCGACAAGTTCAGCAAGTGGTGAATGTTGATAACCGACGAATGCAACTGTCGTACACCCCGACTCTTTCGCGAGTTGCATCGCCTGGACGACTTCTCGACTTTCTCCACTATTCGAAAAGGCAATGACTACGTCTTCTGACGTGACAATCGATGCGTCCATGACCATGCTGTGACTGTCGAAAGCGGTAGTCGCCAACAATCCCATCCGTCTCAATCTGTATTCCATTTCCTGTGCCACTAGTCCGGCGTTGCCTAATCCGTATAAGTGAACGGATCGGCTCGATGTAATCTCTTTACAAATCGCAAGTAGTTCATCCTGATCAATTAAATGAGCGGTCGTCTGAATCAATTCAATGTATGACCGCTGCATCGGTTCGAGCGAAGTCGTTTGGGGCAAATTCGTTTCCGTCAACGTCTTTTGCATCATGAGCTTCAGTGAACTATAACTTCCCACTCCGATTTTTTTGCAAAACCGCGTGATTGTCCCTGGTGAAGTCGCAATCGCATTTGCTAAATCGGTAATGTTCATTTCGATTGCCTCATTCATGTTCGCCATCAGATAATCCGCAATCTTTTTCTCACTGCCCGTCATTTCTGAATACACGTGTTTTATTTGCTCCCACACGGTTCTTCCCTCCAACACATTCGTTATTCGCCCCGGCCTAACGCCTCTTGGACTTCATTCTTAATAATTGTAACAGAAGGACCGTAGATTACTTGAATTCCATTCCCTTTTTGAACCACCCCGTGAGCGCCCGTCTCTTTCAACAAGTCTTCACGGACATGTTGATTGTCGTTGACGGTGACGCGGAGGCGTGTCGCGCAGCAGTCGACCGTCTCAATATTGTCGTCGCCACCTAGTGCCGCAATGATGGCTGACGTACGATCCGACGCCGCAACGTCTGCTGTTTTTACTGTCTCATCCGATCGTCCAGGTGTCATGAAATTGAACTTTGTGATGAGGAAACGGAACGTTACGTAGTAGAGCAAGAACCAGAAGGCACCGATGACCGGTACGAGCATCCAGTTCGTCTTGTCATTCCCTTGTAAGACCCCGAATAAGATAAAATCAATGAACCCACCAGAGAATGTTTGACCAATCGTAATCTCAAAGATGTGAGCCATCATAAAAGCAAGTCCATCAAAGATAGCATGTACTAGATAGAGGACCGGCGCGACAAACAAAAATGCGAATTCGAGTGGCTCTGTGATTCCCGTCAAGAATGAGGTGAGTGCTGCCGAGACCAAAAGACCGAACACGACTTTCTTTTGCTCCGGCTTTGCACAGTGATACATGGCAAGCGCCGCACCGAGAAGACCAAACATCATCGTAATGAATCGACCCGACATAAATCGTGCTGTTCCTTCATAGAATTGTGTCGTGTTCGGGTCAGCCAACTGCGCGAAGAAAATCTTTTGCGTTCCTTCGATCAATGATCCGTCAATGACCATCGAGCCCCCGAGCCCAGTGGTCCAAAACGGAATGTAGAAGATATGGTGCAACCCAAATGGTCCAAGCATCCGAAGGACGAACCCATAAATGAATGTTCCGATATATCCTGTTTTTTCAACGAGACCACCTAACGAGAAAATCCCGTTCTGCACCGTCGGCCAGATGAAGTAGAGCCCAATCCCTACACCAATCGCAACGAATGACGTGATGATTGGGACAAAACGTGATCCGCTGAAGAACCCGAGGAACTGTGGAAGCACTTGCTTGTTGTAGCGGTTATGCAAGAGCGCCGTGACAATCCCAATCAAGATCCCACCGAACACACCAGTTTCAAGGGTTTGAATTCCGAGCGCCATCCCTTGACCGGCACTCGCTAAGTTCGTTTCCATCAACTCTCCAGTAATCTGAAGCATTGCGTTGATGGTCGCATTCATAATCAAATACCCAAGCATCGCTGCCAATCCGGCCGTTCCTTTATCAGACTTCGCGAGTCCGACAGCGACACCGATGGCAAACAACACAGCCAAGTTCGCGAATACAATCGAACCGGCAGCCGCCATAATGGTAAATAGATGTTGCAACCAGTCGATGTCGAGGAACGGGTACGCTTGCACCGTATTCGGGTTAGACAAGGCGCCCCCAATTCCTAACAGTAGTCCAGCGGCCGGTAAGACAGCAATCGGCAACATGAACGATTTCCCGAATTGTTGCGCTCGTTCAAAGAGACGTGACATGAATAAATCCTCCTTAAAATCATTTTCACCTGAATCATAATACGAAAAATATTTTTATGCAAGCGTTTACGGTAAAAAAGATTTTAAAAAGAGTGACCTCGTTTGGTCACTCCAGATTACCCTCGACTTTTCCGCGTCAACGTCAATCCACCAAATCCACTGATGACAGCGATGTAAAATCCTAAATCATAGAACCAGCCGGTATTGTTCACTTCATACACACGATACGTATCATTGAATAATCCTAAAATGAGTGAGATCGGTGCAATCCATCCGTGCCAAATACCCCAGAAAAAACCTGCCGGATCCGTCGTGTACGTCCCGTCACCCGGAACACAACCTCCGAGTAGTGTAACAAGTGTCAGCATGATGAGTATGATTCCAAATCGTTTCATCTTTCATCCCTCCTATAATGGGTATTCCCGTTTCTCCTAAAAAAAGCACTGACAAACGTCAGCGCCAAAGTTGAACCGTATTCGCAAACTCGATATCTGTCGCCAATTCACCGTCAAGTGCATGAAGATCGAAATCTTCCCCATCGAGCCATTTTTGGAAGTCGAAGATGACCGGGTCACGGTCTCCACCGAGCGCAAACCAGGTCTCGAGCGTTTCAGGGAAATAAGCAGCCGTATGAATCGTTCCCGCCCAACTCTTGTACAATTCTGAAAAGACGCCCTTGTCGGTGTCGTTCATGAGACGGAATGCGCTCTCCGCATCTTGAATCAAGTGTTGCACGACTTTGATTTCCATCATGCGACGAGTCGAATCATCAAGATGATAGCGATTCTCGTGTTGGAGTAGTTCAAAATGGTTTGTACAGATATTCGATTCCCGTACTTGGATGTCTCGAGGCGTCGCCTCGATTACACGTGTTTTCGATGATTTGTCATGGACGACGTATGTGAATGACCCGCGATGCGGAATCTCTTTTAATAAATCGACTGCTTCTTCCACCGTCGCACATGTTTCTAGAATGATTCGTCCAATCATTTGACAGACAAACCCGTCCCCGGGTCGACGACGATTGATGAAATTGTAGCCCATGGCAAGTCCTTTTTCATTCATTCCGTCCATACGTCCGGTGACACGAGAGACCGGTCCGATGACCGCATACCCGTCATCCGGTTGAAAGACGTTGTATCGACCGTCATACGTCATCGGGTGATAATCGTAATTCCGAACGAGAAAGTTATCCCCCGTCAAAATCGAACAGCCGCTGATTGGATTGTTGACTCGAAAATGTCCAAAATGAAGTAACGTGTCATTGAGCGACAGCTTCAGCTCATCTTGTAACCCAATCAACTCTTCCCAAATCTTTGGAGCAAATTCATCGAAGGCAGCCTTCGCCTCAGTGGCATCAATCTCAAATCGCGGAACGCGTAGTTTCCACTGATCCGTCCGATTTTCGAGCAATTGACTGCGCTTAATATATTTTCCTTGAAATCGTCCGAAGTCATAATGACTTCCCCGAAACTGTGTCAGTTCACTAGAGAATTGTTGCATGAAAAAACCTCCCTTGCGCCCATTATAGCGGACGCACGAGAGGTCTGTCTGAAGTGAGACTGTTTATAACTTGAACTGTTGACTCATTCGTTGCATGTCCTCTGCCGTGCTCGACAAATCTTTTACGAGACGATTCATCGTCTCACTCGTCGCCGACATCTGTTCCGTCGAAGCAGCCACTTCCTCATTTCCGGCCGTACTTTCTTCTGAAATCGAAGCAATTTCAGACAGTCCATGTTGAATGTGGTCCTGGTTCGTCTTCACTCGATCGAGTTGGCCACGCATCGAACTCGTCAATTGTTGCATGTGACGAACGCTCTGTTCGATTTCAGTGAACGCACGCTTCGTTGATTCAAGTGTCGCTTTCCCTTCCTCTGCAGCCGTCATGCTCTCTGTAAAGGTTTGACCGAGCGCAATCGAATTTTGTTTGACGCTTCCGACGATTTCCGAAATTTCACTGACAGACTCAGCGACACTATCCGAAAGTTTCCGAATCTCCGAGGCGACGACGGCAAACCCTTTTCCGTGTTCACCGGCCCGAGCCGCTTCAATCGCTGCATTGAGTGCAAGCAAGTTTGTCTGTTGTGAAATTTGACGAATCATCGTGACCAGTTCCGTCACCTCGTCCGCTTGTTGTTCAAAGTCGCGGACTTGTCCTTGTGATGTTTTCACTTGCGCATGAATGTGAGTCATTTGGTCGACGGCACTCTCCATGTAACGTAGACCATCCATCGTCACCCGACTGACGACTTCCGCCTGCTCACTCACTTGTTCTCCGTCTGATGTCGTTTGCTCGACAAGTGTCGAAAATTCATTCATATGTCCGTAAAGACGCATCGTCAAGACACTTTGATTCTCAACACCGCTTGCGATTTCTTCCATCGTATAGGCAATTTGGCGAGAGGCATCATTTACTTCTTCTGAGATACCTGAAACGTTGCCACTCTCATCCCGTACCGTCTGTGCCGACGTTTGAATGCCGGAAATCAAATCTTTTAACATATGTGTCATCTTATCCATCGACACCGTCAGACGTTTGATTTCGTCATTAGATTTTAACTTAATACCTTCAACCGCAGTCGTCGCTGTCGCCAAATCACCTTCAGCAATGGATGTGGCCACACGCTCTAATGCTTGGAGCGGACGCAATTTCCAGCCAAGATAACGCCAGATGATGATTCCCGAAACGACAAGGAGCACGAGTAAACCGATTAAGATTGGAACTAAACTTTCTTTTAAGACATCTCCTGTAATCGCGGAGACCTCAGTAGCAGCTTTATCAATTCCGAGTACCCCAACTACCTCGTTCCCTTGTTTAATCGGGACAAGCACCGTCACATACTTCCCGTACTCCGGATCATCGATGACATCGGTTGCGACGGTCTCACCTTGGAATGCGGGCTTTGCTCCTTCATACGTCATCGCTGTAGTCGGAGAACCAATCTCCGCAGCATCCGCTTCGCTCAATCCGTCCACGATCATTCGAACTTCCTCGCCCTCTGTGGCGATCGTGTATACATACATCGCTCCAATTTGCTGACGATATGCATCTAAGTATTCACGAAACTGCTCATACTGCTCATTTTTTGACGGATTCGCTACGAAGGATGCATAGGCATCGACATCCAATGATTCACTAATCCGTTCACCATCTTCAATTAACGTCGCATGTAACGTACTGAGTACGGAATGCTTCGTACTGAAGTATTGCACTACTCCAAACAAAATGATGAGCAACGTGACGAAGACCAACATTGATGCTAGAATGCGCGTCTGTAACGACTCTGATTTCTGTTTCATCTCAAAATTCCTCCATTCTCTCCTTACTCTTTTTATCGGATAGAATAGACTTATCTCCACAAAAAAACAGGCGATTTTCGACAACATCGCCTGTTTCTTATTCACCATTTGTCGAATTAATGACTTCGAGTGGTATCGTGATTTCCGATTCACCTTCTTCAACGAGATGGAAGAGTGGAAGTGTCTCTGATACGAACAGATCCGGGTCTACGTCCGTCTGATACTCATACGTCCGAATATCCTCTTCACGCTCTGCAATCAGTTCACCAAACGGAATCGCAACGCGTTCGCCTTCGACCTCATAACTCATGACCGTCGTCGGATCAAGACGACGATTTTCGAGCATTCGAATCGTGAAGAGCATCGTCGTGTTATTCGTTCGCTCAAGAGAAACGGCGATTGCATCGGACTGTCCTGCACGTTTATCAATCATCGTTTCATCCACATTTTGTTCGTAAACGACGTTCTCTTCACTCGACTCTTCTGTCTGGAGCTGCTGACAACCCACAATCGTCATCAAGCCAACTAATAATACAATGACTAAAGCACGCATCCCATTTCTCCTTACTTCAAGGCGAAAGTGAGTTCTGCTTCACAAGCAACTTCTCCGTCGACCGTGGCCACGGCACGTCCTTTACCAATTGGTCCACGAATTTTCATGATTTCTACCTCGAGGCGAAGTTGATCACCCGGGACGACTTGGCGTTTGAAACGGCAGTTGTCAATCCCTGCAAAAAAGGCGAGCTTGCCTCGATTCGATTCGTCTTTCAACATTGCAAAAGCACCGACTTGTGCGAGTGCTTCAACAATCAAGACACCTGGCATGACGTTATAGTCTGGGAAATGCCCGTTAAAGAACTCTTCATTCGCCGTGACATTTTTTAATCCAACAGCACGCTTCTTTTCCTCGACTTCAATAATTCGATCAATTAACAGAAACGGGTATCTGTGTGGGATTACTTCTTTGATTTGCTCAATTGTATACATCCATCCACCGCCTTTAAGAGGTTAGCCAAAAATCGGTGATATGGCGCCAGGTCTCGATGTCAAATACATCTTTCCAATCGCCTCCGCCAATGACGCTATATCCGATGACCGCTCCGAGGGCGAGCATCGCGATTGCCAACACTAAAACAACGAGCACGCGCAGTAAAATCGGGAATCGACGATGATTCGATAATCGCGATTGCTTTTTCTGCTTCGTCTCTTGTTCTGGTGAACCTTTTTGTTCTTCCGAACTCGTCTGTTCATCGTTCGCCACGTCCAACCATCCTTTCAGCTAAAATGATTATATCATATTAGTACCTGGTATTAAAATGCGTAAATTGCTACCTTTTTAGTGTACCCTATGCAGAAAAGTCGAACAAGCATCCTTCCCTGATAGAAGTCGAACGATTTATTTCTTTCCCTTCAAATATGCTACGCTTAGACTATTCAACGTCAGGAGGTTTGTCTATGTGGAATGAATTTAAAAAATTCGCAATGCGGGGGAACGTCATCGACTTGGCGATTGCTGTCGTACTCGGTGCAGCGTTCACTGCAATCGTGAACTCACTCGTCAACGATATCTTTATGCCGCTTCTCGGAATCATTATTGGAGGAATCGATTTTTCTAGCTTAAAAGCAAGTGTACTCGGAGTGGACGTGTTATATGGCAATTTTATTCAACAGATTGTGTCCTTCTTCTTGATCGCCATCGCCCTCTTCTTGATTGTCAAAGTCATCAATCGTTTACAGCGTGAAAAAGAAGTGGAGGAAGCTGCTATTCCGACACCAACGAAAGAAGAGCAACTGTTGACAGAGATTCGTGATCTGCTAAAAAATCGTTCTTTATGAATGCGAAGGCGCCCGACTACTGTCGTGGCGCCTTTTCAATGAGGTGACGCACGCGTTGGACCGCATTCGTCAGCAACGGAGCTGCTTCCCAAATCGCTTCTTCTAACGTCATGATCCGAGACACGATTGGAAAAATGGCGACGATGCCGGACTCCATATGCGATGTGTAATCGGACTGTCCGGTGAAGACGAGGGTCGGGACCCCATGCGTATTCGCAAGGCGTGCCAACCCATACGGTGCCTTTCCCTCAAAGCTTTGCGCGTCAAATTTACCCTCTCCTGTAATCAGCCAATCTGCTTTTTCTAACTGTTCTTCGAGCTTAGACCAACTGACCACTTCTTCGATGCCACTCACGTAGATTGCACCAAGCTGCAATAGCGCAAAGCCGATGCCGCCAGCCGCCCCTGCTCCAGGAAGTGCTCTTCTATCCACTTCAAAACAGTTCGCGTAGTGATCGAGGATCCGGTCATATCGCTTCACTACATCTGCCGCCAATCCTTTCTGGGGTCCGAACACATAGGCTGCTCCACTTCCACCAATCAATGGGTTCTGTACATCGGAAGACATTCTCCATACGACCTCGCGCGCACGCGGATGAAGACCGGACCAATCAATTGATGCCACTTCTTCTAGTCGATGGGGAATGGTCGATAACACAGAGCCGTTCGCATCAAGAAAACGAACACCTAACGCTTCGAGCAATCCTTTCCCACCATCCATCGTTCCGCTCCCTCCGAGCCCGATGGTGATGATCTTCGCCCCACGCTCTAGCGCTTGAACGATCTGTTGACCGACTCCGACTGAACTGTAGCGCCACGGATCGACATGAGCGAGGAGTGTCAATCCTGCTGTTTCCGCCACTTCGATTACCGCGTGCCTCGTTGACGGCTCGAAACCAAAACGTGCAACGCGCTGTATTCCATCCAAGCACACGACATTTTCTTCTATAATGGTTCCTTCTGCATGTGTCGCAATCCAAGCATCCAAAAAACCTTCTCCTCCGTCAGAGATCGGTATGATGGTGACCTCATGCCCTTCAAGCGCACGAAGGACCGCTTGATTTGCTTCCATACTCGAAAGTGAGCCTTTGAATGAATCCATCGCGACTACAATCCGCATTGATGCTTCTCCCCCTTTGTCTATAAAAAAAACCGCTTCTCGGCTCGAGAAGCGGTATGCGTTATGGACGTAACGCCGTGACAAGCCCCATCATCTGATCGCTCATTGACATCGCCCGTGAGTTCATTTGATATGCTCGTTGTGTGATTGTCATATCAGTCATCTCTTTCGTCAAATCAACGTTCGATGACTCGAGTGTCCCTTCAATCAATAGATTTCCGAGTGGACGATCGACTTCGGTCTCCAAATCCGCTGCGAACACGTTATCTCCGAGCGGACGTAATTCCGACGTATTGCGGACTTCTACGATGTCGAGACGTCCGAATTCTTGTTCAACGCCATTCACATTCGCAACGACCACACCGTCTTGACGAATGCGCTGATTCGTCGCATCGTTCGGCATCGTGATTGGATTACCGTCATCTCCAAGAAGCGGATTCCCGTTCACATCAACGAGCGTCGTCTCGTCACCGACTGACAATTGCATGTTTCCACTTCGAGTCACCCCGACACCGTTCGGCGTGTTCACGACAAAAAATTGACGGCTCGCCTTTAAAAAGACGTCCAATCCACGATCTGTCGTACGTACTTGTCCGATATTGAACTGCTGTGTAATATCGGCGACATGTCCCCCGACTCCAATCCGAATCCCGTTCGGTGTGTCTCGACCGACTTCGAATTCGGGACGCGGTTGGTTGTTATACGCCTGCGACAATAGCGAAGCAAAATGCCCCTGTTGACGCTTAAAGCCGACCGTATCGACGTTTGCGATATTGTGACCTGTCACATCTAATTGACGCTGAAGTTGAGACAGAGAGTTGACCGAGTTATAAATGGACTGCATGGTGTTCCTCCTTAACGAATACGAGCGATTTCGATTGCCCGCTCGGCACTTTTATCATACGCTTGGACGACCTTTTGATTCGCCTCAAACTGACGATACGTCATCATCAAGTCTGCCATCGTCTGGTCGAGGTTGACGTTCGCTTCTTCAATAAATCCTTGTAGTACTTCGACCTGGGCCGGCGCCGGGGCATCACCCGTCACACGCCAGTCATTGCCGACTTGTTCAAGAGTCGTCAAGTCATCGATTTGGTAGGCACCAAGAGTCGCCACGTTTTGTCCAAGCGATGTGATGACGCCATCTTTCCCAACTTGAAACTCACTCGATGGTAATTGGATTCGTTCCCCTTCATCAGAAAGGATATATCCGCCGTCCGCAGAACGAAGGAAGAGCGTCTCATCGATCGAGAAGCGTCCATTTGTCGTATATAACGTCTCGCCGCCTTGTTCGACTGCAAACATCGGGGCTCCCGCAAAATCAGTAGGTGCCTTTAAATACAGGTCGGTCGGGCTACCGGATTCTGTGATACTCCCAGCTGAGAATCGGGGCATTGTTTCTTGAAGATAGACGCCCATTGATAGGGTACCTACTTCTCCCTTCACGCGCGATTTCGCGTTATCCGGATTGCTGACTTGTGCAAGAAGCATCTCCGGAAACGAACGTACCACGCCATCAGACGCTTTGAAGCCTGGTGTTCTCACATTACCAAGGTTGTTGCTCAAAATCTCTTGTTGGCGTTGCAGGGCATTCATCGCTCCCACTGCTGTATATAATCCGCGTAGCATAATCGTCTTCCTTTCATCCTATAACATGATTCACTCTCTATATCGTACCAAACGAGCGTGACATTCACCGTTTTTTCAAAAAAAGTTCATCCCATAAATTAGGATGAACTCTCTTCATTGACATGGTCGACCATCGGTAACTCGACAATCATCGTCGTTCCTTCTCCTAGTTGAGATTGAACAGAGATGGTACCACCGTGCAGTTGAACGATTTCTTTACAGATTGCTAAACCTAATCCGGTTCCACCAATGCGTTTACTTTCTTCCGATGCCGAACGATAAAATTTATCAAAGATTCGTGTTGCATCTTCTTCCGAAAGTCCTAACCCTTCATCCGTGATCCCGATTTGAATCGTGTCATCTTCACACGTGACATCGACTGTCACATTCCCACCGCGTGGAGAATACTTGATGGCATTGTTCAAGATGTTCGAGAATACTTGACGTAATTGGGCCGGATCTCCCGCGACGAATAGCGATTCATCACAATCAAAGTGGAAGAAATGATGCTCCGTCGACCCTGCGTGGATTTCGAGTAGATCTGATAATAAATCATATAGACTCTCTACTTTAAAGTCAGGTACGCTCATACCCGCCTCCATTTTTTGAACATCTAGCAAGTCACTCACGAGTCGTTCGAGCCGCTTTGTCTCACTCGCAATCATGTCTAAATAGCGCTCTCGCTTCGTGTTTTCCAATTGACGACTTTTGAGCAGTTCTGAAAAACCAAGAATCGAGGTAAGGGGCGTCCGAAGCTCATGTGATACTGTCGCTACAAGCTCTGTTTTCAAGCGATTGATTTCTGTTTCCTGGGTAATATCTCGTGAAACGAAGATGACACCTACACGTTCATTTTGAAGATCAATCGGTTCGGCGTACATGCGAATCGTTTTCTGACCCTCATGCATCGTATACGTGAACGCTTCGTCGAACATACCTTCTTCTTTAGCACGCTTCGTGAAGCGATTCAGTCCCTCTTGATCATCAATCTGGTTCATGAACATCGGGTAATACATCGCAATCGGGTATAGACTGCCCCGTTCTGTTGATGGAATCGGATGTTCATATAACTCAAAGAGCGCACTGTTCCCAAAGCGTTCATTCGTCTTGAGTTCCGTGTAGACGATAGAATCGCGCATCGTGTGCAAAATTCGAGCGGTCTTCTCTCGTTCGAGATTCACTTGATCTTGTTGGCTCCTAAGTGAGGTCGCCATCTCATTAAACGCTTTCGACAGTTGTCCGACTTCGTTTTGTAGCGGTTTAATCGGGATGAGCGTTGCACTCGGATTACTCGCAAGTCGCTCACTGTTAACCATCAGCGTCTGCAGTTGATTGGTCAACCTTAAAATATATGGCTGCAACCCGACAAACAATATGAACAATGCCCCGAGTAGAATCAAAAGCCACATCCATTGGGCTTTCACCAACTGTTTTGACAGCGCATCTCGCAATTCACTTTCTTGAAAATCAAGATTTTGTCGATAGTCGGTAAAGACCGACTCCATATCGACGATGCTCGCGCTCATATCGGCAGCACTACTTGAGTTCAATTTAAATCGCGTCTGAGTCGACGTTTCATTTTTCGGCATGAATTGCCCGACCGTACGCATTTGCAGGAAGGATTCATCAATTTCTCCTGCCTGCTTCGCAACCACATATTCTTCAAGTGCCGGCATGACGCGTGTTGTATAAATGGAGAAGAGAAGTCTCGCATCCTCTGCGAACTGTATTTCTTCCGCGTTTCTTGCCTGTTCTTCGAACCAGGTCGTTTGCTCGTCGATGTTCGTTTGAGCTGTTCTTACTTCTTCTAATAGCGCACGTTCTCCTAGCAGGACGTGCCCTCGTAATTCATATTGCATCGATTGCCACGTTTCAAACAGGTCTGTCGCCCGTGCACGTTGCTCACTGATTCTTTCTAATTTTACGGTCGTCTCTTGAATCGATTGCTGTGTATAAAAATAGGTTCCAATTGACGTGAGCGTCACTAAGGCAATCAATATATAGAAAATTGTCATAACTTGTCGACTAATGCGTTGTTCAATCCAACGTTTCATGGAATGCCTTCTTCCTTCACTCTTAGAATGCTTCACCTCGTACGGTGAATGACTTTTTCTGTTCAAACAAAAAAAGTTCGGGTACGATGATGAGACGGAGAGTCACTTCAAAAATCCATTCACCTAATAGGAAGAATAACGGAAGGACCTCACAAGAAACTCACAAAGATTGAAGGGAATGTGCACATGACGCGTAATCGAATGACGTTTATCTTCATCCTTGTGATGTTGATTGGCGTCAGTCTCACTTTATTGATTCGACATCAGTCGATTAATCCAACCGTCACCGTTGACAAGGGCGAAGCTTCTCTTCTCTCTTCTACTGTTGACGAAGAGATTTTACGACTAGACGGCTCATGGCGTTATGAGTCAGGAATTGTCAGCCAAGTTGATCGTCGCTCCTATCGAACCATTCCGTTTACAACCCCTTATCGTGAATCTACCTACGAACTCGATATCGCGTTGCCAACCGGTACGTATGCCTTGCTCATTCCAAAGTCCCTATCATCCTCTAAGATTTTGATAGATGGGAAAATGGTTGAAACGATACAAATTGGAAACAATCGTCTCGTCGAGCAGCCGTCTCTCCTCCTGCTCGATGATGAGACAAAACAATTCCGACTGACGATTCAACATGAACGACAGGCAGGTAATTTCGCACCCATCGAAGAAAGTATATTGGTCGGACCGTTACATGCCATCATGACCACTCAAAATGCTTATGCCGGCTACGAATTTTTCATGTTGCTCATTTCACTTTTGATTGCCATGTTCTATGCCATCGTCTATCTCTTTCACCGAAATGAACGGTTGTATGGTTTCGGAACAGCTTTCTTTTTGTTGACGAGTTTTTCAATCATGTCCCGAGACGGCATGTGGATCTCGGGTAGTGATAAGTTGACGTTAAGTTTAGCCTTACTGAGCATCATCATGTTAATCGAGTTTTCGCGATGTTTGGAACGTGTGTCATTTGACCGGTTTTTGGCCATTTCGAGATATCCACTATATGGATTGACTGTACTAGCCATCTTCCTGCCCTCTTCCGTTTACGAAGTGTATGAATACTTTGTATGGATGATCGTTTTATTTATCACGTTCTTCTGGGTCGGATTGAATATTGGATGGCTTCTTGAAAAGTACAAGACAGGCAATCCGCTCGAGTTACTAACTTTCACGCTCGCCCAACTCGTCGGGTATATCGGAATCATGACGTCGACGTTCATCGTCTCGCCCAATCAGCAGCTGTACGCCAATACGTTTACCATCATCTATTTCCTATTGATGTTTTTACTTCTACCGATTCACTTGTCTACCGACAAAAGGAAAAAGCAACAAGTCGAGGTGTTGGCTTCTCAGCACGAGATGTCCTTCTTTAATGCTCAAATCAAACCTCACTTCCTTTACAATACGTTCGGGAATGTGATTGCACTCTGTTACACATCTCCACCCGATGCGGCTCGTCTACTCAGTCACTTGAGCACTTATGTCCGCTTCATTTTTGAAAATGGTCGAACTGAAAACGAGATATCGATTCGTCAAGAAGTCGATATGATTGACTCGTATCTCGCCATTGAACAGACACGGTTTCGTGATTCGTTCTACGTCGAGAAAGAAATTGATGAATCTCTTCTCGACTGTTCGATTCCACCTTTATTAATTCAACCACTCGTTGAAAATGCCGTGCGACATGGTCTCTATCGACACCCAGGACAAAAGCGATTGACACTTTCTATCCAGGAACGAAAAGGAATGATTGAGATTTATGTTCAAGATACAGGGAGTGGTTTTGATCCAAACGTATCAAACAAAACATCTGGGATTGGGATTTGCAATATTAAAAGTCGAATCGAACACCTTCATGGTGCAACGTTTGACTTAGCCTCCACTTTGAAAAAAGGCACCACCATTCACCTGCGTTTACCAAAACAGGAAAGGACGAATCATTTAGATGCGTACGATTTTAATTGAAGATGAACATCATATTTTAGGGATGATGGAGCGGATTGTAAAAGAGGAGCCGTCTCTTGAGTGGATTGGTTCATTCCAAAGTCCGGTTCAAGCTCTCACTTTTATTCAAGAGCACCCGGTAGACCTTGTCTTTTTAGATATCGAGATGCCTGAAATGACGGGGCTCGAATTGGCGACCTATTTGCCGGAACGGACACAAGTCGTCTTCACGACCGCCCATCAACAGTATGCCGTTGAAGCGTTCAATTTGCATGCCACGCATTACTTGTTGAAGCCCATCACAGAGCAGATGATTCATAACGTCATTCCGCGTATCATCCAGCGCTATGAGGCGATTCAACAAAAGAATCTCAATCAATCTTGTCGCATACAATTTCTAGATCGTTTTTCGGTACGAACACAAGATGGAAATCTTGTGAAGTGGCCAACACAAAAAACAGAGGAGTTATTTGCCTACTTAGTTTTTCATCGTAAGCAGGTCATTAATAAGTGGGTGCTTGCCGAAACCCTTTACCCGGACATCGATGAACCACAACGCGCCTTACACAACGTATACAACACGATTTATCGATTGAAAAAGACGTTAGCTGAACATGAACTCGATATAACTGTTAATACAATAAATAATGGCTATTCTATCGAACTTGGTGATTCCTGTGCCTGTGATTATTACGATTGGCTTGATGCACCAAATCCTTCAATTTCTAAAACAGACTTAAAAAATCGTTTATTTGTTGATAAAGACTATACATGGCATTGAAAAAAGACATCTCACACTTAAAGTGAGATGTCTTTTTTTTATTGTATCCATCGAACGTTCTCTATTAGCGCCCAGTAAACCCTCCGTCAACGTGAAGATGTTGGCCATTCACCCATGCGCCGTCTGGGCCCATCAAGAAAGCGACGAAGCGAGCCGTATCTTCAGGCGTCCCCATTCGCTTGTAAGGAAATAATGGTAGCAAGTGTTCTCGAAGTTCGTCATTGATCCAACCCGTATCCGTCGGTCCCGGATCGAACGCATTCACCGAAATGCCGTATTCTCCTAATCCTTTCGCCAACGCAGGTGTGATGGCAATCAATGCACCTTTCGTTGCGATGTAGGCCAGGTTATTCGCATCCGGTCCCCCCGATACGAAGAACAGGATTCGCCCATCTTGATGTCCCGCTTGTTTATAGCGCTCAATAAACGCAAAGGTGAGTCCGAGTGTCCCTTCGTTATTCACCAGGTAATGTTTTCTCAATACGTCGGTTGTAAAGTTCTCAACGTTGACATGTCGCTCATAGGTCGCGTTATGGATTAGCCTGCTCGGTATACCAAGTTTAGCTTCCATTCGATCAAGTAATCCGACCTCGTCTCCTGAAGCCAAATCGTATGCCTCATGCTCGACACGGGCCCCTTCTTCAGTCAGTTCTTGAACCAATCGTTCGATGAAGCCAATTTCTTCCCCGATTCCTTCTTTAGCGTCAAACGGACTCCAGTGCGTCAAGTACAAGTCATGTCCTTCAGAAGCAAGTTTTCGCGCAATCGCAGCACCGATGCCTTGATTGCGACTGACGCCAGTAATGAGTGTAAGTGGTTTGTTCATGATGTCCTCCGATTCTATTTGATTATTCTGTTCAGTTCATTAGTGAATCGGTGCCATCATGATTCCCCTCTCATTGATTAATGATTTCATTATATACAATTTTTCCCATGAATGAACTATATATTCGTATCCTCTTTAGATATGATGGATATATATGATTCATCACATCGGTATTGGGAGGCGCTTATTTGAAAAAGTTGATCATAACGACATTTTGTACATGGATATTGAGTGCTTTGCTCTATGCTGCCTTGACGGATGAATCATTTGTCACGCTTACCCAATCCGTCGACGTCAATCAGAACGTGTTGGAGCGCTACTTGACAACTCAAGTCATGTCTCCTAATTTCGGTGGGGATGTTTATGCCAGCTATCAAATCCTCGGGACGAGTACGACTCGACAGGAAGTGTATGTATGGGTGCTTCTACAAGAATATTATCCTAACCATCAACAACTTGAGCGAGGGACCGGAATATCTGCTCCAATCGTCTTACACATTGACCATTCCTCAGGAGTCTCTCGGATTGTCAATCATACGTTACCTCGAGATGGCTCATATTATCCTGGCGACTTACATACCCTATTCCCATTACATATTTCTATCGGCTTAATGTCTCACCCAACAGGACTTACCAACCGTCTCCAACGTCAACTTGAATCAGAGTTACCCCTTCCTGTTTCAAATACATATTGAAAGGATGAATCCCATGAGCCTCATTCAACAAATCAAACAAATCTACATCCCTGTCAAAGAGTTAGACCGTGCCGTTCAATTCTATCGAGACACGCTTGAGGTACCCTTTCTCTTTCAAGCAGGATTGCTCGCATTTTTCGACTGTGGGGGCGTTCGCCTCATGTTGTCCCCTCCAGAGAATGATGTTTTTGCAAAATCAAGTCCAATTCTCTATTTGAGTATCGCATCCATCGATGACGCTTATGCTCAGTTGAAAAATGCAGGAGTGACTTTCATTGATGAACCACACTGTGTGGCAAAAATGGGGACGACAGAAACGTGGATGAGTTTCTTCAAAGATTCTGAAGGCAACGTGTTGGCACTCGTCTCCGAAATATTGAGTTGAACATACAAAAAACAAGCGACCGCACGCGGTCGCTTGTCTGTTTATTTCAATCGATCTAAGTTTTCGAGCATGATTCCCGTTCCGTGCGCGACACTGAGTGTCGGCTCCTCGGCCATCATGACCGGCAACATGACACGCTCTGCGACGAGTTGGTCAAGACCGTGAAGGAGTGATCCCCCACCTGTCATGATGATTCCGCGGTCGATGATATCCGCTGCAAGTTCTGGTGGTGTCTGTTCAAGGACACGCTTCGCTGCTTCGACGATTTCATTAGCTGATTCAGCCATCGCTTCACGAAGTTCTTCTGACGTAATGGTCACCGTACGAGGCAATCCACGTACCATGTCACGTCCACGAATATCCATCGATTCGTTACGCCCTCCTGGGAAGACCGTCGCGATTTCTTTCTTGATTTGTTCAGCTGTACGTTCTCCGATGATCAGCTTGTGCTTCTCTTTGATGGCACGAAGGATGTCCGTATCGAAGCGATCCCCTGCAATCTTGATAGTCTCACCGCAGACGATGTCTCCCATTGATAAAATGGCGACGTCGGTCGTCCCACCACCAATGTCAATGATCATGTGACCAACCGGCTTCCAAATATCCATGCCTGAACCGACTGCCGCAGCTTTTGGTTCGACGGCGAGGAAGACTTCTTTCGCGCCAGCTTTCTCAGCAGCTTCACGAATGGCTTTTGCTTCAACCGGCGTGACGTTCGCAGGTGTACAAATCAGCATGCGGATGCCTCCGAAGAAGCCTCGGACTTGAATTTTCTCGATGAAGTGACGGAGCATTTCTTCTGTTGTGGCGAAATCGGCGATGACTCCGTCACGGAGAGGACGGATCGCCACGATATCACCAGGTGTACGACCAACCATCTCATACGCTTCTGAACCGACTGCTAGTACTTTTCCTGTAGAGCGTTTTATCGCAACGACTGAAGGTTCGTCTAAGACGATTCCTTTCCCTTTGACGTGAATGACAACGTTTGCTGTCCCTAAATCAATCCCGATATCTTTTGAAAACATGATGTATAGGTTCCTCCGTTCGTTTCTTCATTGAAAAGAGCGAGAAGAGTCTCTCCTCGCCCTCTAATTCGTGCTCGTTTCTTAGTTCTGAACCATTTCTTCAGCAACTTCGACAGTTCCTTCAATACGCTCGATGTCAGCACCGAGTGCTTGAAGTTTCTTGTGGAAGTCAACGTATCCACGGTCGATATGATATAAATCTCCAACGCGTGTCTCTTCTTCCGCGATGAGACCTGCTAGAATAAGTGCTGCTCCGGCACGAAGGTCCGTTGCGACAACTTCCGCTCCTTGAAGGCGTACGCCACCTTTGACGATTGCTGAACGTCCTTCAATCTTAATGTCCGCGTTCATACGACGGAACTCTTCGACGTGCATAAAGCGATTCTCAAACACCGTTTCCGTGATGACAGATGTACCGCCCGCTTTCAAGACGAGTGCCATCATTTGTGACTGCATGTCTGTCGGGAATCCTGGGTGTGGCATCGTCTTCACATCAACCGGCTTCAATTCGTCTGGTGCCGTGACACGCATGCCTTCTGCCGTATCCTCGAAGTGGACACCCATTTCTTCCATTTTTGAAATCAATGGACGAAGGTGCTCACGTTCTGCACCGATGACTTCGATGTCACTACCTGTGATTGCACCAGCAACGAGGAACGTACCTGCTTCGATGCGGTCTGGAATAATCGAGTGTTCTGCACCGCGAAGTGTTTCTACACCTTCGATGCGGATTGTTTCTGTACCTGCACCGCGAACGTGTGCGCCCATTCCGTTTAAGAAGTTCGCAAGGTCGACGATCTCAGGTTCTTTTGCAACGTTCTCGATGATAGTCGTACCCTCTGCAAGCACAGCTGCCATCATGATGTTCTCTGTCGCACCAACAGATGGGAAGTCCAAGTAGATTTTAGCACCTTGGAGACGGCCTTCTACAGAAGCTTCTACGAATCCGTTTCCGATGACCGTTTTCGCACCCATCGCTTCGAATCCTTTTAAGTGGAGGTCAATCGGACGTGAGCCGATTGAGCATCCGCCCGGCATTGCTACACGAGCGTGACCGAGACGGGCAAGAAGAGGTCCCATGACGAGGATTGAAGCACGCATCTTCCGCACGTACTCAAGCGGTGCTTCATCTTTGATGTCGCCCGACGCATCGACAGTTACTTCATTCTTTTCTTCATTGAACGATACCTCTGCACCGAGGTGACGAAGTACTTTGTTAATCGTGTACACGTCAGCAAGACGTGGTACGTTTTGTAAGATTGACTTTCCTTCGCTAGCTAATAGAGTGGCAACCAATGTTTTGAGTACGGCGTTTTTTGCTCCCTCAACGCGCACAGTACCTGACAGTTTACGTCCTCCACGGACTACGATCAAATCCTTCATATCTCTCTTTGTCCTCCAACTTCATTGTTTTTTTATATAGTGCGTCGATATCCGAATCCGGATGTGATGATGTCGATTATTTGAATGGTTTGCAAAACGTGATGATTTTTCATTCATTAATCAATCTGAATAATAAATAAGTGCAAATTGAATGAAAAAAACATCATGTCAGACGAATTTATCCTACATGATAATCATATAGGAGTCGTTACAGCAGGATTACAGTTTGTTAAATATTCTGCGACTACTGTATAGGTGCGAGCGCCTGCGCCAGTCGAATGTACTCCAAAAAGAACTGGGCAATCAGTGAACCGAAGACAACCGCTACGAGAACGCGCAAGACAGCAGCTTGCGGACTCCTCACTTGATTGAGCAACTTATCCCATTTGACGGGTAAGAGTGCCCACCAAGCGACGTAGATCGCTATGATATAAATCGCTAGCGAAAATACGGTATTGACCATCGACGATTCCCCTCTTTTCTAAAATTCGTACCATTTTTAATCATATCATGACATGTTAGAGAAAAAAAGACTTAGGGTCTTAAGCTTCGAGCGGTTTGAACCATTCGATCAACTCACTTTCTCTACAAGCACACCAAAAGGGACGTCATCAGCAGTAAGGTCTTACTACAGTAATTGACGCCCCTCACATATTTCAAACATTATTCAATCGATTCGTCAAGGCTACGAGACCAGCGAATCGCTTCGACGTAATATTGAGACCAATCCGAATCTGTGTTATGGAGCGGAATCGTCAACTGTTCGTAGTCGATGACATCCTCTAACAACTTTCGCAAACCGTTCTGTTCACCGAGTAACGCTGCCTTTACAGGAGGCGCCACCGGAAGCTCTGCAATCAACGTTTGCATTGCCTCATCGAGAATGACGTCGAGTGATGAAAAGATTCCCGTAATGAATGCATCAAACGGTAATACATCTGTCAATGTATCCTCCGCAATCAACTCCATCATTTTTCCGCGAATGACACTCTGTTTAATCAGTTCTTTCGATTCAGACGTCTGCATCTCTCGAAGAAGCATCAAATAAGACCATCGTTTCAACTCATCTAGTCCGATTCGCGCGACGGCTTGCTCGATTGATTCAATCGTTCGACGACCTTTTTGATACACCGTATTGACCGTACGGAGCATCTTATAGGATAGGTCGACACTTCGCTCAATTTGCGCTGAAATCCGTCGAAAACTCGGTTCCGGACGATCGAGCTCTTTCAACATTTCAATGAGCGTGTGACGCAACGGATGCACTTCGGCCCCGTGCACCACGATGGGACGACTAAAGAAGTACCCTTGGAACATTTTATATCCGAGTCGTTTCGCAATCTCATACTCTGCGGGTGTCTCGATTTTTTCCGCCAAAAATTCGACTCGGTGTCCGAGCGCATCAATCAATTTTTGCTGTTGATCGACTGGGGTCGCTTGATAGTCGATTTTGATGATGTCGGCGAGTCCAATCAATGGGCGATATTTCTCTTCAAATACGAAATCATCCAGTGCAATCGTATAACCTTGACGTCTTAACGAGCGGAGAGACTGTAATACTTTCTCCGTCGGTTCGACATGTTCGAGCACTTCGACGACGAGCGATTGACGTGGTAGCAACGAAGGCACTTCCCCTTCAATCAACGTCTGAGGGAAATTGATGAACGCGCGCGTCCCTTCTGTCAATTCCCGAAAATTGAACACAAGGTAAGCGTTATGAATGACGTCAGCTGTTGCCAACGAATCATCTACGTTCTCAAAAATATTATTTTCGCTGCGGCGATATAACAATTCGTAGCCGCAAACGCGTAATTGTTGGTCAAAAATTGGTTGTCGCGCAACGTAAACTTTCATTCCCTAATCTCCTTTACGGTAGTTCCCACCTTTATTATCGGTCTTCTTCCATATATTTTTTACTAGTCCCGTCATTTAGAAGCACGACAAAAGACCCATCTTTTCCAAAAAACAACAAAAAAACTCCCACACTTTCGTGTGAGAGTCATTCTTATTCTTTCATATCGCGAATGCTTAAGCGGTTGATCGCTTTTTTGAGCGCAAGTTCCGCACGACGGAATTCGAGTTCCGAGAGCTTCGTGTCTTGAAGACGACGCTCGGCACGAACTTTCGCCGCAGAAGCGCGATCATAGTCGATCTTATCCGCCATTTCGGCTGTTTCAGCTAAGATCGTCACCGTGTCGGGACGAACTTCCATGAAACCGCCGCTGATTGCGATCAGCGTGCGTCCACCATCTTCGTGGCGCAGCTTGAGGACTGAGACGTCGAGTGGCGTCACCATCGGGATGTGCTTTGGCAAAATACCAAGCTCACCAGTGACCGATTTGGCGATGACCATTCGTGCGTCTCCTTCAAAGGCTGCACCATCCGGGGTGACGACGTTGACGTGAACAGTATTCATCGTCTAGTTTCCCCCTTCCGCGTAGGTCTTAGACCAACGTCTTCGCTTTTTCGATGACGTCTTCGATTGGACCGACGAGACGGAATGCATCTTCAGGAAGATCGTCGTGTTTACCTTCGAGGATCTCTTTGAAGCCGCGTACTGTCTCTTTGACTGGCACGTACGAACCTTTTTGGCCCGTGAACTGCTCAGCCACGTGGAAGTTTTGTGATAAGAAGAACTGAATACGACGTGCACGGTGAACCGTGAGTTTGTCGTCTTCAGACAACTCGTCCATCCCGAGGATAGCGATGATGTCTTGAAGTTCTTTGTAACGCTGAAGCGTCTGTTGAACGTTACGTGCAACCTCATAGTGCTCTTTCCCTACGATTTCAGGAGAGAGGGCACGTGAAGTCGATGCGAGCGGGTCAACGGCTGGGTAAATCCCCATCTCCGAAAGACGACGCTCAAGGTTTGTTGTTGCATCAAGGTGGGCGAACGTTGTTGCCGGAGCCGGGTCCGTGTAGTCATCGGCTGGTACATAAACCGCTTGAATCGAAGTTACCGATCCTTTTGCAGTCGATGTGATTCGCTCTTGAAGCATACCCATTTCAGTCGCAAGTGTCGGCTGGTAACCTACCGCCGATGGCATACGTCCGAGAAGGGCTGAAACCTCAGAACCTGCTTGTGTGAAACGGAAGATGTTATCAACGAAGAGAAGAACGTCTTGTCCTTGCTCGTCACGGAAGTACTCTGCCATTGTCAAACCAGTCAAGGCAACACGGAGACGTGCACCAGGTGGTTCGTTCATCTGACCGAAGACCATCGCTGTTTGCTTGATAACGCCTGAGTCCGTCATCTCGTGGAACAAGTCATTCCCTTCACGCGTACGCTCACCGACTCCTGCGAATACAGAAATCCCGCTGTGCTCTTGCGCGATGTTGTTGATGAGTTCCTGGATGAGGACGGTTTTCCCTACACCGGCACCACCGAAGAGGCCGATTTTACCACCTTTGATGTATGGTGCGAGAAGGTCGACGACTTTAATCCCTGTTTCAAGGATTTCAACTTTCGTTGACAATTCGTCAAATGTTGGCGCTTGACGGTGAATCGGTGCACGAAGCACGTCAGCTGCCACTTCTTTATCATCGATCGGGTTACCGAGAACGTTGAAGACACGTCCAAGTGTCGCTTCTCCAACTGGTACCGAAATCGGTGATCCTAAGTCAAGTACTTCCATACCGCGGCGAACGCCGTCAGTTGAGTCCATCGCAATCGTACGGACCGTGTCGTCACCAAGGTGAACAGCTACTTCGAGCGTCAAGTCGACACTAACATCGTCCGCTGTCGCTGCCACGTGTGTGACTTTGAGAGCGTTGTAGATGTTCGGTAAGTGGTTGTCGAACTTTACGTCGATAACTGGGCCCATGACTGCGACTACGCGGCCTTTCATGCCGTATTCGTTCATCGTGTTAGCCTCCTACAATCTAGAGGGCGTGCGCTTATTCAAGCGCCGACGCACCTCCGACAATCTCTGTGATTTCTTGTGTGATCGCTGCTTGACGCGCGCGGTTGAATTTGAGTTTGAGTCCGCGAATGAGTTCATCCGCATTGTCTGTCGCACTCGACATCGCCGTCATCCGGGCTGCGTGCTCTGACACTTTCGCATCGAGCAATGCGCCGTAGATGAGTCCTTCCGCATAACGTGGGAGGAGCGCCGCTAAGATCGTTTCTTCTTCTGGTTCGTATTCATACATCACATTGGATGCGGACTGTTCGATATCCCCGAGCGGGAGCAATTGTTGAATCTTCACTTCTTGGCTGATGACCGAGATGAACGAGTTGTAGCAAAGCTTCAATTCATCAATCTCGCCCTCGCTGAAGGCACCTACCGTCTGTTTGACGATTTCTGCGACTTCAACAAAAGTTGGTTGGTCGTTTAGCCCTGTCATCGCGCTATACACCGGAATGTTGCGTGACTTGAAGAACTGGACACCGACTTTCCCGATTACGTAAAGACGATACTCATCTGTTGATGTGTGCTTGTCTTTGAGTTCACGGTACACGTCACGCAAGACGCTGGCGTTGTATCCACCTGCGAGTCCGCGGTCTGACGTGATGACGATATAACCAGTCCGTTTGACGGGACGTACTTGAAGCATCGGGTGTGTCGCGCCTGATGTACCACCGGCGATCGACGAGATGACTTCTTGCAACTTGTCCATGTACGGCTTGAAGTTGGCGTTGTTCCCTTGGGCCCGGTTCAACTTTGATGCCGACACCATGTTCATCGCTTTCGTGATTTGCTTCGTGCTTTGGGTCGAGGTGATCCGCATCTGGATCTCACGTAATGATGCCATTTCGATTCACCACCTTAATAGACGCTCGTCACCGGATTAAACCGATGGCGAGAACGTCTTTTTGAATTCCGTAATTGCGTCGACCATTGCCTCGTCTGAAGGAAGGTTTCCTGTCTGACGGATTTCACGGCAGAGGTCTTTACGGTTTTGGTCGAGCCATGCGTTCATTTCTGTTTCGAAACGACGGATGTCTGTGACTGGGATGTCATCGAGATGACCTTTCGTGAGTGCGTAGATGATGATAACTTGCTTGTCTACAGAAAGCGGTGCGTTCAAGTCTTGTTTCAAGACTTCAACCGTACGCTGACCACGGTTCAACTTCGATTGTGTCGCTTTGTCGAGATCTGATCCGAACTGAGCGAACGCTTCGAGCTCACGGTAAGACGCGAGGTCAAGACGAAGTGTACCAGCAACTTTCTTCATCGCTTTCACCTGTGCCGAACCACCAACACGTGATACTGAGAGACCGGCGTTGATCGCTGGGCGTACCCCAGAGAAGAAGAGGTCCGACTGAAGGAAGATCTGACCGTCTGTGATCGAGATAACGTTTGTCGGGATATATGCTGAGATATCCGATGCTTGTGTCTCGATGAACGGAAGTGCTGTCAATGAACCACCGCCGAGTTCGTCGTTCAACTTCGCTGCACGCTCAAGAAGGCGTGAGTGGAGGTAGAAGACATCCCCTGGGTAGGCTTCGCGGCCTGGAGGACGACGGAGAAGGAGCGAGAGCTCACGGTAAGCTGCCGCTTGTTTCGAAAGGTCATCATAAACGACGAGGACGTGTTGTCCGCGATCCATGAAGTACTCACCCATCGATACCCCTGCGAATGGTGCGAGGTAAAGAAGTGGTGCCGGCTGTGATGCCGATGCCGAAACGACGATTGTATAGTCGAGCGCTCCGTTTTGACGAAGCGTCTCTACTACGCCACGTACAGTCGATTCTTTCTGACCGATAGCAACGTAGATACAAATCATGTTCTCTTCTTTTTGGTTGATAATCGTATCGATGGCAACAGATGTTTTACCTGTCTGACGGTCACCGATGATGAGCTCACGCTGACCACGACCGATTGGAACGAGGGCGTCAATCGCCTTAATTCCTGTTTGAAGTGGTTCGTGAACCGATTTACGTGCCATAACGCCGTAAGCTTTACGCTCAATCGGGTTATACGTGTCAGTCACGATTGGTCCAAGACCATCGATTGGTTGTCCGAGTGGGTTGACGACACGTCCGAGGAGTGCCTCACCAACTGGAACTTCCATGATGCGACCTGTACGTTTGACAGAGTCGCCTTCTTTGATACCTTTGTAATCGCCAAGGATGATAATCCCGACGTTACCTTCTTCTAAGTTTTGCGCCAAGCCCATTACGCCGTTAGAGAACTCTACGAGTTCCCCCGCCATAACGTTATCGAGTCCGTGTGCACGAGCGATACCGTCACCTACTTGAATGACTGTACCTGTCTCGCTGACCTCGATTTCAGAACCGTACGAAGCGATTCGTTCTTTTAGCAGGGCGCTGATTTCTTCAGCTTTGATTGTCATTGAATTCACCCCTATTTCTTACGCATTCAACAATTCACGCTCAAGGCGTGTAAGTTTCGTTTCGATCGTATCATCGTACGTCGTGTATCCGACTTGGACACGGAGTCCACCGATGACTTCTTCATCGACGACGTTCTTCAATTGGAGCGTCTTCCCGAGCTTCTGTCCGAAGACGAGTTCGACGTCTTTCAAGTCTGTTGCCGACAACGGGTAGGCGCTTGTGACAATACCCTCTGCAATCCCACGGTAGTCGTTGATCAATTCGCGGACGTAACGTGGCAATGCGCGAACCTCTGCCGCACGGTCGTTTTCGACCATGACGAGAAGTGTGTTCACGACAATCGCCGTCATATCACCAAAGCTGTCTTTTAAAAGCTGTGCAAGCTCGCTGTCACTGACTGCCGGATTCGTTAAGAGATCCATGAGTTCAGGAGTCGCGTGGAGCACTTCATCGAGCAGACGCACTTCCGCTTCGACTTGGTCGAGCGTGCCTTGTTCCCGCGCTAAGTCGAAGAGCGCTTTGGCATAGCGTTTTGCTAATGATGCGTTCATCAGTTCGCACCTTTCGCTTTAGACAGGAAGTCTGTGACGAGGGCACGTTGTTTCGCTTCATCGCCTTTAAGGTCTGATTGAAGGACGTGGCGTGCTGCCGAAAGCGCCTGTGTGACGACTTCCGTTTGAAGAGATTGTTTCGCAAGCTCACGCTCGCGCTCAATCGCTTTCTCTGCCTCGATTTTAATTTGTTCGGCTTCCAAACGCGCCTGCTCCACCAAGCGTGCTTGTTCTGCTTCTGCTTGTCGACGGCTGGCGTCGAGCATTTCTTTTGACTCAGTACGTGCTGCACTGAGTGCATCACGTTGTTCAACGACATAATGTTCCGCATCTTTGCGGCTCTTTTCAGCGAGTTCAATTTCGTTCGCTACATACTCTTCACGCTGTCTCATCATTCCAAGGAGTGGTCCCCAAGCAAATTTCTTCAACAGGGCCAAGAGTACGAGGAATGTGAAAATTGTAAAGATCATATCCAGAATGCGGAGGCCTTCGCCGCCAGCACCAGCTGCAATCATCATCGTATCCATGCATACCCTCCTCTTGACTAAATAAGTGAGGGAGACGTGCTCCCTCTCATGCTATTCTCGTTAACTCGGAATCAAGAGTTGAGGAGAAGGAAACCGACAGCCACACCGATGATCGGGAGGGCCTCAACCAAACCGATACCGATGAACATTGTTTGACGAAGTTCGTTCTTGAGTTCTGGTTGACGTGCTTGTCCTTGTACTGTTCCGTATACGATCAAACCGTTACCGATACCAGCTGCGAGTGCTCCAAGTCCGATAACAAGTGCTGTTGCGAGAAGATTAAGTTGTTCCATTGTGTATATTCCTCCTAAAAGTTAAGTAAATAATTTGTTTGTAACGCTTTGGCGAGATGTCCGAATCAATGTTCGGCCGAAGCTTTGTGCCCGATGTACACCATTGCAAGCGTCAGGAAAATGTAGGATTGGATAACCCCGATAAAGATTGAGAAACCTTGCCATAGAATCATTGGGAAGACCGCAAAGATTGCACCGAGCGGGTTGAGTGCGCCTTCGGCTGTAATCGCGAGTCCCAAGATGATGGTAATCATGATTTCACCGGCAAAGATGTTACCGTATAGACGCAAACCGAGCGTCAACGTGTTCGCAAACTCCTCGATCAATTTGATCGGAAGCAAGAACCAGACTGGTTTTACGAATTCCGCCGAATAGTGTTTCAATCCGTGCAGTTTCACCCCGTAATAGTGCGACATTGCAACGACGAGTGTCGACAACGCCAAGGTTACGTAAGGATCGGCTGTCGGTGAGTTGAACCACAAATAGTGTCCGGAAATGACGTTAAACGGTAGACCCATCAAGTTTGAGAAGAGAATGAACAAAATCAACGTCATCCCAAATCCAATAAAGCGTCCTCCTGTCTTCCAGTCCATCGCACTTGCGATGATTCCACGTACGAACTCCGCGAAGAATTCCATGAAGTTTTGTTTGCCAGTCGGCTTCATTGCCAAACGTCTTGTCCCCCAAATGGCGAATACGAAGACGAGTAACGCTGCAACTAGCACTGTAATGACGTTCGTCCAGCTCCCGTATAACGTATAGTCCCCAAAGTGCAGAGAATATGTGGGAAACTCATGACCCATTAATATTCACCTCTTTTCCTGCTGAGCTGGGCAAGTGTAAACTCGCCAAATTGTATGATGTGGCCGGCGATTAGACCAGTTACCACCGCGATGACGGACACTCGATCCTCGTAGAGAAGACCGACTATCACTGCTAACGCACCGACCGCCATTCTTGAAACGGTCCCGTGCGACTTTGGTCGTCGTCCATGCTCGATGACGTCATACATACGTATGACACTTCGATTCTGCATATGTAGAATGATGAGACTCCCGACCCCGCCGATGAACAATCCGAGAAAAACGGCTTTGTACATCGGGACGATGAAGGCGCCAACTAACAAAATTGCAAACCAAATGGTAAACCATTTCGTATAACGCTTCATCAACTCTTTTTGTGCTTTTCTGTCTGCTTGAATCGTATTCATTCGTCCTCTCCTGTCAATAAACTCCGAAGGGTGAGAACTAGCGCCGTAACCCCGAACACGAGTCCAAGGATAATCGACACATTCCAACCAAACGTGCCCCAAAATTCACGTCTTTCGCCGTACTGTCCGACGAGATAACCGATGACAATCGGTCCAGCAAGTGCTGTCGAGATTTGTGAAGCGAGCGAGGCATAGGATAGATAACGATTGTCTTTTTTCGCCATCCAAATCCCCCTTTCGAGTCTCACGTGCTCCCTTGTTCTTCACGAATTCACACTCGCGTGACCATCAAAAGTCACACAAGTTCAGAGTAATAGAAATGGCATAAGAAGTCAATGAATTTCACAATTATAAAAGCGCTTTAAATCAAGTCGTATCAATAGTTTTACGCACTTCATAAACTAAACGATCAAAGCACTTTTTTAAGAAAGTGTGAAGAAACGTTGAAATAAAAATGTTGACTTTATAACATTTCACAAACGGAATCAGATGAAGAATAGTTCAGTTATACCCCCACGTTTTGGAAAATTCAATCGGTAAACGCTTACGTTCACAAAGAGTTACGAAACGTCTGTTGACTTCATTTTGAAATCGTTTTCAACGTCCTGTATCAGTATACCGAGGATGTTTTTACCATGTCGAGCGATTTCGCCCATTTTTTTGTGAGGAATCTCATACTGTTCAAAATCCCTTTCTCAATCCTGGTTTTATATTCGAAATCGAGGGATTCTATTTAAATAAGAAAGAATAGATAAATTCCATCCCAGTTCGCCATTCTTCTCGCTCTAGTTTTGTGTCTATTTTGTGACATCCGTAAATGATAAATATTATTCAGTGTCAATCGTAAAAAAAGCGAGAATCGCATAGGCGATTCTCGCTTTTAAGTCATTACTTCGTACCAAACAAACGGTCACCCGCATCCCCAAGTCCAGGAACGATATAACCGTGGTCATTTAATTTTTCATCGAGTGCAGCAAGATAGATCTCTACATCCGGATGTTCTGCTTGTACACGCTCTACGCCTTCTGGTGCTGCGCAAAGGCATGCCAACTTGATTGACTTCGCTCCGTGTTTCTTGAGTGATGCAATCGCATCAACAGCCGAACCACCTGTCGCGAGCATCGGGTCAACAACGATAAAGTCGCGTTCTGTGACGTCTGTCGGAAGTTTCAAGTAGTATTCGTGTGGCTCAAGTGTTTCCGGATCGCGGTAAAGACCGATATGACCGACTTTTACGTTCGGCATCATTTTGAGGAACCCATCCACCATACCAAGTCCTGCACGTAAAATAGGGACGATTCCCAATTTCTTGCCGGCAATCATCTTTTGAGTGGAAACAGAGACCGGTGTCTCGATTTCTACGTCTGTTAGGGGTAGGCTGCGCGTGATTTCGTATGCCATAAGTGAAGAAACTTCGTCGACGAGTTCACGGAACTGCTTCGTCCCCGTCTCTACTTTACGCATAATCGTCATTTTGTGCTGAATCAAAGGATGGTCATAAACATGTACTTTTCCCATCTTGCTTCACTCCTCTCTCATTCTCTCTCGAGCATTGTACCCTAACTCTGTTGAGATGGGTAGAGCCAACTTCTATTTTATCAAAGGTCAGACGCCACTTATGGTTGAATGACCTGGAAATAATCATTGCCCGGAAGTTCATACGATTGAGATGTGTGTTGATCGACTAAATAGAGTTCTGTTTCCGTTTTCCATACGTCAAAGGATTGCTCAGTCAATTCTTCATACAGATGCAAGTCTCCGATTTTGATAGCTGTAGACGGTTTTTCATGCGGCTGAATATGAGACAAGGCGTCAAACAACTCTTGCGTTTTCGGTCCGTCTAGCCAGATTGTATCTTGATCCGATTCAAAAACTGCCAGGCGCGTTTCCCTTTCGGCGGGGCGCGTGGACATCTTGTTTGTCACAGGACGGCGGACATGTCCCCAAATTTCAAGGACCGTTCCATATGTTTTCGATAACGATAACGACGTCTCTTCAGCCACATCCCCTTCAATCGGTCGATCAGATAAGATGATGCGTTTCATGAGTTCGCGATGATTTCCCTTTAGCGAGAGCTCTTCTTTCGGATCGACTTTCATATAAGGAGCCTCATATATATTCGGTAGGATGAGTTGTTTGAGCGAGGACGCCTCTCCGATTTGTAGGGTGAGACGATCATCGGCACGCCTCGTCAAGAAAACATACCCTTCATTCTCTCCGCTTTGAAACGGGAATAGTTTTGGTTCAATGATCGGGTCAAGTGTACGCCCATTTCGAATCGTCTCGAACGTCACATAGATCGCTCCCGTATCCGGTGTCGTATAACGGAAAGCCGAGTCGGGCATTACTTCTTCATGCGTCTCGTTCAATGTGAACGTACTTGTAATCGATTCAAGGTCATCGATGCGCTCAAACTCAATTGTCGAGACCACTTTCGACTCTTGAAAGCGCTCTTGTTCGAGCGCTTCAAACGCTTGAATCGGCTCCACGGCAAACGTTCGCTCCATCAACTCATTGCTGTTCGCGCAGGTCACGTAACGTTCATCACCCGCCGCAAAATATTTCACCGTTTTGGAACCGAGTACTTCATAGAGCGGATGATGAAATGTCACTTCTGCCACCTTGGCTCGTCGCTCTGGTAAGACATCTGTCGGACGACGCTCACAGTATGTAAGTAGCTTCTCTTGTGTTTGTTTCATTAACGGTATCTCAGGATCTTGCTCGACTCGATAGGAAGACAAAGGACGTAATTCAATCGCGTTCAACGTCTCGGCACCACATCCACTCAACAAGATACAACTGAGCAAGATTCCCCAATACGTACGCATTGATGTTCCTCCTCATTCCCAATTAGGTGGAAACCACCTAAATTTTTCTTGTACATCATAACATAGAACCTATTTTTGTGATGATTTCAGAATTATTACGTTTCTGATGATTTGACGAAAGCGGTCCAACTCATTTTATGCTTCAACGTCTAGCAACAAAAAAAGAACTAATCCATTAAGAGATTAGTCCTTTTTATCACTTCATTAGTCATCTTCTCGCTCATCCTCGGATGAGTCATCTTGAGATGAGTCGTCCTGCGAAGAATCATCTTGTTCATTCTGGTCGTCCTCTGATTCACGATCGACTTCAATGACCGCCCCATCTTGATTTAGTTCAAGTTTGACAGGGTCGCCGACACGCGGAGTGTCATCATCGATTTCAGAACGTGCGGCAAGTGGATATACGTTGTCTTTCCCATCGATCTTAATCGTAACTTCTTGATTTGTGAGTTTGACGAGCGTGCCGTAAATATACGCATCATCATCACCACTCTCACGGTCCACTTCCTTCACTTCATCATCTCGGTTCAATTCGAGTTTTACCCGGTCACCCACTTGCGGTGTATCGTCATCGATTTCATGTGTCGCCGCTAAAGGGTATGTCGACTCTTTTCCATTGAAGCTGATAGTGACATCTTCTTTCGATAACTTCACGAGCGTCCCGTATAGTTCATAGTCGTCTCCATCCCCCACTCGCGCTGCTGACGAATCATCTGATGCGCTACTTGAGCCATCCGATGTATCAGGGTCATCTGGGTTGTCCGTTGATCGATCGTCACTCGCTTGATTGATTGCTTGTGGAACAATGACCGTATCCGTCTGATTCCCGTTTACGTAAAATCCAATTCCAACAATTGCCATGACAGCTAATAATGCGCCGATAATCCAACCGATGCGTTTCATGTTTGTTTCCTCCTCATGATGTGTTCTTCTTATTTTCATCATAAGCCTCTTCCGTGAGAGCATATTTAAGGCTTCATTAGAAGTTGATTAGAAAATGCGAAATATTCATCATCGAGTCAGAAAAAATATACTGCCATCCGGATGATTCGATCTACTCCCGATCGTCCACTCATTCAAGTCCGCCACTTCTTTCGCAATCGCGAGACCAAGACCGCTCCCACTGCGATCGCGCGCTTCATCTAATCGGTAGAATCGATCGAACAGCCGATTCCTCACATCATCCGAAAGAATCGGTCCTCGATCGCGTACCTCAATTCGATCACTCTTCAAATGAAGGCTCGTCTCTTCCGCATACTTCAAACTATTGTCTAATAGGATGACAAGAATCCGCTGTAACGACTCACGATGACCAAACCAGCTTCCTGTAGCTTCAATAGGTAAATGGACGCCGTGCGACCGCAAAAAACGTTCTCCTATTGATTCCCCAAGTTCAGCTAAATCGATTTCTTCTCGCTCTACCTGTTCGAGTGCAGCAAATCGATTCAATTCGAGCATAGGTTCAATCAAATCATTTCGCATTTGACGCGACTCCGTTAAAATATGGTCAATCGCTTCGGCACGTACACTCTCATCTTCTTGTCCCCATCGTTGTAATAACTTCGCATAGCCCTCGATGACGGTCAACGGTGTCTTGAGTTCATGTGAAACATCAGCGACGAAACGACGTTGTTGCTCCATCGTCCCTTCGACTCGCTCAATCATATGATTAAATCCGTCCGAAAGAGTCGTCACTTCATCTTTTCGGTCAGCCACTTCGATTGTCTCTAACTTACCGGACTCCGTGATCCGTTCCATCGTCTCTGTCAATCGGCGTAACGGTGACAGACCTTGACGTAAAATCCACCACGTCCCTAGGAACGTCAAGAGAACAGCAAAGAAGAACATGACGAGAAAAATGGTTGCGAGCGCTTGAATCGTATTGCTCACATCTCGATCCTGAAAGCCGAACGCTAGTCCATCCGTCGTCGCGACCACAAACCAATCATCGATGAGGGCCGGTTCCCCGTAATTGATGGGAAACGTCGTTCCGTCTGGCACTTCTCCCCCGATGATTCCCCATTCGCCGTTTTCTTGACGTTCTAACACGACACTGTCCTCATGAAGCGACAATACCGCATCGCTATTCCGGACATCTTCTTCCAAGAGATTCAACGCCTGCAGTAACACGTCAAAACGCGAATCGACAATTTCCTGCCTGGCGACGAACCAGGTCACGCCAAAGGAGACGAGAAGAAGCAACAACATGAACCCTGTCATCGCCCACGCAATCTTTGTTCGTAGCATCGGTCACTCACCACGCTTCAACATATAGCCGACACCGCGAACCGTTTGAATCCAAGAGCCGGTCAGTTTTTTCCTTACGTATCGGACATACACGTCCACGACATTCGTATCCCCATAGTAGTCGAATCCCCACACGTGTTCGACGAGTTGGTCACGCGTCAAAACACGCTCCGGATTCTCTAAAAAGAAAACCAACAAGTCAAACTCACGTCGAGTCAAATCTACTTTCTTTCCGTCACAATATACTTCATGACGATTCACGTCGACAGTCAATGTTTCGTACGTCAACACCTGTTCGGAATGGTCCTGACGAACAAGCTGGCGCATTCGTAAAAATGCACGAATTCGTGCGAGCACCTCTTCTATTTCAAATGGTTTCGTGATGTAATCATCTGCGCCAAGATCAAGACCACTCACTTTGTCGTATCGATCGCCACGGGCCGTCACCATCAGAACCGGTAACAAAGGTCGCTCTTCTTTCAGACGACGGACCACCTCGAGTCCACTCATTTGAGGTAACATCACGTCCAGCAACACGAGGTCGACATCATCAGCGAGAGCTCGTTCCAAACCGGTACGACCATCTGTCGCCACCATGACCGCATACCCCGCATGCTTCAATTCCAACTCCAGTAATCGCGCAATCTTCGAATCATCTTCTACGACGAGAATCGTCTGCATCCTGCTCACTCCTTTGAAAAAACGTCGAGCAGTTCGCTCGACGTATTGTTATTCATTTCCCGAATTCAATCCGCAAAAAACAGACGAACGCCTTCTGGAACGGCTTGCTCGATTCGTCTTTCTAAATCATCTTCCCATTCATCCCACTTCGTATCGACTTGTTCCATCTGCTGTTCGACTTCCAGCGCCGCTAGCGATAGTTGCGACAGGCTGGATTGTCCAGGTGAAGTGAAGAACAAAAATCCGGCAAGCCCGATTCCCATAAGTCCGATCGCCAATAAAGTTGTTCCAATGGTTTTCATTACACGTTTCATACACGCATCCCTCCTACCTCAAATCATACGACAGGAAAACGAGAAATCGTGGTGTACTTCATTAGAATTTCATGAGAAAAGGCGCTACTCATGTAGCACCTTATTCTTCGAGCACGGACTTCGCAATCGGTGCCCAATACGTCCCTTCCATCTCAGAAACGGTCGTCAACGTTTCACGGTACGCCGGGTCATTCGCTTTTTTCTCGGCAATCCCTTTCATCCAAAGGACATCTGCCTTGTAACCGGATTCTGGATACGACTCGAGATAAGCCGCATAGTCCGCAATGTCCGCTTGTCCCAATTTATTGTCGACAAGAAGTCGATAAAACCCAACTGCTTGTTCTTGTCCGACTTTCGCTTTCCCGTCTAATAGGCGGTCGGCTTTTTCGTACTGTTTGTCTTGGACGAGTGCTTCTACCTCAGCCAGCGGTACAACATCCGTTGATGTGTCCGGTGCCTCTTCGGTTGATTCCTTTGGCTTCTGTTCGTCCGAATCTTGAAGTTTCTCATTCTCTTCTTCGAGTCGGGCGACTTCTGCCTCGAGCTCTTCAAGGCGTTCTGCGAGTGCTTCTTCTTCCGTTACGGTCTCGACAACGACTTCATCCGGCTCGTCCGGCGTGACGCCGGGCGGTTCGGCATCCGGCCAAAATATGAGCGCTCCAGCCGCAAGACCAACGACGAGCGGAAGTCCAAGCCATTTCTTATCGAGCTTGAACGCCTGTCGCCACTCGGCTAAATCAGAATGTTGGATGACAGCCGACGAGAACGAACGAAAGCGGCGCTTGGCCGCTTTTCTTCCGTTCGCCTTCACTTCTAGCGCAAGACCTAGTCGATGGAAAGCAGCAGGCACTTTCATCCCGAGGAGCGGCACGATTCGTTCGCTCGCTTCTTCATAATAGCCATGGTCGAGGAGCGTCGTGATGACACCAAACTCACTGGCGACAAGACGGAAAGAAGGATCGTATTCCCCTTTACGAGCCAACCATTCTGTCATATCGAACAATGGAAGTTCGGATAGCTCTCGTTCTGCTAGTGTCCGAATATCCATTGACTCAGCCTCGTTCAGGGTAAAGCGGGAACTTCGCCGTTAACGATCGCACGTCTTGAAGTGCTTCCGCGATTACCGCCTCGTCTTCATGTTGTTTCAGCACACGCCCGATGAGACGTGCCACTTCTTTCATATCCGCTTCTTTGAAGCCACGAGTCGTCATCGCAGCCGTTCCAAGACGGATTCCGCTTGTGACAAACGGTGATGCCGGGTCGAAAGGAATCGTGTTTTTATTGACCGTGATTCCTGCTGCATCCAATGCATGCTCAGCTGCTTTACCTGTGATGTCGATTCCTCGAAGATCGACAAGCAAGAGGTGATTGTCCGTTCCGCCCGATACGATTCGGAGCCCCTCTTCTTCAAGGCCTGCCGCAAGTGCTTGTGCATTCGCAATGACTTGACGTTGGTAATCTTTGAATTCCGGTTGGAGTGCCTCACCGAACGCGACCGCTTTTGCCGCGATGACGTGCATGAGCGGTCCTCCTTGAATCCCTGGGAAAATCGACTTATCGATCGCTTTGGCGAACTCTTCTTTACAAAGAATCATCCCTCCACGTGGTCCACGGAGCGTCTTGTGCGTCGTCGTCGTGACGAAATGCGCATGTTCGACCGGGTTCGGATGCAGACCTGCTGCCACGAGTCCAGCAATGTGCGCCATATCGACCATAAGATAAGCATCGACACTGTCCGCGATCTCACGGAACTTCGCGAAGTCGATTGTACGTGGGTATGCCGACGCTCCCGCAACGATCAATTTTGGCTTATGTTCCTTCGCAAGTGCAGCGACGACGTCGTAATCGATGTGTTCTGTCTCTTTGTCTACACCATATTCGACGAAGTTATATTGCACACCTGAGAAGTTGACCGGGCTACCGTGCGTCAAGTGACCACCATGAGACAAGTTCATTCCGAGAACCGTATCTCCTGCTTCAAGCACCGTGAAGTAGACCGCCATGTTCGCTTGTGCACCCGAGTGTGGTTGTACGTTCGCATGTTCTGCACCGAACAATTCTTTCGCACGGTCACGCGCCAAGTTCTCAGCGACGTCGACAAACTCACAGCCACCGTAATAGCGGCGTCCCGGATATCCTTCGGCATATTTGTTCGTCAATACGCCTCCTTGCGCTTCCATGACCGCTTCTGAAACAAAGTTTTCTGAAGCGATGAGTTCGATGTTGTCGCGCTGACGACCGAGCTCGTGTTGCATTGACTCAAATAATTCCGCATCCTGCACTTTCAACTTCGTCGTGTTTACCATGTGAAGACCCCCTCTAAATGTCTAAAAATCAACACCCCCATCGTACCACACGCTTGTTTTTTTGGGTATCGCAATAATCTGATGAAAAGTTGGGTATCATTAATAAGAATGTAACTGTGAGGAGGCCATTTATGATTGAGACAAAAGAACTGACGATCACACCGTTCGAACGGACACGAACGGTCCGAATCTACACACCTGCCGACTACGAGACGTCCGAAAAACGATATCCGGTCCTCTACATGCACGACGGACAGAACTGTTTTGATGACGAGGATGCGAGCTACAACATGAGCTGGCGCGTCGGTGAATATTTAGACGCCTCGAAGCGTGACTTGATTGTCGTCGCCCTCGATAGTGCACCAGGCGAACAACGACTCGATGAGTATGGACCGTGGGAAAACCCTTATATCGGTGAGAGTTTGCTCGGAAGTGACATCGTGCTCGGCGGGCAGGGTTCGGCGTATATCGAATATATCGCGCAGGAATTGAAACCTCAAATCGATGCTGACTATCGGACGATTCCGGAAGAAACAGCGATGATGGGAAGTTCGATGGGTGGGCTCATCTCGATATATGCAGCATGTGTATATCCAGACGTCTTCAAGCGTGTCGCTTCCCTGTCCTCTGCATTTTGGTTCAACCAAACCGAGCTGGAACAATTGATTGAAGCGAGCGATTTGAAGGGCGTCGAGCGTCTTTACTTGGACGTCGGCGCAAAAGAAGTCGAGGAACCGATCGAAAATGGACCGACGAACGAGATGTATCGTGAGTCGAGCGAACGCGTGTACAACCTGTTAAAAGACAAGGTCGAACACATCCGCTTCGAAGTGATTGAAGAAGGAGTTCACAACGAGCTCGCCTGGCGTGAGCGTTTCCCGATGGTCATCTCCTATCTTTTTGGAGAAGATTTATAATTTGAACAAAAAAAGCATCGCATTCGGTCGAAAAACCTAAACGCGATGCTTTCTTCATTTATTTGGATACTGAGCCCGTGGCCCACCAATCAGTTTCGGTCTCGTGACTGCGAACGTGACGTACGCCTCTCCGAGATGCTTCGATGATAACCGAACCGGTATCGCGACCGGTTTCAAATGCATCCCAATCAATGTCGAGCCGATATCAATCCCGGCATCTGCTTGAATCGATTCGACGACACATGGTTCATCAAAGTTGGCATAAGCCTTCTCTGACATCGCTCCGCCCGCGGACCGGATCGGGACGACCGTCACTTCTGTGAGACCGAACTGTTTGAGTGTCCGGCGCTCAACGGTGAGGGCACGATTGATATGCTCACACCCTTGAAACGCCAAATGGACACCTGTCTTCTTTCTAAATTCAAGGAATGCTTCCATCAATTCGCTTGCGACATCAGTGGAACCTGCCTTCCCAATCGTTTTTCCGAGCACTTCACTCGTCGAGCATCCGATGACGAGAATGCGCTCATCATTCAAAGGAAACCGTTCGTGAAGCTCCGTCAAAAATCCGAGAAGTTCCGTCTTCATTTGACTCACTTCGATTCGTAAGCACTCATCTTGTCGACACGGTTTGAATGGCGACCGCCTTCAAAGTCCGTATCGAGCCACGTCGTCACCAAGTCGAGTGCAAGACCAGGTCCGATGACACGCTCGCCCATCGTCATGATGTTCGAATCGTTATGCTGACGTGTCGCTTTTGCACTGAATGAATCATGGACGAGTGCCGCACGAATCCCTTTGACTTTGTTCGCCGCAATCCCGATTCCGATTCCCGTACCGCAAATCAAAATCCCACGATCGAATTCACCTGCCGCTACCGATTCTGCGACCGGGATGGCCACATCCGGGTAGTCAATCGAGTCCGCTGAGTGCGTCCCGAAATCTTTATACTCATGTCCGAGTTCCTCAAGCAAGGCTACGATTTCTTTCTTCAAGTTGAAGCCGCCATGATCAGCGCCAATTGCAATTTTCATTCGTTCATTCCCCCGTCTTCTTTGGTAGGCGTCTCGGTGGTTTCGTCACCTTTGACCCATCATTCGTTAATTTTAACACAAGTCGATTCACGAGTGGTTCGAGCTCGTTTCGCACCTGGCGATACACATTCATCGAACCGCCGAACGGATCGTTGATGTCCCGTTCGAGTCCCGTCACGAATTCATAGAGCGTGTACGTCCGCTCAGACAAATCCGGGTATGTATCCCGAATTTGTTCACGGTGTGCGCGTGTCATCGTCAAGATGATATCCGCCCAATTCCCTAACACTTCATCGAACGTCTGGGTGACATGATCGAGCTCAATCCCACGTTCTCTGAGAACTTGCAGTGCATTTTCTGAAGCATCGAATCCTTGCATCGTCCGTAGACCAGCTGAGCGAATATCAAACTCATCCCCGGTCATCTTCGAACGGAGCAAGGCCATCGCCATCGGGCTTCGGCACGTGTTGCCACTACATATGAATAATACGCGTTTCATTGACATCGCGTGTCCTCCTCTATGTCTTTAGGCATCTTTCGTCGGGTGCACAATCTTTCCGCCCGCTGCTTTGTATAAACGGTTATAGACGGCAAGTGCGACTCCGACCGGTTCAATCGTGTTCACATAAATCTCATCCACGTCTGTTTCATCAAATCGACGAAGCGCGTCGTATAAACGTTGCGCCGCCACTTCCATCGAGGTCCCAAGTGAATACGTGACCTCAGCCGGTGTCGGGTTCTCGTCGAAGACGAGTGCACCGATTCGCAACCCCGCTTGCTTCCGCTCCTCGATGACACGTTCCAAATCTTTGCGTGTGCCATCGACTAAAAAAACAGGTGCCGTTGGGGCATAGTGCGTGTACTTCATTCCCGGCGATCGTGGTGTGGCTTCATCGTTACTCAAATTGGCATCTAAGGCGACCGGTCCAATGACAGCTTCCATTTCTTCTCGCGTCACACCACCTGGTCGCAAAATCGTTACCGTGTCCCCCGTACAATCCACAACGGTTGACTCGACTCCGATTCCGGTAGGACCCCCATCCACGATTCCTGCGATTCGTCCGTTCAAATCATCCGCGACATGTTGAGCAGTTGTCGGCGAAGGTCGTCCGGAACGATTCGCACTCGGAGCCGCAAGCCCTAACCCTGACTTGCGAATCAACTCGAGTGCTGCCGGATGATTCGGCATCCGGAGTCCGATGGAATCGAGGCCCGCGGTCACGAGCGAAGAGGCTCGTCCGTTTGAAGGCAAGATGATCGTCAAAGCGCCTGGCCAAAACGCATCCATTAAGCGTTTGGCAACAGGAGGAATCGAATCGACAAACAAACTCGTTTGGTCGATTGAAGCGATATGGACGATGAGCGGGTTATCCGACGGACGACCTTTTGCCTCAAAAATCTTTCGAATTGCCACATCGTTCATGGCATCTCCAGCGAGACCATAGACGGTTTCTGTCGGCATGGCGATGATTTCACCCGCTTGAAGAAGACGTACCCCCTCTTCAATCTCATTCGAATTAATCCATTTCGTTTCCATACGCAATCCCTTCCCTTACGGCATAGACGATACGGTCCTTGCCGTTTATATCTTTTAAAATACCCGTTTCTGCTTCAGGATAACGTTCAGACAGTAATGATTTCACATCTTGTCCTTGGTTATACCCGATTTCAAACGCAATCAAATGCCAATCGGCACGTAAGACGCGCACCGATTCCAATATTAATTGCCGATACATGTCGAGCCCATCCTTCCCTCCGAAGAGCGCAAGGTGCGGTTCGTAGCCGACGACCGTCTCATCTAACAGCTCATCGGCCTCGATGTAAGGCGGATTTGAGACGAGAACGCGAATCGAGTGGTCCGCAATCGGTGCGAGCCCGTCTCCTTCATAAAACCGTACAGTTGCGCCAAGTGTGGCTGCATTTCGTTTAGCGACTTCAATCGCCTCACGCGAAATATCGACCGTCTGTACACGTACGCCGAGCTCGAGGCTCAAGGTAATCGCAATAGCCCCGCTTCCTGTCCCGACATCGACAATCTCATCATCCTTGATGTGACGAAGTTGCCCAAGTACCCAGTCGATCAACTCTTCCGTTTCTGGTCTCGGAATCAACACATCCCGGTTCACTTCAAACGAGCGCCCGTAAAACGGAGCATGTCCAATCACGTGCTGTACCGGTTCTCCGATCAATAAACGCTCGATTCCCGTCTCGAACCGTGTCGCTTCATCTGAAGACAATTCATCCGACAAACGAACGAGGAGACCGGTGCGGTCGACTTGCAACACATGCATGAGCCACCATTCGGCAGCCGCACGGTCGCGCCCAGCTTCAACTAGTCGTTCTTCCGTCTGCTTAAGTAGCGCGGCAATCCGCATCATTCCGCTTCCTCCATGAGACGTGCCTGTTCGTCCATGATGAGTGCGTCGATAATGTCTTCGAGTTCACCTGCTAGGACACGGTCCAACTTCTGAAGGGTCAATCCAATCCGATGATCTGTGACACGACTTTGTGGGAAGTTGTATGTGCGGATCCGCTCGGAACGGTCACCTGTTCCGACAGCCGATTTTCGTTGCGCAGACAACTCTTCCATATGTTCGCTTTGCATTTTGTCATACAGGCGTGCTCGAAGGACCTTCATCGCCTTATCCTTGTTTTTATGCTGCGACTTCTCATCTTGACATGATACGACGAGCCCTGAAGGAATGTGTGTCAAACGGACAGCTGATTGCGTCGTGTTGACCGATTGTCCCCCTGGACCAGATGAAGTGAACGTATCAACTCGTACATCTTTCATATCGATATGCACTTCGACATCCTCTGCTTCCGGAAGAACGGCAACCGTTGCTGTGGACGTATGAATTCGTCCGCCCGATTCAGTCGACGGGACTCGCTGCACACGATGGGCTCCGTTCTCAAACTTGAGCTTTGAATAGGCACCTGCCCCGTTGATCATGAACGTGACTTCTTTAAATCCACCGAGTTCGGTATAGTTCGCGTCAATGAGTTCCACTTTCCAATTTTGACGTTCAGCGAATCGCGTATACATCTTATATAAATCTCCTGCAAAGAGTGCCGCTTCGTCTCCGCCTGCTGCTCCTCGGACTTCGACGATAACGTTCTTGTCATCGTTCGGGTCTTTTGGAAGCAATAAAATCCGCAGTTTCGCTTCTAGCTCTTTGACTTCTGGCTCGAGGAGGTTCATCTCTTCTTTTGCCAATTCACGCATGTCGGCGTCGAGCGTCCGGTCTTCAAGCATCGTCTTCGCTTCCTTGAAAGCTGTACTTGTTTCTTTATACTGACGATACATCTGTACCGTCTCTTCTAGTTGTGCCTGCTCTTTCGAATATTGTCTCAACTTCGTCGAGTCACTGAGCACCTCAGGATCGGCGAGCATTTCATTCAATTGCATGTAACGATCTTCTAATACACTTAAACGGTCAAACATGATGATCCGTCCTTTCTCCGTCAAATCAAACTCTATCTATTATAGCAAAAAAACGGACCGCCGAGGGCGGTCCGTCGATTCATCAGTCTACCACCGTATGGCGGACCGGATGTGGTTTGTTCGGTACATCATGACAATGTCGGCATCGTGGTTCGTAAGACTCGGAAGCCCCGACCAAGATGACCGGGTCCTCATACCGAGCAGGTTGCCCATCGATCAGACGTTGTGTCCGCGAAGCAGGCGCGCCGCATGACAAACAGATGGCCTGTAGTTTCGTCACGAACTCCGCGCGTGACAACAGTTCAGGCATCATCGTGAACGGTTCGCCTCGAAAGTCCATATCGAGCCCAGCGCAGATGACGCGTTTGTCTTCGTTCGCAAGTTGTTCGATGACGTCTACAATTCCTTCATCAAAGAATTGCACCTCGTCAATCGCGATAACCTGTGTTTCTTCACGAACGGCATCATACAAGTCTTGGCTTGATGCGATTGGCACGGCCACGACCGAGTTCCCTGTGTGTGAGACGACGTTCTCTTCATGATACCGGTCGTCGATTGCTGGTTTGAACACTTGGACCGGAATCTTTCCATAATGAGCACGGCGGACTCGGCGAATCAATTCCTCCGACTTCCCCGAAAACATACTCCCACAAATCACTTCAATCCAACCATATCGGTTCGTCACATGCATCATTGTTCTTCGCCCTCTCCATCGATAATCGCTTTCCGATTATACCTATCTTTCGAGTTGAGGAAAAGGGTTGACTTCTCCTAAATACTGATTGAAAGAACTCCGTCCTTTATTCATCAGCGTTCGCCTCTTTTTGTTCATCGATTAATTTCAATTTTCGCGCGAGCGGTCGAATCGTGAGACCGTGCAGTGTAACGGAAATGAAGACGAGACCGAGTGTGAGCGGCAACATTTGCTTCGCATCGTCAATCCCCAGATGCGCGACTTCTTCAGCAAAGAATCCCGCGACCGTCATCGCGACAATCCCGCGTGGGGCAATCCAACCAATGAACCCTCGTTCCGCTAGCGGCAAACCTCCACCGATGGTCGACAAGTAAATCGCAACTGGGCGAACCAAGAACAGGATGCCCGCAATCGTCAAGAGAAGCGGCCATTGGAAAATATTCAACAGCTCTGCCCGAGACAGGGAAGCCGTCAACAAGATGAAGACAGATGAGATGAGCAAGATTGAAATATCCTCTTTGAATGACTGCAGTTCTTCGATGATTTCTTCATCCCGATGCTTCGTATTGGCCATCGTCATCCCCATCGCCGTCACGGCGAGCAGCCCGACTTCATGCATCATGAGCTCGCTGAGTGAGAATAAAATGAGGACGGCCGTCAACGTGACCGAAGCACGGAGATAGCGAGGTACTTTTTCTGCCACAAACCATCCCATCAAGAGATGGCCGAACAAGTAACCGAGTCCGATTCCTACGATACAAGCACCTGCGAAGAGGAGTTGCATCCATAAATCCATACCTTCATAAACGATATATCCGAGTCGAACGACGAAGAGTCCGAGTAATGCTCCGACAGGATCGACAATGATGCCTTCCCACTTCAAAATCGCTCCGACCCGATCTTTCAAATGTGCCTGACGTAACAACGGAATGACGACAGTCGGACCCGTCACGACGAAGAGCGCCCCCATCGTCCAGGCAACGACCCAATGTAATCCTCCAACATATTGAATGAGTAGCGACATCCCGACAAACGAGAGCGCGACTCCAATCGTGACAATCCGGACGATCGACCGTCGGAACTGATTGATTTCGCTAAAATGAAGCCCAAGACTTCCTTCAAATAAGATGATGGCGACCGCAAACGAAATGATGGGACTATATAAATCTCCTAATAATTCACGTGGGTCGAACAGCCCAAGGATTGGACCGGCCAATACTCCAGCGAGCGTCATAATGATGATTGCTGGGATTTGATAACGCCATGCCAACCATTGAGACATGATGCCGACCCCGATCAACAAGCTGATACTAATGAGTATAAATTCCATAACGGCCCCCTCACGACAGTCTTTCGTCTCTTTACCCGTGTCGATGCAACAAAAAACCGCCAAGGGCAATCCCTAGGCGGTGAGCATACAACTTTACGATTAACGTTGGTATTTCTTGTTGAAGCGCTCGATACGACCATCTGCAGATGCGAATTTCTGGCGACCTGTGTAGAACGGGTGCGAATCAGAAGATACATCGACACGGATGAGTGGGTACTCGTTTCCATCTTCCATCGTGATTGTCTCGTTAGAGTAACGAGTTGAACCAGTGATGAATTTGAATTCTGTCGTCGAGTCCATGAATACGACTTTACGGTATTCTGGGTGGATTCCTTGTTTCATTGCTTTTCAACTCCTTCGGCCCTAAGTATTCTTTCAACCTAGAGAAAGTTCACTAGAATATAATATCACCCTACTATAGGTTTTACAAGTCTGTTTTCGTTTTTTTCACCGGTCGTCTTTTTTTCTTATCTGCCTCTAGCGCAGCAAAAAAGTCGAGGTTTGTTTTCGTCTCACGGACACGGCGCAAGAACTGTTCGACGAAGTCCGGGGACTCGTTCATCGTACGACGAATCGTCCAGAGCGAATCGAGTTCGTCCTTCCCGAGTAACAACTCTTCTTTCCGTGTTCCCGAGCGACGAATGTCGATTGCTGGGAAGATTCGACGTTCGGCCAATTTCCGGTCTAGGTGCAGCTCCATGTTCCCTGTTCCTTTGAACTCTTCATAGATGACGTCGTCCATTCGCGATCCGGTATCGACGAGCGCTGTCGCGAGGATCGTCAAGCTGCCCCCATCTTCGATATTCCGCGCCGCTCCGAAGAACTTTTTCGGTTTGTGGAACGCCGCCGGGTCGATTCCCCCCGAGAGCGTCCGTCCGCTCGGTGGAACAGACAGGTTGTACGCACGCGTCAAGCGTGTGATGGAATCGAGCAGGATGACAACGTCTTTCTTATGTTCCACGAGACGCATCGCGCGTTCGAGAACGAGTTCTGAAATACGTGCATGGTTTTCCGGCGTCTCGTCAAAGGTCGAGAACGCCACGTCCGCGTCCGGTACAGAGCGTTGAATATCCGTCACTTCCTCCGGTCGTTCATCGATTAAAAGAATAATCAATTCGACGTTCGGATGATTCGTCGTGATCGAATTCGCAATCTCTTTTAAAAGCGACGTTTTCCCCGCTTTTGGTGGCGCCACAATTAACCCACGTTGGCCAAACCCGACTGGTGCAATCATATCCATGACACGAACCGAAAGATGTGTCGGCTCTGTCTCGAGCACCATCTGTTGTTCTGGATAAATCGGTGTCAATGCCGGGAAATAATCACGCGAACGCGTCGAATCCGTCGACTCTCCGTTGACAGCTTCCACACTTAACAACCCTTGGAATCGCTCATTCTCTTTTGGTTTACGGACCTTCCCTGTGACGAGGTCTCCGTTTCGAAGATTGAAGCGACGAATTTGCGATGCGGCGATATAAATGTCTTCGGAAGATTGAGAGTAGTTGATTGGTCGGAGGAATCCAAACCCGCCATCATTTTGAGACTGTGGATTCGGTGGAATGATCTCTAAAATGCCTTCGAGGAAATATAAATCTTTTGATTCAGCCTGTGATTTCAAAATACGAAACATGAGCTCACGTTTCCGTGCTTCTCGGAAGTTCGGTACTTTGACTTCTTTGGCAATCTCATATAATTCTTTCAACGTCTTCGTTTCAAGTTCACGAAGTGTATAGTTCTTTGTCGGTTCTGTCTGTTGACTCATTCAAGTCACCTATCTTTCTACATTTCATTACAAGAAGAATTCAACTTGATTCATTTGTTCTGCCATCATCTAACCACATTTTGCCCGTGCCGTCACCGTGCAAAAATCACCTTTTGTTCAATCGTTTCCCTCTTGTACAAATCCTTACACAGTAAAAGATAGTTTTGTAACAAAATAAGTGCTATATCCACATATTGTTTCATTTTTGTTACAAGAAAACACTTTTTTGACTTGCGATTGAAAAATGCTATCGGTCTTGCGCATGATATAGTTTATTTGCACAGGAAACCGGGTATATCCCGCAACTTGTGCTCTACCATTAAAAATTACTCGATTTGTCATATACGAATGTCTTGATTTTAAAAACGGAGGGATTTATACAATGTTAAAGCGTATCGCATCAATCGTCGTCGCTGCCACTGTCGCTTTCTCGGGTCTTATGTTCTCAACAGGTGAACAAGCAGAAGCCGCTACCGGTACATTTGCTTACTCGAAAGTAAACGGTTTGAACATCCGTACTGCCCCGTCACTTACATCATCGAAAGTCGTCGCGAAAATGGATAAAGGTCAACGCTATACATACCTTGGTAAATCCGGTTCGTTCTATAAAATCAACTACAAAGGCACACACCGTTATATCTCAGCTTCTTCAACGTACACATACTTGAAAGCGAACACGTCGACATCAACAACGGTTTCAACGTCATCTTCTAGCAAACGTTCGAAACTCGTCGCTGAATCGAAGAAATATCTCGGAACACCGTATCGCTATGGTGGAACAACAACTTCAGGTTTTGACTGCTCAGGATATACTGGACACGTGTACAAGAAAGCAATCGGAAAAACACTTCCACGTTCTTCACGTCAGCAATACTCAAGCGCGAAGAAAATCTCGAAGTCATCGATCCAAGCAGGCGATCTCGTCTTCTTCTCACATTCAGGCGGAACGATTCAACACGTCGGAATGGCACTTAGCAAAACACAAATGATCAACTCAGAAACAGGCGGCGTTAAATACGCGAGCTTCACTTCTGGATACTGGGCACCACGCTATGTAGGCGCTGGATCATATCTCTAATACAATATCACGACTCGGTTCATCGGAACCGAGTCGTTTTTATTTTTGCTTCAATGCCCCTCTCGCGTTCGTTGCCGCAAAGACGATCATGAGTACACTCATCGTACCCGCGACTGCGAGCCCTGCAGATAAAGCACCCCAGTCAATCTCCGGTTGCGTCAGAACCGCTCGCATCCCTTCGAAAATATACGTGGTTGGATTGAACGTCGCCGCCACTTTCAACCATTCGGCTTCAATCAATTCTTTCGGAACGAACGTCGTCGACAGGAAAATTAAAGGAAAGAACAACAACGTCCCTGCCTGTGCCGCTTGTGCATTTCGTGTTTTCAAGGCGACGCCCACTGAATATCCTGCGAAACCAAGTCCAAATCCGATTGCGAGTAATACCGTGAAAAAGAATCCAGCGGCACCGACAGGAATCGTGAGACCGAGGAGAAACGCGACAGCAAAAATAAGTAGCGTTTGGACGAGTAATTGCAACATCCCCGCAATCATCGGTCCGAGCACAATCGCCGTACGGGTCGCCGGTGTCAACAAGAGCCGTGCGAAATAGCCACTCTCAATATCTCGGACAAGCGCCTGACCCGTGCCTCCCGCTCCCCCGACTGCACCTGAAACAATGGATACGGGTAAGATGAAATTCAAATAGTCGCTCCCTTCGAACTGAGGCAACGAGGCCACGCTCGACAAGCCACTCGTATACACAAGTAAAAAGAATACAGAAATGATCAAGTTCGGGATGAATGAAAACGGATTTCGAATAGTCGTCAGCAAACTCCGTTTCGTGAATAGCCATGTCTCAGTCCACACGGATCTCGCCTCCTTCATACGATTCGCCTGTCACTTTCAAGAATACATCATCGAGCGATGGTTGCTTGACAGTCAATCGTTCAGGCTGCAACCCTTGTTCATCCAAGGAACGAACAATCTCAGTCAACGTCATGTCACGTAACTCAAACGATACATGTGTGCCATTCGAAGATGTATGAAATCGCGTCGCGGCAAGGGTCGCTTCAGATTCTGTAGCGAAGTCCATCGAAATCGTCTCTCCACCGACGAGCTGTTTCAATTCCTCGGCCGTTCCTTCACTCACAATCTTCCCGTGATTGATGATTGCAATCCGGTCAGCCAACTCATCTGCCTCCTCTAAGTATTGGGTCGTTAAAAAAATCGTCGTCCCGAATTCCTCGTTCAATCGGCGTACTTCATTCCAAATTTCGATTCGGCTCGCCGGATCGAGTCCGGTCGTCGGTTCGTCTAAAAACAAGACCGTCGGACGATGGACGAGTGTGAGAGCCAAGTCGAGACGTCGTCGCATCCCACCGGAATAGGTACCACTCCGGCGATCGGCCGCATCCGTCAGTGAAACGACTTCGAGTAACTCATCGGCTCGACGCTGCGCCTCTTCATTCGACATCTTAAACAAACGCCCTTGTAAGACAAGGAGCTCTCGTCCCGTCAACACTTTATCGATTCCTGTTTCTTGTAAGGCAACTCCAATCGATAATCGGACATCTTTTTCTTGTTTAACGACATCGAATCCATTGACTCGTGCCACTCCAGATGTCGGTCTCACGAGTGTCGTCAACATTTGCACCGTCGTCGATTTACCCGCACCGTTCGGACCTAAAAACGCAAAGATTTCTCCTTCTTTCACGAAAAATGACACGTCATCGACAGCTGGAACATCCTTGAATGTTTTGACGAGTCCTTCAACCTGAATCATCACACCCACCTCCTGACTATCCATTCCCGTTTTCTGACGCTTTCACCACAAAAAAGTCGTGGACGTTTTCACATCCACGACTTCTGATTATTCTGGTTTCATGACCATTTTTGGTTTTTTCTTAAGTGAGTGGTTCCCTTCGACGAAACGAACGGTACCGGACTTGGCACGCATGACGACCGAATGGGTCTGTCCGCCTTGTGACGTGAATTGGACTCCACGTAACAGCTCACCATCTGTGACGCCGGTCGCCGCAAAGATACAATCTTCACCTTTCACCAAATCATTGAGGAGGAGGATTCGATCCGTATCTTCGATTCCCATGTCATGGCAACGTTGTTTCTGCGCTTCATCTTCCGGGAGCAAACGCCCTTGGAAGTCTCCACCTAAACACTTCATTGCGACTGCAGCGATGACACCTTCTGGCGCCCCGCCTGAACCGAGCAACAAATCGACACCCGTTTTCGGGAAAGCGGTGTTGATGGCCGCGGCGACGTCCCCGTCCGGAATCAATTTGATTCGCGCACCGGTCGCGCGGACACGTTGAATGGTTTCTTCGTGACGGTCCCGATGTAAAATCGTGACGACGACATCTTCCACGTTTTTCTTCTTCGCTTTCGCCACGATTTCAATGTTCTCTTCAATCGAGTTGTCGAGACTGACGAGACCTGCCGCTTCCGGTCCGACGGCAATTTTATCCATGTACATGTCTGGAGCATGAAGGAGATCGCCTGCATCCGCGACCGCGAGAACCGCAAGTGCTCCCCACGTTCCGGTCGCTACGATGTTTGTCCCTTCTAACGGATCGACTGCGACATCGAGACGAGAACCGTAGCCATTTCCGACTTTTTCTCCGATGTATAGCATCGGGGCCTCATCCATCTCCCCTTCACCGATGACGACAATCCCTTTCATCGGAATCGTGTCAAATACGTCGCGCATGGCCGTCGTTGCCGCATCATCCGCTTCGACTTTCAATCCTCGTCCCATCCAACGGGCTGAAGCAAGTGCCGCCGCTTCTGTCACCCGAACCAGTTCCATCGATAAACTTCGTTCCACCCGAAATCTCCCCTTTATACCTCGGTTTGTTCCTCCACCCAAACGAGCGCACCGAGTTGTTTTAATTTGCCGACAAAGTCGACATACGAATCATTCAGTCGTTCCGCATGTAGTAGCGTCGATTCACCAGAAGCTTGGAGCGCTGACAGTACCAGGGCCGCAGCACTCCGTGCATCGGTGCATTCCATCTCTGCGTTCGCCAGCTTATTGCCGCCACGAATCACAGCCGATGCATCCTCCAGTGTAATTTGCGCATTCATCCGTCGCATCTCGGCGATGTGGCGGAATCGTTGCGCATACAATTTATCGGTGACAATACTCGTTCCGTCAGCTTTTAATAAGGCTGCCGTCATCACCGGTTGCAAGTCGCTCGGATACCCCGAGTAATGGAACACCCGAATATCTGTTGGCATGAATTGGTTCGCCGTCACGGTAATTGACTCCTCACCGACCTCGACGTCCGCTCCGAAATCCAACAGTTTTTGAATGACCCCTTCGAGATGTGTCGGAATGACCGGTTGGACGGTCACACGACCGGACACTGCACCGAACATCATGAACGTTCCGGCTTCGAGACGATCTGGAATGAGTGTGTGCGTACAACCATGGAGGCGTTCCACCCCTTTAATTCGAATCTCATCCGTTCCGGCCCCACTCACATGTGCACCCATCGATGTGAGCATGGTCGCCACATCGACGACTTCCGGATCGCAAGCCGCGTTTTCGATGACCGTCGTCCCTGTCGCTAGAACAGCCGCAAGCATTGCACTCACGGTTGCCCCAAACGACCGCAAGTCCAAGTAAATTCGATTCCCAACAAATTCATCGACCCGGACATGATAGAGACCTGATTCATTCTCAACATGAATGCCGAGACGTTCCAACGCTTTCAAATGTAAGTCAATCGGCCGTGGACCAATCGCATATCCTCCAGGTAACCCAACCGCCCCTTTTCCAAAGCGAGCCGCGAAGACCCCGAGTAAATAGACAGCGGCACGGACTTTGCGCGTCTCAGAACCGAGGAGAGGCATTGCGACTGCTTCATTCGAATGAATCGTCATTCGTTCGCCATCCCGCTCTACCCGAACCCCTAACTCTTTTAACAAATTGACCATCACTTCCACATCTTCAATCATCGGAACGTTTTCAATCGTCACCGACTCTTCCGTGAGAAGTGCAGCCACAAGGCAAGGGAGAGCGCTCTGTTTCGCTCCGCTAATCTCGACGGTTCCTTCTAGTTTTTGCTGCCCAACGATATGGAGAATTTCCACGCTGATCAAAACCTTTCTACGACGGACTTATTTGGATTGAGCGTTGTTCCAATCCGCTAAAAACTGCTCAATGCCTTTGTCTGTGAGCGGATGTTTCATCATTTGTTCGATAACTTTGTAAGGGACTGTGGCAATGTCAGCCCCAAGGAGTGCAGCTTTTGTCACGTGAACCGGATGACGCACAGATGCTGCGATAATTTCTGTCTCGATGCCATGGATTGCGAAGATGTTCGCAATGGTCTCAACTAAATCAAGCCCATCTTGTCCGATGTCATCCAAGCGTCCGATGAATGGAGAAACGTATGATGCCCCGGCACGTGCCGCAAGTAACGCTTGGTTAGCGTTAAAGATGAGCGTGACGTTTGTCTTGATCCCAAGCTCCTTGAACTGTTTTACCGCTTGCATCCCCGCTGGTGTCATCGGTACCTTTACCGTAATATTCGGCGCGATGGCGGCAAGTTCCTTTCCTTCTTCCACCATACCCGACGCATCGAGTGCAATAACTTCGGCGCTGACCGAGAGATCCCCGACGATCTCACAGATTTCACGAAGTCTTGTATGGAAATCGACACCTTCTTTGGCGACGAGCGATGGATTCGTCGTCACGCCTCCAATGACGCCCATTTGATGAGCTTTTTTAATGTCTTCCACATTTGCTGTGTCAATGAAAAAACGCATATGTGTCTCCTCCTTAATTTGTGATCGCTTACAATCTCTATTATGAGGAAAGTCATGTCGAATTGCTATACCCTTTACGTCAACGATGCGATTGCAAGCATCGATCCTACGACAAGGCCTATCCCAGCGAGCGTCCCGAAAAATGACCATTTCATAATTTTACTTTGCTTCACATAGTATGCTTGGTGTGGTCCTTCTTTCAAACGTTCCAATCCGTGGGTTTCAATCCAATTCGTTGCTGCCGTCTGCTCATCTGCTACAAGATCGCCGGTGTAGACAAATGGAACGATTTCTTCCGGACGACTCAACCGTTCAAATCGCTCACGTCGTGTCGAGATATTCGCACCAATCCAATACAATTCTTTTGGTGTGTAAAATAGCGGAATTCCCTGCTCATGGAAAGATTTTATCCATTGATCAAAGGCAACTAGATCACGTTGATCGAACAAGATTTCCATGGCATCATCTTTTGTCATAATCGATAGCATCGGAGTGTACTCTACCGTAGGACGACCAATCCGAACCGTCGGAGACGGCTGTGTCTTTCGGACAATCGCCGGGAAGAAGACGATTTGTCGAATCGCTGAGATTGGAAATGATTGCTCGACCGACTCGCCCGGTTCATGCCGATACGTCACACCCTCGATGCTCGTTGCGGTCATTTCGTATCTAGAGTGATTCCGTTCTTTCCAAAATAAACGACGGAACGTGTTCGTAAACCAATACACCCCAAACCCACCGATGGCGACTAAGACTAACAATGGAATAAGCCAAGGTACCGGATAATAATAAATTAAAACGAGTGGGGCGGCGGCTAATGCTAAAGAAAGACCAATCAACACGACTGCTCCATATACATAAAAGATTCGCCAAAACAATTCTGTCGGTCGCTCGTTATAAATCACAAAGACTCCCCCTTTTTTTCACCATATATGTATACGTTCCCTAAATCATCAAAAAAAGGCTGACTCTACAAAAGAGTCAGCCTTTCAGGACAGGATTAAGCTTGGTTGCTTGAACCAAACTCACGCATCTTGCCAGTAACGACGTTATAAATCGCTTCGATACCAGGTCCGATAATTTTACGTGGGTCATATACTTTTGCATCAGCAGCAACTTTCTCACGTACTGCACGAGTCCATTCTTGTTGGCACTCAGTGTTGACGTTGATTTTGCTGTGGCCGAGCTCGATTGCTTTTTTGATTTGGTGCTCAGGAATTCCTGATCCGCCGTGAAGAACGAGTGGTGTTTTAGTCGCTTCCGCGATTTCTTCCATCTCTTTGAATCCAAGTTTTGGCTCGCCTTGGTATTCACCGTGTACAGAACCGAGTGCTGCAGCAAGTGCATCCACTTTCGCTTCTTTTACAACACGTACACACTCATCGAGGTCAGCGTATTGTACGCCACCAACAACGCCGTCTTCTTCGCCGCCAACTGTACCGACTTCTGCCTCAACAGAAGCACCTTTAGCGTGCGCGTACTCGACAACTTGTTTCGTCATTTCGATGTTTTCATCGATTGGGTGGTGTGAACCGTCAATCATGACTGACGTGAAACCAGCGTCGATCGCTGCTTTACACTTATCGAATGAAGAACCGTGGTCAAGGTGGATTGCAACTGGAACAGTGATGTTGTAGTCGTGCATAAGACCTTCAACCATTTTGACAACTGTCGTGAAGCCACCCATGTACTTCGCTGCACCTTCTGATACACCGAGGATTACTGGTGATTTCTCGTCTTCCGCAGCGCGAAGAATCGCTTGCGTCCACTCGAGGTTGTTGATGTTGAATTGGCCGACTGCATACTTGCCTTCGAATGCTTTGTTAAGCATTTCTGTCATTGATACTAATGGCATAATGACATCCTCCTGTCTGTTCGCTATTATACACGTTTGGGAAAAGTTCCCCCGTGCAATTCGTTCCCATTATAACACACCGTAAAACATGTGCCTATGCTATTCGGGCATAGAAATGGCTTAGCGCAAGCGTTTACATATGTCATCTTGGTGACGAAACGTCAAATTTTCAAGACTTCTTTCACTTTTCCAATCATCCCATAAATATCAAACGGCTTCTCAAATTGTGCCGTGATCCCGAGACGACGCACTTCTTCAATCACCGTTTCTTCCCCAAATGCCGTCATGATCATGACGGGTGTGTCTAACTGTTTCTCGCGCATGCGACGTAATACTTCGTGTCCAAACATACGAGGCATATTCATATCGAGCAATACCAAATCATATTGCTCCCGCTCTAAAAATTCCCAGGCGCTGATGCCGTCTTGCGCCGTGTCCACGTCTACACCCATGTTCGTGAACACTTGCGCGAGCATCGTACGAATTCCGTCCTGGTCATCTGCTATTAACATCCGTGACATGCATGTCCCTTCTTTCATTCATCGTTTACCATATTCAAACAATTTAACCTTACCAAACTCATCTCTTTTTCGCGACGTCTATCTTTTGAAATCAAGGGAACGATGGCTCGGAATTCTCTTCTTCCTGTTCTTCCTTCAACTGTTCAGGTACGTCTAGCACATTCACCTGCTCGTAGTCGGTCACTTCCGCATCTTCTTCTTTCACAAATACTCGCAGATAGTTCCCTTCCGGTAACAACCCAGTGGTGGCAATAGACAGAGGACGTTTTTTTCCATCCTCGTCGTACCCGATGAGATCATAGCGATAACCCCCCGAGGTTTGCGTCGCCACTTCTGCACTTGGGACTTTGACATAATAGACATCGGCTAACAATCGATTGGGATCGACATAACGCCAACCTATTACTAATAGAATGCCAATCAATAGGATGGCAACGAGATTTCGTTTCATAAAAAATTCTCCCTCAATCTAAGAATCACTACTTATGAGGTATACCGTTATTCCGAATCGATGAAACCATGACACAAAAAAGGTTCATCCTATTTAGAATGAACCTTTCCTGCAATGCAGTGCATTACGATTCGACAGTCACAGGCACAACTGCGATTTCAATCTCCTTCTCTACTTCTTCACGTTCTTCTTTCAAACGCTCATCCGACCATTTGAAGACGTCGGCCATGCAACGAAGGACACCTTCTTTGTGTTGACGGACGAAATCGATATCAAAGAACATCGCTCCGGTCCGACGAATCAAGAAGTCGATGGCGCGTACGACCGATTCTTCTTCAATGCCATAAATCAATTGTGCATAGACGACCTCTGGCAAGTCATACGCGTTCGAGTCCATCCGCTCGATGACGCGATCGATATTCGATCCGTATAGACGGACGAGTTCTTCCGCGTGCCCCGCGTCGAGACCGTGATTTTGAAGTTCTTTCGTTTTCTTCTCGAGGAAGTCTTTAAACCCTTTCGATCCGCCGACGTGACCACCTGACATCGGCATATGCTTCGTCCGGCTTGCCAAGTAGACGACACCCTCTTCTTCTTTTAATAATTTCGCGACAAGGTCGACGACCGTTTCTGACATCTTCCGATACCCTGTCAATTTACCGCCGGCAATCGTGATCAAGCCGCTGTCTGACTGCCAAATTTCGTCCTTACGTGAAATTTCAGAAGGGTCTTTTCCTTCCTCATAAATCAACGGACGAATACCCGCCCAGCTTGATTCCACATCATCTGCTGTGACATGAACGTCTGGGAACATATAATGGATTGCATCCAAAATATAATCGCGGTCCTCTGTCGTCATGCGTGGATGCGCTTTGTTTTTATCAAAGAACGTATCCGTCGTTCCAACGTACGCTTTGTTTCCGCGTGGAATGGCAAAGACCATGCGCCCATCTGGTGTGTCGAAATAAATTGCCTGTTTGAGTGGGAATTTCGATTGATCGATGACAAGGTGAATTCCCTTCGTCAAACGAAGCTGTTTGCCTTTTTTCGAGTTGTCTTCTTCCCGTAACTCATCGACCCATGGACCAGTCGCATTAATGATTTTTTTCGCATAGACGTCATATGTCGACCCATCGATTTGGTCTTCGACGTGTACCCCCGCCACTTTGCCGTTCTCGTAAATCAACCCGGTCACTTTGGCATAGTTCATAAGAAGCGCGCCGTGATTCGCTGCCTCTTTCGCCACTTCGATTGTCAATCGTGCATCATCCGTCCGATACTCGACGTAGTATCCACCACCGACTAAGTCATCTTTTTTCACGAGCGGTGCTTTTTTGATGACTTCATTCGGTTTGAGCATCATGCGACGTTCTGCCCGTTTGACGCCTGCAAGGAAGTCATACACCATGAGTCCGATTGAAGTTGAGAAAGGACCAAACGTGCCTCCCTTGTGCATCGGTAATAGCATCTGTTCCGGTGTCGTGACATGTGGACCGTTCTCATACACGATGGCACGCTCTTTCCCGACTTCTGCGACGAGCGCCACTTCAAATTGTTTCAAATAGCGGAGTCCCCCGTGAACAAGTTTCGTCGAACGGCTTGACGTCCCGGCCGCAAAGTCTTGCATTTCAAGAACCGCTGTCTTCATCCCACGTGACGACGCATCGAGCGCAATCCCTGCTCCGGTTATCCCTCCACCGACAACAAGAACGTCATGACGTTCGCTTGTCAGTTGTTCGTATCGTTTCGCTCGTTCTTTCGCTGAGAAATTTCTGATTTCCATCTTATTCCCTCCTATAGTAAGTACGGTTCAATGAATAGAAAAAGAGACCACAACAAAAACAAGGCTTCCCCCTTCTGTTGTGGTCTCTCTATTGTCTCGAACCGAATATCAACTTTTCTCCTGTATTATACCCTATTCTTTTCAGTTCAATCATCTCTTACGCTTGCGCAATCTGTAATGTGTTCATTCACAAGCATCCGACTCGCATTTTTGAGTCGAGAAGCTTAGACTTCAAGGTATCATGTTGAAGGAGGATTTCAGATGAAACGTATGTTACAACCTTTTCAATTCAAAAATGGCGTCGAAGTACCGAACCGACTCGTCTTGGCTCCGATGACACATTACTCATCAGAACCAACGGGCGAAGTATCCGAGCATGAGCTCGCCTACTATCGGAAACGGGCGCAAAACGTCGGGCTTGCGATTACAGCATGCGCGTACGTGACAGAAGACGGGAAAGGTTTCCCGAACGCATTCGGGGTCAATGACGACAAATTCATCCCGGGTCTCCGTCAATTGGCGGAAAGTTTAAAAGCGGAAGGTGCAAAAGCCATCCTTCAAATTTTCCACGCTGGACGGATGTCACCACCTGAACTCGTCCCGAACGAACAACCTGTCAGTGCAAGTGCTGTCGCGCCTGTCCGAGAAGGCGCCGTCACACCACGTGCCCTCGAGACATCAGAGGTCGAAGCCATTATCGAGGCGTTCGGTGAAGCGACGCGTCGGGCCATCGAAGCCGGGTTTGATGGCGTCGAGATTCACGGAGCGAACACCTACTTGATTCAACAATTCTTCTCACCGCACTCAAATCGCCGTGAAGATCGCTTCGGCGGTGATGTTCATGGACGTTTGACGTTCCCACGCGAAGTCATTCGTCGTGTGAAAGAAGCAGCTGCAGATGCAGAAGACTTCTTAGTCGGCTATCGTTTCTCACCGGAAGAAATCGAAGAGCCAGGAATCACACTCGACGACACGGATGTGTTACTCGATATGATTTTAGAAGAGGGCGTCGATTATATTCACGCTTCTCTCTGGAACTTCAATACAGCTTCCATGCGTGACGAGAATGTCACGGAGCGTTCGATAGACCGCATCGCCAATCGAATCAATGGTGCCATCCCACTCATCGGAGTCGGGCAACTCCAACGTCCGGCCCAAGTGGAAGACGCACTCGACGTCGTCGATTTTGCCGCACTCGGTCGCGAACTGATCATCGATCCACAATGGCTGGAAAAAGTGGAATCGGACCGCGAAGACGAGATCGAGACAGAACTCGACTTGAACAAACAAGCCGAACTCGCTGTCCCAGCTCCGCTATGGAACGCCATCACGACACGTGCCGGTTGGTTCCCAATTAAAGATCAAGAAGTGAAATAAAAAAATGAACCTGCCGTTTATCACGGCGGGTTCATTTACTATTTCAACGTCAAGAGCTCACTCATCGTCACAAACGTGTACCCTTCACGTTTCAGCGCATCGAGAACTTTCGGCAACCCTTCAGCTGTGGACTCATGAATATCATGCATCAAGACAACAGCACTTGGATGGACATTGTCCATAATCAAGCGATACATTTGATCGGCATTACGGTGACTCCAATCAAGAGAATCGACCGTCCATAGTGCAAGGGTCTGCTCCTTTGTCTGAATGATCTGCTCAATCATTTCATTTTTAGCCCCGTATGGTGGACGAACCAATGATGGGCGTTGTCCCGTAAGCCTCTCAATTCGTTCATCAACCTGTTCGAGTTCCTCTTTGACTCCCTTCTCAGACAATTGTGTCAAATCCGGGTGATGTTCAGTATGATTTGCTAGCTCATGACCTGACAACGCTACTTGTCTCGCTACATCAGGATAGAATTCCATCTGACTTCCTAACATAAAGAACGTAGCACGCGCTTGGTATTTCTCAAGTGTCTCAAGAATGTGAGGTGTCACAATCGGATGGGGTCCATCATCGAACGTCAGTGCAACATATTTCCCATTGGGTTCAAGCGGCTTATTTGAGGGACTCATGATTGGAGAATCTTCTTGTGCAGTGGGCGTATCTAATTCGGATAACAAAAACGGCTCAACTTCCTTCATCGGAATATGAACTTCTACCACACCTGCCGCTCCCGCCGCCACTTCATACTCGTCAAATATGACATCTAGACCAGAGGACGTCAGTATCCACTTCGTCGATTTAGGGTGTTTAATCGCTTCACGTAACTGATCCTCAAATACGTATTCTTGATGTTGTAATTGTGTGATGACGCTATGCTTGAACCATTCTAATGCATGTTGGTCATCACGTAAGACATCATCCCATTCAACGAACGTTCCGTCCGAAAGGTTCATCCGAAATACGTCGACAGTGGTTTGACCATTCGCACCACCAGTGAATGCATAAGTATGAACGACTAGCGTGTATTCAGTCTGATTCGTTTGATATGTATCGGTCTGAATATTTAAGTGACCCGTTTGACCGTGACTAGGGGTGAGGTTGTGTTGAAATGCTTCTTTCTTTTCTAAAATGAATGCATCCAGCTCCTCGTTTAGCATTTCATAATCCGTTCTCGGAACAGAGATTGATGTCGTATATCTTTTCGCTTGTTCACTCTCTACCGTTAAGTGTAACCCGGGGTATTGTCCGGTAAAGGATGGTGTCGGAACTTTTTTAATCGTCGGGGCGGCTCCCGCGATGTAATACCATGTGCCCATCCCAATCAATAACATCACAATAACTAACATGTGTCGTTTCATTCTTATTCTCTCCTATTTAATTCAATCGATTCGATTGTAGCAAACTCTTCACGAATGAAATCGTCAATATGGCGACAAATATATACAAAATCATACAAAACAGGTACGTCGTCTTTAAATAGACGGCGTACCTGTTTTCATCCATTCTTCGCGTAACATGCCCATCCGAATCGAATCGTAGCGTTTCGCGTTCACGACACGCACTTGACGAATTCGACCTTCAAGCTGCATCCCTACTTTTTCAGCGACCCGCATCATTCGCTCGTTCCCTGACCATGTCGTCAATCCCACGCGGACGACCGGTAACGTTTCAAACAAATGTTTCGTCCATAGACGAAGGGCACGCGTCCCGACACCTCGATTCCAGCGGTCGGATTGATGCAAGATGATGCCCATCTCGAGCCACTCTCGTCCGGCATCTTCGAAATAATAGGAAACCGTGCCATATACCGTTCCACTGACCTCAATGACCCACATGTCTTCTTTTTTGATGAACGATCGCTCGATTTGCTGAAACTCTTCGTAAGACATTGACTTGTGTTCGAAGTAAGGCGCGTCCCACTGTTTCCATTCCGGTACCGCATCTCGATAAATCAATTCCCAGAGTCGTGATAGATCCTGTTCTTCAATCGGTCGAATGACCACTTCTTGATCTTGTCGCATGTTGTCTTCCTCTCTATAAATCGTCCTTACCTTATTCTTGTGTCCCGTTCGAATCTCCTTTTTTTCGTTTGCGCCAAATGAACGCAAGAATCAAGACAATCACACTTGCCATGACAGAAGCGATCGCGATTGGACTCGAATCGGTCATAAACAATTGTCCAATCGAGACAGAATAAGCAAGTCCGAACGACGTGACGAGTTTTGCCCCGAACGCGATACCCGCAAAGCGCAGAAACGGTACACGACTAAACCCCGCAGCGAGACAGATGACCTCGTCAGGTAAAATCGGAATGATAAATAAGACGAGCAAGACACCAAGACCGTATCGATCGACATATCGATCGTACGTCTTCAGTTTTTCTTCATCGACCCAACGAATCATGCGCCCTCGACCAAATCGGGCCAGTCCATACATGACAAAGATTCCAAGTGTCGTCGCAACGCTTCCGACCAAAGCGGCACGAAACGGTCCGAGCGCGACACTCCCAATCGGCACGCTGACCGCTTCCGGAACGGGTAACGCAATAGGTTGTAAAAAGCTAAATGCTGCAAACACCCAGACCGCCTGTCGTTCATATTGTTCTAGTAAACGATCCAATCCGTATGTGTCATAAAGGATGAGTCCGAATGAAACATAATAGACGAGAACGAAAATCAAGAAGAGAGAGAACGTGATCTTCCACATCTGCTTTAGGATGACGTTCGAGCCGTCCCGAATCGCCCGAAGTAACCCGACCGAGAGGGCGAGTAAAACAACACCTGTCCAGCCAAGTTGATACGGCAATAAAAGGGAAGGCAAGACGACGAACGGCAACAGACTGAGCGCGACAAGCCCTAATCCATATCCAAGATAAATCGAATGTCGTTCTTTCATGTGCCCTCACCCTCTCCCCGTTCTATTTCTAGTGTACCCACAAAGTGATAGGGATGTATCCTGCCGAAGGCGCTTTCCCTCTCATGCTTTTGACGTAGAAAAACCACGGTCCGCAATGGACCGTGGCTTTCAATCACTTATTCTCCAAGTGATGCTTGGATGAAGTCATGGAATAGACGTTGTGGACGTTCTGGACGCGAAATCAATTCTGGGTGGAACTGTGATGCCACGAACCATTTGTGTTCTGGAATCTCAATGATTTCTACGAGACGACCGTCTGGGCTCGTACCTGAGAACTTGAAGCCTTCTGCTTCAAACGCTTCACGGTATTCGTTGTTGAACTCATAACGGTGACGATGACGCTCGTATACGAGTTCTTGATCGTATGCCGCATGCGCTTTCGTCCCTTTTTCGAGTTTACATGGATAAAGTCCAAGACGAAGTGTGCCGCCAAGATCCTCGATATCTTTTTGCTCTGGAAGAAGGTCGATGATCGGATACGGTGTCGACGGATCGATTTCTGCAGTATGTGCGCCGTCCAACTTCAAGACGTTACGGGCAAACTCGACCGTCGCAAGTTGCATCCCGAGACAGATTCCGAAGAATGGGACGTTGTTTTCACGAGCAAAACGTGTCGCTTCAATCTTCCCTTCGATTCCACGCTCACCGAATCCACCTGGAACGAGGATTCCGTCCGCATCGCCGAGGATGTCTGAGACGTTTTCAGCCGTCACGTCTTCCGCGTTGACCCAGTCGATGTCGATATCCGCGTTGAACGCATAACCCGCATGTTTGAGTGCTTCCGCGACCGAGATATACGCATCACGCAATTCGACATATTTCCCGACGAGTGCGATTTTCACTTTCTTCTCAAGGTGTGTGACCGTGTGGACGAGTTCTTTCCAAGCCGTCATGTCAGCAGCCGGTGAATTGAAACCGAAGTAGTCGTTGACGAGTTGGTCCATTCCTTGTTTTTGAAGGTTGAGCGGTACTTCATAAAGTGTCGATGCGTCTTGCGCCTCGATGACCGCTTCTTTGCGCGTATCACAGAAGAGGGCGATTTTTTCACGCATGTCTTCTGGGATGTCATGCTCCGTACGAAGGACAATGATATCCGGTTGAATTCCGTAGCTGCGAAGCTCTTTGACACTGTGTTGTGTCGGTTTTGTCTTCATCTCACCTGCGGCACGAAGGTAAGGGACGAGTGTACAGTGGACGTACATGACGTTCTCTTTCCCGATGTCATTCTTCACTTGGCGAATCGCTTCGATGAACGGAAGGGACTCGATATCCCCGACTGTTCCACCAATCTCTGTGATGACGACATCGGCGTTCGTCTCGCGTCCTGCACGGAAGACACGGTCTTTGATTTCGTTCGTGATATGCGGAATGACCTGAACCGTCCCACCGTTATAGTCTCCACGACGCTCTTTCTTCAAGACAGTTGAATAAATGCGCCCTGATGTGACGTTCGCGTTTTGCGACAAGTTGATGTCGATAAAGCGCTCATAGTGTCCGAGGTCAAGGTCAGTCTCAGCGCCATCATCTGTGACGAATACTTCTCCGTGTTGATACGGGCTCATCGTACCTGGGTCAATGTTGATGTATGGGTCAAACTTCTGAATCGTGACGTTGAGTCCTCGATTTTTGAGTAGACGCGCGAGCGAAGCTGCCGTGATCCCTTTACCGAGCGAAGATACTACCCCGCCTGTTACGAAAATGTACTTTGTCATGTTTCTTTCTCCTCTCTTGAATACCAACCATCGGGAAACGAAAAAACAAAAAAAGCAAAAGTGCCCCCGAAAATGGAGGACACTTTTGCTGCATCGTTACGTGCTAAACTAGCCCATGACTAATTTACGCCAGAGACGATGCAGTCGTCAAGATATTATTTTTTCTTTTTTTCAAGTCGATGAACACGACTAAAAAAGAAAAAGAGACACGCCTAGCCGGGCGCGATGCCCGGCTTTTTTGCGGTCTCTTATAAATCATCCTCGTCTTCGATATCGAGGTCGTCGTCCAAGTCATCGTCCTTGAAATCGTCAAGGCCTTCTACTTTTTCTTCTTCGTCCTCATCATCAAATTCAGATGAATCATAGTCTTCAACTTTTGCGAATACATCCAAGTCATCCTCGATATCGACGATGCCTTCGTCTGCTTCTTCGAACTCTTCTTCGAATTCGTCAAGTTCACCACGTTGACGTGCTTCGATGACGAGATCCTCATCCGACTTATCGAATGGGTACCAAACACGAAGCGCCCAACGGTTTGCTCCTAAGTTGACGAACAACCCGTCGATGTTCAAATCGGTGTAAAGTTGTGCGATTTTTTCGAGCTCTTCCTCTTCACTCGCAAACGTATAGTTTTGCTTGATTTTTTCGCGAATCTCATCAAAAGAAACAGGCTGTTCGCCAGTTTCTTGGAGAAGTTCATAAACGAAATCAATCAACGATTTATTCATTAAAGGACACTCCTTTTCCGTCACTAGTTAAACATCACTCCTCATTATAAACAAAAGCGATATGAAAAAGCTAGGGAAAATTATGATTCATGTATTCTACTCGGACGAACTCGGAACCAGTACAGGCTGATCAATCCAATATTGAAAATCCACGTAAGTCCTAGAACACCGAACATCCATGCTTTTGGAATTTGAAACGATAATTCCTCGTTGACCGTCTGCCCAACGTACAAACCGTACCCTAACAATCCAATCATTAAGAAGGAGTACGCAACGACCATCCCAAACCGCTTCCACAGCTGCAAGAGCAAGGAAGCAAACTCCTTATTTTCCCCATATTGATCAAACAGATACGTATGGCTTACACTCGAGTACATCGTCTGCGTATACCCACTGACAAATAAGACAGGGATGAACGCAAGTGGCTCGATAAATCCTAGGAAAAAGATGAGGGAGGACACGAGTAACACGAGGTATGGGTGACGTGCGAAATCAAATATACGACTAAATAAAATCCAGCCGATGACGCCTACTAAAAATGGGACAAATACATAAAAAATGAGAACTTGAAACGAGTACAAGGCAAGACTGACAAAGACGGCACCAATTAACGTCCAACCACCGAACAATCCAATCACAAACGACAGCAATTGAACCTGACGGGTGCGACTCGCTCCAATAAAGTCTCGGACGCGCTTTTGGTACAATAACCATCCAACATAAACGAGCAAAATAATCATTAAGCCAAATACTTCGATATAGCCACGCGCCCCTTCTAAAAGACTGAGCAGACGACTAATCAATGTAAAAACGGTGACCGCGATGAAGGCACGGAGAAAAGAACGAGTTTCAAACTGCCAAGTCGCCGATTTTTGAAGCGGTAATTTCCGAACAAAAAGCCATGGTAGAATCAAACTGACCAAAAAGAGAGCGATGGCCAGATTGTATGACTGTGTCAATGCATAAGAGAATATCGCAATCCAACCGACTAACATCAGAACCAACGGCCAGGAGCTCCCTTTATCTTCTTTTGAATCTGGATCAGCAGCTGGTTTCAGTTCGTTTAATTGCGATAAAATCGTCGTCATAATCGACCCGACTCCAATTGATCCAACCCCGACTAAAAAGGCGCTCCATTCAATCGCACGCTCAAACGGGAGAACGAAACAAACGAGACCGACAACGAGTACGACCAAGGCGATTAAAAAGGTATCTTTAGAACCACGGCGTCCAATGACATAAACCCACAATAATAGACCGGACATACTGGCTACATAAAAAATCAAGAATGGAATGAGACGCCCGACACCTTCTTCGACTGCCATAATAGATAAAAATAAGATCTGCGGAAGAATTTGACTACTAAGAGCACTGACAATCGTCAATAGGACAACCATGTTTTTCATGGGACACACTCCTTACATTGAGATTGAATATTCTGTTCCTCAATCATCCTTTCCCAGATCCATTCGTCTGCGAACCTCTTTCATAACACATTTACTTCTCAGTTTCTTCACTCTTTTGCCGATATAGAAGAGAATGACATTTTAGATATGAAAGAGAAGGAGAAAAATATATGGCACTTTTTCGTAAAACACCATCCAATCACTTCGTCGCCACTACCGGCTTTCCTGAAATCCAGACAATCGCTAAACCAGCCGACTCAAGCTTGAATGGTCGCACTCACTACATGGGATACACGACCTCTCAAGTAAAACGACTGCAAGGTATGGCTCCACTCGTCGAGTCAGTACTTGACGATGTACTTGAAAACGTACTCGACCACTTAATGCTGCAACCGGAAATGGTACAGATTGCGAACGCATCATCCACAAGAGAACGATTAAAAAAGGTATTCGCCGATTATTTCCGCAGCCTACTAACAGGGAACATCGATGATAAATTCTTGGCAATGCGGAAACGAATGGGACAGACGCACCACCACTTCGCCGTGCCTGTCGTCTGGTTCTTGGCGACGTACTCGGCATTTAATACGTTGCTCATCCCAAAAGTGGTTGAAACGTATCAACACGATCCTGCCCTCTTAAGTGAGTCCCTCTTAGCGTTGTCACACGCGATGAATTTAGACGCACAAATCGTCACCGAACAATACGTCAACGCCCGCCTCGATGAAATCGAGTCTGCGAACCAAGCTCGTGCGTCCCTGTTGAGTGACGTGACACGCGTCAGCACAGAAGTGGCGACTACGATGGAACAAACCGGACACGCCATGTCTGAAACGAGCAATCGTGCTCACCAAGTCCTTGCGGAAACGGAGCAAACGGAAAAAATGAGTCGTCATTTGATGAAATTGACGCACACGAACGGAAATCAAATCGAACAGATGGAAGTAGAGTTCAAACAGTCGGCCACCTACGTCGATACTTCGCTCGATCGAATTACCGCCCTAAAAGAAGGTTCACAGGATATTGTCAGCATGACCAAGAGCATCGAACAAATTGCTAACCAAACGAACTTACTCGCCTTAAACGCTTCGATTGAAGCGGCTCGCGCAGGAGAACACGGAAAAGGGTTCGCCGTCGTCGCCACCGAGGTACGCACACTTGCGGAGAACGCAAAACAACTGAGCAGTCAAATCAACGCGCTCATTCATGAAAATGAGACGAACATCGCGGCCCTCCTCGAGCAAATGGGGCAAATGCATCGGACGAACGATGAAGCGATGCGCCAACTAAGCACCGTCAAAGCTGGTTTTTCGACCGTTCAAGAAGAAATGGGCCAATACGTTCTTTCTTTCGAACGAAACAAACAAGATCTCGGACAGATGGTCGAGACCATTTCATCGATCAACGAGACGACGCAAGGGTTATCTCACTTGACCTCTTCCCTTCTATCCACCTCTGAGATGCAGTAAACAAACAAGGCACGGTCCGCGGACCGTGCCTTCATGTATTATTGGACAACTGGTTCTGGTATCTCGATGGCCTTCAGCGAGCGATCGAGCAATTCGACGACATCGAACGTGCCGACGGTCTCATCGACTTCCTTCGCTTTTGTTCCATCAGATAACATCGTCAAACAGTACGGACATGCCGAACCGATAACAGTCGGTTTCGTCTCAAGTAACTGTTCTGTCCGAGCCACGTTGACACGTGTCCCGACTTTTTCTTCCTGCCACATGAGACCACCACCGGCTCCACAACACATACCGTTTTCACGGTTACGTGTCGCTTCGACGAGTTCGACACCCGGTATGCGTTCTAGGACGAATCGTGGTGCATCGTAAATGCCGTTATAACGACCAAGGTAACAAGAGTCGTGATAGACGACACGTTCGTTCACGTGAAGGTCTGGCTGAATCCGACCTGTGTCAAGTAACTCCGCGAGCAACTCCGTATGATGATACACCTTCACATCAGTCAAACCGAAGTCCGGATACTCATTTTTGAACGTATTGTACGCGTGCGGGTCGACCGTGACGATTTTCGTCACCCCATACTTCTCAAATAGTTTAATGTTCGCTTCAGCGAGTTCTTGGAACAGCAACTCGTTTCCGATTCGACGTGGTGTATCCCCTGAGTTTTTCTCTTCATTTCCGAGAATGGCGAATGAGACGCCTGCCTTGTTCAAGACGCTCGCAAAGCTCTGCGCGACTTTTTGGCTACGGCTATCGTAAGACCCCATCGCGCCGACCCAGAAGAGATACTCGAATTCCTCGCCTGCTTTTTTCTTCTCTTTCGCCGTCGGGATGACGAGCTCTGTATCCTTACGCCAGTTCTCGCGTTCTTTCCGGTTCATTCCCCACGGGTTTCCTTGACGCTCGATATTGGCGACCGTACGCTGTGCCTCAGGGTCCATCTTCCCTTCCATCATGACGAGGTAACGACGAAGGTCAATGATTTTATCGACGTGTTCGTTCATGACCGGACACTGGTCTTCACAGTTACGGCAAGTCGTACAAGCCCAAATTTCTTCTTCCGTGATGACGTTGCCGATCAACTCGTCTGCGACGAGCATATGACCGTCTTGCGCAGCTGCTGCGATTTCAGCACCTTGCGTGTTTTGGAACATGAGTGCAGGTGCCCACGGTGATTTTCTCGTGACCGCCGCGCCTTTCATATTCATATGGTCACGAAGTTTGACGATTAAGTCCATCGGCGACAACATCTTCCCAGTTCCTGTTGCCGGACAAACATTCGTACAACGCCCGCACTCGACACAGGCATACAAGTCGACGAGCTGCTTCTGGTTGAAGTCTTCAATCTTGTTGACCCCGAAGACAATCTCTTCATCCGACTCTTCCGCTTCTTCCATCGCTGAAAAATCAACAGGTGCCAAGCGACCGACTTTGTGCGTGCGACCGAGCCATACGTTGAGCGTTCCGGCAATCAAGTGTGCGTGTTTTCCTTGTGGGATGTAGACCATGAAGCTGAGCAAGAATAAAAGGTGCATCCACCAAAAGACGACGAATAAAGCGAAAGCGACAGAGCCCGGTACCCAAGCAAATGCTGAGCCGATGAGCGTCGCGACCGGTTCGCCCCACATTGGAAGCTCTTCTTTATAGACGAGGTAAAAACCGTTCCCGAACAATACGGAAACCATCAACCCGCCGATGAAGATGAGGGCAAGACCTGCTAAAAAGTTTCGTTTCAAGCGCACGAGCTTCTCGACGTAACGACGGTAGAATCCCCAAACGACCGCAACGAGAATCATGAGCATGACGATTTCTTGCATGAACGTAAAGATTGGATAAAGCGGACCGAGCGGGATATGCGGGAAACGTGTTCCCACCGCTAGTCCTTTCCAAATAAAATCAATCGCCCCGAATTGGACGAGGATGAAGCCATAAAACATCATGACGTGAATTGCGCCACTCTTCTTATCTTTCAACAATTTCTTTTGACCGAACACGTTGATCATGACCTGTTCGAGTCGTTCTTTGTTCGTTTGGCTCCATTCTGCCTTCTTCCCGAGCTTGATGAACGTATAACGCTGATGAACTAGCGTAGCAAATAAATATACACCATAGCCGAGGACGAGCAAGAATAGAATCCAGTTGACGATTAAAAATGTAGACATCCCCAAAACTCCCCCTTTTGAAAACGGATTCAATCTTGAATTCAGTATATCAAATGATGAATGAACAGTCATTCATTTTTGTGAAGTTCTCATCAGAAGTTTAGAAGATGTTTCAATATGAGCAATAATCCCCCATAGCTGCACACGGCCAATACGAACGTGCGGAAGTGCAAATTTCGGTCGGATGGCAGTTCAAACTTCACGATATTGAGAATCATCGCCCCGGCCACAAAGGCAAAACAGAGCGCTTCGACGTGCGCCGCCAAGTCAATCCAGCGTGAAAAGAACCCACCAAGTAAAATCCCACCACTCAACAAATAGCGTCCTTGTCGCATGTAACGTTCACCATAATGACGATTTAAGTCATGCCCGAGCGCTAAAAAGTGGACACCGAGCGCTGTCGCATAGAAACTTCTCGCAACGAACGTCACCGAGTCGGCTGTCACCACGTACGCCGAGAAGGTCATATAGGCCGTGAGGAGTGTCACCTGTAACCAATACGAAACGGCCCGGTCGACCGCCTCATCTTGAAAGTGAGGGGTACGAACGAACCGCATGGTGCCGTAAAACAACGTGAAACCGATGAGACTGACGATGTAGATTTCTGAAGGTAACGCCAAATTCAACCAATCGACACGAAGCGTGTCCTGGCGTTTGTTCAGGGACGGCAAAAGATACATGAAGAAGTACGTGATGGCGATGCCGCTCGAGAAAGAGAACCATTTTTTCGAAGGAACGGTCTCTTCTCGGAACAAATAGATGCCGAAGAAGTTAATCAGCGCCAAATAGATGATGATCCAGTTCGCCATCTCGTCCTCACCCTTTCAAGTCAATCCAAAACCGCTCGACGACTGTCCCGTCTTCTTCCGTATACGGTGTGTCCGCAATGCCACCATTGTTTAAAATGACTTGACGGGAAGCTATATTTGTCCGGTTACACGTGATGAGTGCCCGCTCGATTCCAAGTTCTTTCACTTTCTCAAGCGCAAGTTGCAGTTGGATTGTGGCGAGTCCACGCCCGCGTGCGCTCGGTTTCACCCCATACCCGACATGCCCGCCAATCTTCAAGAGCGATTCGTTCAGCTCATGACGAATGTTCGTCGCGCCAAGAAGCTCCTCCCCGTCCGTGAGCCAATACGTTGTGCTCGGGACCCAACCTTTCTCTATATGTTCACGTAACTCTTTCTGACGTAACGTGTTGACATATGCCTCGAAGTCGGTCGTTTCACGGTCCACTGAAGTCGGGACGATTCGCTCATCACGTTCGTACCATTCTTGTAAAAATGCGAGAATCTGTTCTTTTTGTTCGACAGATGTTTTGATTAGTCTTAACATCACATTTCCCCCTTTAACCATTTCCATTCGCGTTCTCTGTTTGATTTCCTTGTTCCTTCATCTTAGAGAAGATACCTTCGAAATAAAATGGACGTTCTCGTCGAAGTGTGTCCCCTTTCAGGCATGAAAAAAAGTGCCATCCTGTTCAGATGACACTTTTGACATGCTTACTCTTCGAGTCCGAGCCGTTGTGGCATATGTGGCGCGAGTTGTCTCGCTTCTTCCAACCGACCTGCTTCGACGAGCGTATGGAAATGTAAAAACTGTTCATGCGATGCATCACTGATGGCTGCCAAATAATCGACGTACCGATCGTAGACCGCTTTGTCTTCTGACCGCGCCTCAATAAGTGCGATGTACAGGCGAACGGTGTCTTCCCCGTAAAGGAGCGGGAACTCATCGTTCAGTTGAAGCAATTTATCGATTGAATCAATATCGACTCCGTTTTCTTGGTCATAATGCATGATGACTTGTTCAGCATGGTCTTCAAGGCGACCGCGCCACTCTTCATACTCTTCTTCATTCGTTTCGAGCATCTCGAACCAGTCTTCGTTCAACATCTCTTCAATCTTATTTACGCGTTCTGTGAAGTTCATACGCTCTCTCCTCCTTCAAATGTCCATGTGACATGTACTTCGTATATACCCACGTTTTCTTCATTCATGGATAATTCATATACGAACGTACATGACTCTTCAGACACATCGAGTCGCGATGTCGTCGTCGCCATCGTCATCGACATATAGGCATTCTTATATAAGCTTTGCGTGAAGCGACCTTCGATGAAGGAATGGTTCATCTCGATCGGTCCTTTGCAGATGAGCGCCAATCGTTCCGGCGTGTACTTGATTGTCGTCGGGACAGTTCCGTCCTCTTGTTGTTGGTCAAACATTAAAATAAAGCCAGTCTTCAATGGATAGTATACGCCGTCAGCCGATAGTTCGATCGGCTCCGGAATGTCACTCATCCGTGTTGTTTGCTGGACACGCACGCGAAGTGGTTCAATCGCCATGCTCATCCCCCTTTCCGTCAACTCATCGTACCATATGTGGTAGGAGTCGTTCTATCGACGGTGCTTCGTTTTCACATAGACGAGATGGTCTACCCACTCATCATTCTCAAAAATAAATCCCTCTCTCGTGCATTCATACGACATGCCGACGCGCTCTGCGAGACGAACGGATGCCTCATTGTCGAGATTGATGTGTGCCTCGACCCGTTGAAAATTTAAGTCGTCAAAGGCGATGCGCATCGCTAAATCGACCGCCTCTGTGCCATATCCGTTTTGCCAATGTTGGTTATGGATGGTATACCCGACCCGACCCCAATGAAATCCATCTCGCGCCAATGTCGAGAAATCCACCATGCCGAGATGTATCCCATCTTCAAGCCGGAAAATCCCAAAGACATGCGCACGGTCTTCATGTGCGAGTGATTGGTGTGTGTCGACTAGCTGACCGAACCAAACGGACGTACAGTCGCTCATATCTAATTTCCCTGGGTCATATACATGTTGTGAAACGAGACGATTTGTAAAGCCGCTTAACCATGTGTCATAATCTCGTTTCTCTAACGGTCGTACGATGATTCGATTTGTTTTTCGATGATACGTAAATGGATTCAATCTCTCCTGTCTCCTCCCTATTACTTTTATACAGTCAGAAAAACTTCTTCCACTTTCCTTCCGAAATCACATCGATCTTCCCTTCGTTTACACGAATCGCGGTCTCGTCGTCAATCGCATAGGCCGGCGACTGTAATGTCTCCGCCCATTCTGCAGCATCTCGTGACGTGTTCTCCGGTAACATTTCGTGGTCGAGATGAGGAAAAATCGAGAAGTCGACAAACCCTAATGTATCATCACTCTGCTCGTCGGATGCGCGCCATCCGACAAACGCTTCTCCAATTCGTGGTGTCATCACCATGCTACCTGCACTCAATCCGACGTAGACGCCTTTCCAGGACGGGAGCAGCGAGGCTACCCCGGACTGTTTCATCCAATGGTAGAGAAAGAGCGGATCGCCCCCCATTCACCAATAATACGTCTGCCTTATCAAACGCCGGTCTCCACACCGACTCATCGATACTCGGGAGTGCGCTCAGTTCAAGCACCCCAACCGACTTCCAGCCCAACTCACACATCGGCGTCGAGAAATCTCCGTTGAAAAAGTTCCATGCGTGTTTCGTTCCCCCGTTCAACGCATAAATGGCTGTTGGGATACAGAGTGCATTACACTCTTCAATCGGCTTGCCCAATAATTCCAAAAGTGCCTGCTTGATGCTCTCGTTTTTAACGCCAGCGGACGTCAATAGTAGTTTCATTTGTTTCCCTCCTTATTGAATCTTTTCTAAAGCATTCTCATCATCCCCGTGCATCCCCTTTATTCATATTAAAAAGACCGTAGTCGACTTCTCGCCTACGGTCTTCAAACTTGAAAGATTAGCTAATTTTATACACGCGACCTTCGAACGGTTTCAAGTGAAGGAGCGATGATTCCGCATCGCCTTCAACCGGCATGTTGCTCAAGACGACATCTTGCGCACGAAGTGTCTGATCCATATCAAACATCGTCTCTTTCGCCGTCAAGTTCGTGACGACGAGGTACTGCGTGTCACCGAGCGTACGCGTATACGCATAGACTTCCGGGTGTTCCGGCAAGACGACATCATACGCCCCGTAAACAAACGTCTCATTATCTTTACGAAGTTGAATCATCTCTTTATAGAAGTTAAAGATTGAGTCCTCATCTTCAAGCTGTGATTCGACGTTGATATCCGTATAGTTCGGGTTGATGCCGACCCATGGCTGCTCTGCGAACGTGAATCCGGCGTTCGGGGCATCACTCCACTGCATCGGTGTCCGCGTGTTGTCGCGTGACGAGTTCCACGTGATGCGCATCATCTCGTCATGACTCTTCCCTTGCTCGACACCGATATAGTAGCGGTTGCGTGTCGCGATGTCATCATATTGATCGATCGAATCGAATTTGACGTTCGTCATCCCGATTTCTTGACCTTGATAGATAAACGGCGTCCCTTGCATGAGGAAGTACATCATCGCAATCGACTTCGCGCTTTCTTTCCAGTAACGCTCATCGTCTCCCCATTTCGAGACCGTACGCGTCTGGTCATGGTTTTCGACGTAAAGGGCGTTCCATCCATCGGCCTCAAGTCCTTTTTGCCATTTCGTCAACACGTTCTTCAAGTGAACGACATCGAGTTTCGAATCGGCATCTTCACTCCAAAGGTCCATGTGTTCGAATTGGAAGACCATGTTCATCTTCCCTTCCTTTTCACCGACCCATAGATGGGCATCGTCAGGTGAGACGCCGTTCGCTTCACCGACCGTCATGATGTCATGTTTATTGAACGTCTCGTCACGAAGCTCTTCTAAATAGTCGTGAATTCCGTCCACGTTCATGTGCATCTCGAACGACGGTACAAAGTCGAGGTCGTTCGGGTTTGGCAAGTCGGCGAACGTCGGATTCTTGCGAATATGGCTGATTGCATCGACACGGAATCCGTCGATCCCTTTTTCGAGCCACCAGTTGATCATATCGTATACCGCTGTACGCATCTCAGGATTTTCCCAATTGAGGTCCGGCTGTTTCTTCGAGAAGACATGCAAGTAGTATTGCTCCGTCGTTTCATCGAATTCCCAAGCCGAGCCACCAAAGATCGATTCCCAGTTATTCGGCTTCGACCCGTCCGGTTTTCCGTCGCGCCAGATATACCAGTCGCGCTTCGGATTGTCTTTTGAGCTCTTCGATTCAATGAACCAAGGGTGCTCATCCGACGTATGGTTGACGACGAGGTCGAGCAACAGCTTCATACCGCGCTGATGCACTTCGTCCAATAAGCGGTCGAAGTCTTCCATCGTACCGAACTCGTCCATGATATCTTGATAGTCACTAATGTCATAACCGTTATCATCGTTTGGCGATTTATACATCGGGCAAATCCAGATAACATCAATACCGAGGTCTTTCAAATAGTCGAGCTTATCAATGATTCCTTGAATGTCTCCAATTCCGTCCCCGTTCGCGTCATAAAAGCTACGCGGATAAATTTGATAGGCGACGGCTTCTTTCCACCAGTTGCGTTTAAGCGTTTGTGTTTGTTGTTCTCGTTGTAAAAGTTGCATGTGATCTAGATACTCCTTATCCCAAAACTCACTGCTCATCATTTATACTTATCTTATTCGTGCTGTGAACTTTATATCATTAGCGCAATCGTTTGCACGATGCAATAAATTTATCTTACCAAAAAACATTCGATGATACAAAGATGTTTCATCAGCATACTCAACGTGTACCCTACACGATTTTGAAAAGAAATGAAAGCGAGGTGCTTCATCATGTTTCGATTTGCCACAATGGAGGATTTTTCAGCAGTCGATCAATTGATTTTAAAGAAAGCAAAAGAGTTCCAAGTAGCCGGAAAGTCGCAATGGGTCAAATATTTAGAGCCGAGTCGTTCCGACTATGTCCGTCACGATTTGACAAACGGGACGGTGTTTGTCTACGAACGAGATCAGCAAATCGTCGGTGCCGTCAGCCTGATTCCTCCGACTGACTGGGACCATAATCTATGGGACGACCCGGACGGTGCCGTCTACTTGCATCGACTCGTCACGGACTCGAGTGCAAAAGGTGAACGCATCGGGGAACGTTTGATGCAGCATGCCTTAGCAAACACGTCTTCGACCATTCGATTGGACTGTGTTGCCGATAACGCCTTCTTAAATAACTACTATCCTCGATTCGGTTTCCACTATATCGGCGAACGAAATGGATTCTCACTGTTTGAAAAAAGGCTTGACCTTGACGTGACGTCAACCTTTACGCTTTGACTAAGGAGGTGAAGGGATGTATTCGATTCAACAACTTGCGTCACTCGCTGGAACGACAACGCGAACGCTTCGACATTATGACGCAATCGGTCTTCTCATTGCGAACCGTGACGCCAACGGCTATCGGCGTTATTCTTCGCGCGATGCGGAACGGTTGCAACTCATCTTACTCTATCGCACGCTCGATGTTCCTCTCGATCAAATCGGAGAATTGCTTGATTCAACGACGTTCAACCGGATTGATGTGTTGAGTGGACATATCGAGGCGTTGCGACAGAAAGCAGCCTATTTCGCTCAGCTTGCCGAGACGGCAGAAGCGACCCTCACCTCACTCAAAGGAGGGATTCCAATGGATGACAAGTCATTATTTTATGGATTATCTTATGAGGAGATTCAAGCTCACGAGGCGAAACATCAAGAGGAAGTGCAGGAACGTTGGGGAGAGACTTCAGCTTACAAGACAGCACAAGAACGTGCGCAGAAGCGATCGAAAGCGGACTGGGAACGCATCAATCAAATGCAACTCGATTTGATTGCGCCACTCGTTGATTTATTTCGTTCACAAATCGCAATCGATGACGACCGAGTTCAATCGATTGTGAAAGACAATCATCTGTTCATCGACACACACTTTTACGACTGTTCACTCGATATGTTCAGTGGACTCGGACAGATGTATGTGACGGATGAACGATTCACCGCATTTTATGATCGCTTCGAGCCGGGGCTCGCTGCGTATTATAACGAGGCCATCCAATACTATTGTATCGCTAACAGTTAAGTCCAAGCCTCAGGCTTGGACTTTTTTTCGTCGCTCGGTGTCTTCTTGCGGTCCTATTTGAAGATGTTTTTGTAACATCGGGAGACTCGTCGCCAAATAAATATAAGGGAAGGTCGAGAAGTTGTCCGTTCCACCTGTATAGATTACTTCACTCGTTAGTGGGGTCCATCCTTTCTTCGTCCACTGGCAAAGTCGAACTTCTTTTCTCGATGTGTGGTTATGGAATCCCCAATATGCTTCTCGTTGTCCCACTGCCATCGATGGGGTGATGGTTAAGATGGGACAGTTCATTTCTTGTAACAATCGTTCGTTCATTTCCGCAACTTCGTACATGATGATGACGTCCGGTTGCAGGTGTCGAATCGTATGTTTCGCTTTTTTATCTTGTAAGGAAACGACACGCGTCATACGCTGTTCCGGAATCGAATCGTCACAGAAAGCATACCGCGACTGCAACTCCGCGATTCGTTCTCGACTGAACCGCCGCATTATGGGAGTCAGGAAGGAAATGTACGATTGTGTCAGAAGTTCTTTCCACGTGTTGACATGAGTCGGTGTCGGACCATCTTCCATGATCACATGTGTGACGCCTAAATCTCGTATCGCTTGATAGACAAGTGTTGAACTCCAGTGGTCGCCCGTGCAGAGTACAACTCGCATTTTCTCATCTCCCTCCACTTTGGTTTGCGGTTTGACGCATCTCTCGGACCGCCACATCAAATGAACCAAACATTTGTTGAATGTCTTTTAATGTCGGACGATTGCCCTTTTCTTTTTGCCACACTTCATAACCCCATGGTGAGAGAGCGGTCAAATGTTCATCTGCCTCGTGTAGCGCGTCCATCATTTGCTTCTCCGTGAACAGCTCTCGCGTTGAGATGCCAATCTCGTCTAACGCTTGGGACCAAGACCCGAAACGCCTCACCACTTTCGTGATACTCGGACGTTGGTTCTGCTTGGCCCATTTGGCATAAGCGGTCGACGTCAATGGATGAAGCTCTTCATTGGCATCAAGTAACGATTGGATGATTTCACATTTTTGATCGAACGAGATGATACTCTTCAAATTCGCCTCAATCAGTGCCACTTTCCACGATCCGAACTGAATGACGACCTCTGTCAACGTCGGTGCATCATTGGTCATGGCCCACTTTCGATAATCGGCACTATTGAATGAATCATGCTCTTTCGCCGCTTCACGAAGCATTTGAATCATTTCCTTTTTTGTGAACCGTGGCGTTTGCTGTTCCAACCCAGCCAAACGCAGTACATTCGACCATGATCCGTACATTTCCAATAATTCCACCACGGTTGCCCCGCCGTGAATCTTTTGCCATTTCTGATACATGTAGATGGTGAGGCGACCGTCCGAAGAAGCCTCTTGTAAGTGATCAATCAGTTGTTGCTTTCCCATGTCGCCTCCCCCTTACGTGATTGACGTATCGGTTCATCCCACTTCACGGCTACTAATTTGTGCGAACAGGTGAAGTTGACGACTTAAAATTTTCGTTTCGTCAAATTTTTCTTCGACCACTTCGCGACCACGTTGCCCGAATGAATAACACTGTTCAGGATGTTCAATGAACCAGCGCATCGCCAAGGTCAGTGCCTCAGGTCGACCGACCGGAACGAGAAAGCCGGTTTCCCCATCCGTGACTTCTTCTCGACAGCCACGGATATCGGTAGCGATGACAGGTAATCCGGACGCCATGGCTTCAAGAATAGAGCGTGGCAATCCTTCACGATAAGAGGGAAGTAAAAAGACGTCGTGTGCTGCAAATAAAGAGGGGGTATCCCGAACGAATCCGGCGTAATGAATCTGTGGATTTTGGGCTAAATGCGCCTCGACTTGTTTCGCCGTCTCTTGATCACGTTCACTCGTCATCAACTCTCCAGCAATCGTCAACGTCGCGTTCGGATAGCGTTTCGTCAGTTCATCGAACGCCTGAAGTAAATCTAGGATTCCTTTTTCTTGAACGAGCCTTCCGACAAACAAGAACTTTAAATGTTCTGGGGAAATGTGTTTCTCTGTCGGATAAAATCGATTTAAATCAATCCCGTTTCCGAGATGCATCAATCGTTCGTCCTCTTTGAAATGTCTTGTTTTAGCGAGTGAGTAATCTTCCTCGCTTTGGAGCAACAACCAATCGGTCGCTAATGCCGCGAGTGATTTCTCTAACCAGAAGACGAGTTCGTATGCGATTCGACCCATTCGTTCGTGGAAGTAAAATCCATGTGCGGTATAGAGAATATGTGGTGTCCTGGCAATGCGGGCCGCAACTCTTCCTAACGCTGCGGCCACCGGGGTGTGGACGTGAATGGCATCATATTTTTCGCGGCGCAATAACCTCACCAACTCTTGAATGGTCTGTAGATTACGCTTCGGGCTAAACTTTCGATCGATTGGCAACGTATGAATGACCCATCCTTCGTCCCGAAGACGATCCGTCCGATCACCGTAAGCACACGCGACGTCGACTTCGTGTCCTTCCGCCTTCAGCGACTCAATGAGAGGACGTAGCAACACATCCGCTGTCATATCGACAGCGCAGAACTGGAGAATCTTTAAAGGCGCCATAAGTGCACCTCCTCCGGCTTCATCGCGCGATCGAGCATGCCTTTCAAGTCAATGACGATGCCACGACCTAACTTCAGCTGGCGTTTCGCAATCGTCCAACCCTCTTGAACGAATTCATCGTGAGACACGGCATAGATGACGACATCCGCTGGTTTTAAGTCACAGTATGATTTGACATCGATTCCATACTCTCGTCGTACCTCTTCCGGATCGACGAGCGGGTCACACACTTGCACTTCTAAGCCGAACTCCTCGACCTCTCGAATCAAGGAAGCCACTTTCGAATTTCGGATATCACTGACGTTCTCTTTGAAGGACATCCCGAGGACCGTTACGCGCGATCCGAGAATGGCCATGTTTTGACTAATCATCGTTTTTATCAATGATGTGGCGACGAAACGTCCCATCGTCTCGTTGATTCGACGACCTGCTAAAATCACTTCCGGATGATAACCGAGCATTTCAGACTTCATCGTCAAATAGAATGGGTCGACGCCGATACAATGTCCACCGACTAGACCTGGTCGGAAGTTTAGGAAGTTCCATTTCGTCCCGGCAGCCTCTAACACCTCGAGCGTATCGATGTTCATGCGATCGAAGATGATGGCCAATTCATTCATCAACGCGATGTTCAAATCTCGCTGTGTATTCTCGATCACTTTGGCCGCCTCAGCCACTTTAATCGAGGAAGCACGATGAACGCCGGCATCGACTACCGTCTCATAAACAGCCGCTACCACATCGAGTGTTTCTTCATCCTCGGCAGCTACGACTTTTTTGATTGTGCGGAATGTATGCTCACGGTCGCCTGGATTAATTCGTTCTGGAGAGTAGCCGACTTTAAAATCAATCCCGGCCCGGAGACCCGATGTTTTTTCAAGTAATGGGATACACTCTTCCTCTGTCAGTCCCGGATAGACCGTAGATTCGTATACGACAATCGTGCCCGGTCGCAAATGCGCTCCAACAGCACGAGTCGCGCTACAAATCGGTCCTAGATCTGGTTGATTTTGATCATTGATGGGTGTCGGCACAGCCACGATAATGAAATCCGCCTCTTCAAGTTTGGCGACATCCGTCGTATATAAGACCGCTGCTTGCTCAAGGTCTACTGATTCAACTTCTCGCGTGCTGTCGAGATGAAGGGTAAGCTCATTGATACGCGTTTCATTGATGTCTACTCCGATGACGTCTCCTACGCCACCTAGCGCAACAGCGACAGGGAGTCCGACATATCCTAATCCGACTACAGCTACGTGACGATTGGCAATGGTTTTTCGTGTTGTACGTGATTCTGAGATGAGTTTATCCATGTCCATCTGCCTCCTGAGATTCGGAATTATGCGGTTTTATCAATCACAATGACTTTTCCATTCGGTCCCCGAGGAATTGATTGCACGGGGGTCAACGTAATCATGACCTCTTTACCGAACAGTAGTTCCAACTCGCTCCTCATAATCTCTTCATGTTCTGGCTTGAAGCGTTCCAGATCCGGGACGTATTTTAGTTCGATATGATACAAATCATGTTGCCGATACTGCGTTTGGATAACCGAGTTGGGTAATACTCGGACAACGGTCGTCAAATCCCCTTCATAGATTTTTTGTTTGTTCGGCGTGAGTACATAATTGCTTTCGCGTCCCTCAATGGAAGTGACGAACGTTCCTCCCTGTCCACAAGCACATGTCCCTTCTCCAATTTTCATCCGATCGCCAATCCGGTAACGAACGAGCGGTGTCCCATGGGTCGTAAAACTCGTCACTAAAATTTCTTCGTGATCCCCATACGACTCGATCACGCCTGTTTCGTGGTGGAGATGCATATTCCCATGGGTACATTCCGTTAAAATCGGTGCCCCCTCAGAAGATGCGTACTGATCAAAGACCGGGGCATTAAACGCCTCTTCTAAGATGGCTCTTCCTTGAGGCGTAATCGTTTCGGCTGTCGGAAAAATAGCCAGTAATTGAAATTCAAGTGGGATCTGATTCTCTTTGATGTATTTTGCGATTTCAATCATGGCAGATGGTGCACTGTCTAATACAATTGGCTTGAATCGATTTAATGCGTCGATGTAATGAGGGATGGTCTGTGGGTTGACATGGTAGAGTGAGAACAGCATTTGATTGAGCGGTCGATTGTAGCGCCAAAATACAGGTTTTTCTTGATCCGGATTACAAATTTTCCGTCCTGTGAAACTCGCTCGTTTCATTCCTCTGATAAACCCGTGTTGCGCTTTGAAAAAGTCAACGTGGGCCATACGTCTTTGATAGTCTTCTTTCGTGAAATGGACTTGCAAGGACGTCCCTGTCGTTCCACCGGTTCGACCAAGAATATCTGTTTTGATGTTAGAATGGATGTCCGGATTTTTCCTAACTGTTTCTTTTTCGAGGATCGGGATGCGCTTCAACTCTTCCATCGATTGAAGGGGAAGAACAATCTCGTTTTCTTCAAACAGTTTTTGATAATATGCATTGTGCGTCGCACAAAATTCGAGAAACGCATTGAGTCGCTTCAATTGATCGGCTGCAACGACTGCCCCATCTTTGGGACGATTGGCTAAAACGACTAACTCACGCTCATATGTGCGTCCATACCGTTCTTGCCATAGTTTCATTCCATACAATGTCGTCATCCATTGTTGTAATCGAATCGGTGATTTCATGTATAAATCACGAAGCGCAAACCCTGCCATGGTGTAGTCTCCTCTCGCTAAGTGTAGAGTCGTTTCACGACTCGGACTTTTCCGTTCTTTTCTTTCTTGATGCTTTTCACATCTCGTAAAAGAACTCTCATTCGTGAAGTAAACAGACGCTCGACTTCTTTTTGGAGCGCGATTTCATGTTCAGGCTCAAATCGTGCTTCATCCTTCACGTACAGCATCTCAATTTCGTCTATTTTGTGTTGCAACACTTGAATTTGAATAATAGAGTTCGGTAGTACGCCGACCGCTGCGGTCAAATCTCCTTCAAACACCTTATAGCCTTCCGGCGTCTCAACATAGTTCATTTGACGACCATCGATTGACTCGATAATGGTGTCCTGTCGACCACATGGACACATCGCTTCACTGAGGGTCATCCGATCGCCAATGCGGTAGCGAATCAGCGGTGTTCCGTGCGTCGTGAAACTGGTGACGAGCGCCTCTCCAAATGCATCCGTCTCGATGATTCCCATCTCAGGGCGTAAGTGCATCTTCCCGCACTCACACTCCGTAACGATAGGAGCCCCTTCCGAAGAAGCATATTGATCGTAAACCGGCGCTTGGAACATCTCTTCTAACAACAAGCGTCCGGATGGTGTGAGCGTCTCCGAGGTCGGAAATAAAGCCACCGGTCGGAACGATAATGTCTTTTGATGGGTTTTCAAATATTTTGCGATTTCAATCATATCGGAAGGTGAACCGTCGAGTGCGGCCGGTTGAAATTCGTTCAACGAATCGATGTAGTGTGGAATCGTCGTCGGATTCGAATGCACGACCGAGTAGAGCATTTGCTTCATCGGGGCATTATACCGCCAATACACCGCATTCTTTTGATTACCTGGACAAATCATCCGTCCTGTAAAACTAGCTCGCTTCATCCCACGGCGAAAACCATGTTGTTCTTTAAAAAAATCGAGATGCGCCATTCGCATTTGATAATCGTATTCGGTGAAACGAACCTGAATCGATTTACCCGTCGTCCCGCCCGTCATGCCGATGATCGGGGCATGAAGGTTAGAAAAGATGGTCTCATCCGTTCGAAGCGTCTCTTTCTCCAAAGGGGGAATCCGCTTAAAGTCTTCTAAGCTCTTTAAGGGTAAGGTAACCCCGTGTTTTTTGAAGAGTCGCTGATAGTACACGTTGTGTTGATTACAAAACTGTAGGAATTGATTCAAATGATTGAGTTTTGCATCAGGTGACGCTTCATTTGGAGCACGTCTCAGTCGCTCCAATTCCTGCTCATAATACTGACCGTATCGCTCCCGATATAACTTGATTCCATATAAGGAAACCAGCCAATTTTGGAGGCGAATCGGTGAGTGTGCATAAATCCGATCCTGTAAAATCCCCATTACTCGATGCCCTCCTTCAACACTTGATGATAGGCGATGTACCAGTCGATAAACGCGTTTACGCCATCGCGAATCGACGTCTGTGGTTGAAAGTCAATCGATTCATACAAAGAGGAGGAATCGGCAAAACTCGCGGGTACATCTCCCGCCTGAACTGGTAACAAGCGGAGGATGGCCTTTTTCCCGACTCGCTCTTCGATCGTCCGAATAAAGTCCATCAAGGATACCGGTTGCTGATTTCCAATGTTATAGACACGAAACGGAACGTCACTCCGGTCAGGTAGAGGATGTTCATAGTCAAACTCCTCATCTGCCAACGGTGCGATATCCATAAGTCGGACAATCGACTCGATGATGTCGTCGATGTATGTGAAATCTCGTTCCATCTCACCATAGTTGTATACATCGATTGGTTCGCCTTTTAAAATCGCCTCCGTAAATTTGTAAAGTGCCATATCGGGACGCCCCCATGGCCCATAGACGCTAAAGAATCGCAACCCCGTCGTTTTTAGACCGAACAAATGGCTGTACGTATGAGCCATCAACTCATTCGCCTTCTTCGAAGCCGCATACAAGGATAGCGGATGATCGACCGGGTGTTGTTCGGAAAATGGCATCGCCTGATTTGATCCGTAAACCGAGCTAGATGAGGCATAAATCAATTGCTCTACTGGATAGAAGCGACAAGCCTCCAAGATGTTCAAGAAACCAACGATATTGGATTGAATATAAGCATCTGGATTTTCTAGACTGTAGCGCACACCGGCCTGAGCCGCCAAATTGACCACGACTTGGGGTTGGTTTTTTTCGAAGACACGCGTGATTGCCATCTTATTTTCGAGGGCATCACGATAGAGTTTGAAACGAGGATGCGTCAACACATGAAGTCTTGATTCTTTTAATCTCGGATCGTAATAATCATTGACCACATCGATCCCGATGACATGATGTCCTTCTTTTAGCAACCGTCGAGCTAGATGAAAACCAATGAACCCGGCCACTCCGGTCACGAGAACTGTTTTTTTCATAACGACTTCCTCCTTTGCGTTGACTCGTTGACTCGCATGCGTACCGGTTCGATTTGTGGCGCAAAAATACTTTCCATCACTTCTTCTGGCAGTTCGTTGTTTGCGACAAACAACAAGAAAGAAGTGAGTCCATTCGATTGATCGAGTAGATATTCAATCGTTTTCAAAATCGGATCAACCGATTTAAAGGGTCTTGTACAACCGACGAAAATCTTTTCATATACTTGATTCGTATGTTCGCTCGTTGCGAGCAGTTCTTCGAACAGCTTCTCACCAGGACGAATGCCACTGAAATGAATCGGGATTTGTTCGAGGGTGAAACCGCTCAGTGTAATCATCCGTTTCGCCAAGTCCACAATTTTGACGGGATTCCCCATATCTAGTACGAACACTTCGCCCCCATTTGCGCGCACGCTTGCTTGAATGACGAGGCGACTCGCTTCCGGGATGGTCATAAAGTATCGGGTCATCTCTGGATGCGTCACCGTAATGGGTCCGCCCCGTTGAATTTGTTCTTTAAAGAGCGGAACGACGGAGCCACGACTTCCTAAGACGTTGCCGAAACGAACGACCGAGAATGTCGTTTTGCTGTGGCGAGCCTGCTGTTGGACAATCATTTCTGCTACTCGTTTCGTGGCACCCATCACGTTCGTCGGATTGACCGCCTTATCCGTAGAGATCATGACGAACCGCTTCACTTCAAAGAAATCGGCGGCTTCGACCATATTCTTCGTTCCGTAAATATTGTTTTTCACTGCCTCTCTCGGATTGTCTTCCATGAGCGGAACGTGCTTGTGAGCTGCCGCATGATAGACAACGTCCGGTCGATACTGATCAAACACTTCCATCACCCGCGCCCGGTCTTGGACGTCACCGATGACGGGACAAATCTCTGTATCAGACCCGAGTAAGCGGAGTTCGCGATCGATTGCATATATGCTATTCTCGCCATGTCCAAACAGGATGAGTTTGCCAGGATTGAATTTCATCAATTGACGGCAAAGCTCTGAACCAATCGAGCCTCCTGCACCGGAGATGAAAATGGTTAATCCACTCAACGTTTGAGAAATCTCCGAAACATCGAGCTGAACCGGTTCACGGCCGAGCAAATCTTCGATGGCCACTTCTCGAATCTCATTTAATGAGACTTTTCCGGATGCGAGTTCCGCAAGCATTGGCAGTGCATGGGATTCGACGCCTGTCTTCTCAATTCGTTTCAAAAGTTGGACCCGATCTCCGTAAGGAAGAGAAGGAATGGCCAACACAACCACTTCGATATTCAGCTCTTCAATTTTGCGTTCTAATAAATCGATTGAACCGATGACCGGTGTCCCGTGAATGTAGAGACGGTGAAGCAATGGATTATCATCCAACACCCCGACCACATGCAGCACATTCGTTCGATGCTCTTTCAGTTCTTTAATGATTTTTTGACCCGATTCCCCACCACCGATAACCAAGGTAGCTTTTCCATTCGACACCGGTGCGTGAAATCGGAAAAACGATCGTGTCCTAGCGACGAGTCGGATAAATAACATTCCGTTAAATGCGAGTAAGCTTTGAATAAAAATTGCTTGATAGGAAAAGCCATCCAATAATACGTATGATGCGAATAAGACGAACGTGTCACTCATGACCAACACAATCGCCAGTAATTGCAATTCACGCATCGATCCGTATCGCCAGTCGATTCGGTATACCCGAGTCACCCATCCTAAAATGAGAAGAACGAGCGTCTTCAATCCGAGGATCGTGATCAAATCTAGCGGGTCAGATGTTACCGTCGGATCATTTGCAAAGAATAGGTCAAACGTCACGAAAATCGCGAGCCCTGCAATCGTGATATCGAGTAACATCAAGAGCGCATTTTTTCGATCAATGGGAGACCGAACAGTTGGAGTACTCATCCTTTCACCACCTTCCATCCCAATCAGCTTCGAGTTGATGCTAGATAAGTACCCGTTCAAGATTCACAATCCAAAAGAAAAGAATAGCTTTTTGATACGAATGACATTTCGTCATGAAACGGTTTAACAAATGTGTAATGAGTTTTTACTTTCTTTTGTGAATATTTTTAATTTATATGGGTATTATGGGAAGTAGAAGGTAGGACATTTGGATTATTTTCACTTTGAGATTTTGCGAATGTCGCATTCTCCCAAAGTAGTCAATCGATTCAGGTTCCTCCCTTTTCATATCTCGTCACCGGACACATATTCTAGCTTTCCTTCAGGACCACCATTGTTTAACCACACCATGACCTTTGAAGCCACGACTTGCTTCTGAAAAGGAGAGACATCACGATGAAACGATGGACAGAGCAACAGATCCTCTCATGCCTAAGACAAGCAGCGAATGAACTTGAAGAATTTGACACAAAACAGTACACACTATGGGCCCGAAACAAAGACGTCCCCTCCCTATCGACCGTGATTTACAAATTTGGTTCTTGGCGGGAAGCCGTTCAAGCGGCGGAGATTAAGATGTTGTATCGTTATTATTCAGATGAAGATATTTTGACCGCACTGATTGAGGCCTCAGAAGAACTTGAACTCTTCACGAGCCAAACGTATCGTGCCTGGGCAAAAATCTCGCAAGCCCCTTCTTTGACGCTGATCAGCAGCCGGTTCGGTTCGTGGTCGAATGCGTTACGTGAAGCCAAGCTTCAAACGACAACGGTACGGAACAATGAAGAACGGATCATTCAAGCCTTGATTGAAGCCTCCGAAAAGTTAGAGCGTCTCACGTCCCAACATTACGCCGTTTGGGCACAGGAAAAAGGCTATCCGACGGTAGCGACAATCGCTCGCAAATACGGATCATGGAGCTATGCGCTATTTGTCTTGGATATCGCTCCTCCGAAACGTAAATGGGATGAGGAAGATGTCATTGATGCCTTGCAGTTAGCCAAAACAGAGCTACCACATTTTAGTATCCTCCACTACCGGAAATGGGCCGAAGGTCGAAATGTTCCAAGTACATCGACAATCAATGCCTTATTCGGAAGCTGGACGGCTGCTTTAAAATGTATGGAGGAACAAAAAGTAAAACAGTAATCCATACAGATGAACTCATACAAAAAGCGCCGACTCTTTTCGAGTCGACGCTTTTTTCATGTGACGATCGCAATGTATAGCGGGATTCCAACTAACAGGTTGAACGGGAACGTGACAGCTAGCGAAAGGGTCAAATAAAATGATGGTTTCGCTTCTGGGACCGAGGCTTGTAACATGGCGGGAGCGGCGATATACGACCCACTCGCTGCGAGTGTCATCAAGAGGATCGTTCCGCCGTCAGATAAATTGGCAATCCCCGCTGCAATAAAGCCGACAAGTGCTCCGACTAACGGAAACACCATCCCCATCATCATAAATTTTAGTCCATATGACGGGACCGTTTTCAACTGCTGTCCGACTTTCATTCCTAGACCTAGTAAGAATAAGAGTAAAACGCCCGGGAACAAGTCGACGAAAAATGGTTTGAGCGGTGTGGCGTCTGGTGTCACCAGTCCAACAATCAGACCTGCAAACATCAAGAGGATACTTTTCGAGAACAAACTCTCCCGCAACACCGATAGAGAGTTCGCCTTCCCTGACGTAGCCGTGATTCCCATCACGTGTGTCTGATTATACAGCAGTAACGCCACAATCAGGCCGGGAATTTCAAGGACGACGACTAGTGTTGTCATGAACGGCTCGTACGCAATCCCGAGACGCTCGAGCTGTGTCGATGCTGCTACATAGGTGACGAGTGACACCGAGCCGAACGTCGCAGCCATGGCAATTCGCTCAGGGAATGAGAATTTGAACATTCCTCCGACATAGAATGCGAGAAGCGGTAGCAAAATCCCAATCAACAGCGTCACGGTCAGCGGTAATGCGATGTCTTCAAAAGATACCGAGGCGAGTCCCATACCTCCCTTCAGTCCGATAGCAAGCAGTAAGTAAATATTGAGCGTCGTACTCAATGAATCCGGGATCTTTAAGTTTGATTTTCCGACTGCGGCGATAACGCCCGTCACAAACAGTAGTACCGGGGCGCTCGTCAATAAAAATAAAAACAATTCCATACATCTTCCTCCTTGGCGACAAAAAAGCGCACACCTAAAGAAGGCGTGCGCTGTATGCCGACGGCTCGAATAATCGCTCCGTCAGGCCGACAACTGTCGGTTTATTGAATTGGTCAGTAGCTCCGTAACAAGATTTCGAAAGCACGCTTCATCTTGACTCGTCCAGTCGATTCTCTATACGTCTCTGCCTTTCATTTTAAGAAGGTGGCGTTTCATTGTCAATCGGTTTGATCCCAAGGGGCATCTAGACGAAACACGATGAGACGCTCCCCTGTTTTCGTACTGATGTCCGTATGGAGCGAGACAATCGAACGACCGAGTACTTGTCCGACAATCGTTTCGAGTTGACTCCGCCCTGATTCGACGAGATTGTTGCGATATTTCTTCAATTGCTCGCGACCTGAAGACTTGGTAGCCAAATCATACTCGGCCGGCGTCAACACGCCTTGGAGTGTGACGATGGCGAGATCTCGAAGCAGGTCTGCCTTACACGTCAATGACCCGCGACCCAAATATTCTTTCTCCCATTGGGTAATCCGAGCGCTCAGTTCCATTTCCAGCTGACCCTTTTTCCGCATTTACTTCACGAATCCAATCATCATCTCACGAAGAATCTTAGCTGCTGCGATGGCAGTCATATCTGACTGATCGTATGCCGGTGACACTTCGACAAGGTCTGCACCGATGATGTCGAGGTCTGCGTTTGCAATGGCATGTACCGCTTCGAGCAATTCTTTCGTTGAGATGCCACCGATTTCTTGCGTCCCTGTCCCTGGTGCCGCTGACGGGTCGAGGACGTCGATGTCGATCGTGACATATACTTTTTTACCAGCGAGTGTCGGTAAGACGCGTTTGAGTGGTTCGATCACTTCAAATTGATGCATGTTGTAGCCGACTTCACGAGCCCACTCAAACTCTTCTTTCATCCCTGAACGGATTCCGAACGAATAGCAGTTCGATGGTCCAATCAAGTTTGCCGCTTTTTTGAGCGGAGTCGAGTGTGAGAGCGGCTCGCCTTCATACTCATCTCGAAGGTCCGTATGCGCATCCAAGTGGAGGATGACAAAGTCGTTGCCGTAAACGTCGTGCATCGCTTTGATGATCGGCCATGTGACAAGGTGCTCACCGCCCATGCCGAGTGGGAACTTGCCTGCTTTGACGACATCTTTGACGAACGCCTCGATCATATCGAGCGACTTCGGTGCGTTCCCGAATGGAAGCGGGATATCTCCTGCATCGTACACCGCGGCATCAGCCAAGTCACCGTCTAAATACGGGCTATATTCCTCGAGTCCAATCGATACTTCACGAATCCGGTTCGGACCGAAACGCGAGCCTGGACGGAAGCTGACTGTCCAGTCCATCGGCATCCCGTAAAGAACCGTCTTCGCCTCTGTCACCTCTGGGAGGCTGGCGATAAACACTTTACCTGAGTAGGCTTCATCGAAACGCTTAATCATTTTGTTAAGTCCTCCACGAATTTCGGAAGAACGAACGCTGCATTGTGAAGCTTCGGCGTATAGTACTTCGTTTCGATGTCATGGAACCGCTCAGCTGATACTTGTTCCGGGTCGTATTTCTTCGAACCGATCGTGAACGTCCACATGCCACTCGGGTACGTTGGTACGTTTGCTGTGTACAACTTCGTGATTGGGAAGATTTCCTTCACGTCACGTTGAACCGTTTGGATGAGTTCTGGTGTGAACCATGGGTTATCAGTTTGAGCCACAAAGATGCCATCCTCTTTGAGCGCTTTTGAAATCCCTGCATAGAAACCTTTTGTGAAGAGGTTGGCTGCTGGTCCGACCGGTTCAGTCGAGTCGACCATGATGACGTCGTACTCGTTTTCTGACTTCGCGATATGCATGAATCCGTCACCGACGATGACTTCAACACGCGGGTTATCGAGCTCACCCGCAATATTTGGTAAGTATTTCTTCGAATATTCAATGACTTTCCCGTCGATATCCACGAGAACTGCTTTTTCTACTGATGGGTGTTTCATAATTTCACGGATGACACCGCCATCTCCCCCACCGACTACGAGCACATGCTTCGGATTCGGGTGTGTAAAGAGTGGGACGTGTGCGACCATCTCGTGATAGACGAATTCGTCCTTATCCGTCGTCATGACCATCCCGTCAAGTAACAACATCGTTCCGAACTCGTCCGTTTCGACCATCTCTAGTCGTTGAAACTCCGTTTGTTCGCTCTCATAAACGTGGTTTACACGGAACGTAATCCCGTAATCTTCTGTTTGGTGCTCCGTAAACCATAACTTTAATTTTTGGTCCATCGATAGAACCCCTTTCTGTTCAAAAAGTTGTTCGTATGCGAGTGGCGTTTTGAGGCGCTTCTTAATCATACGATAGGAAGTATACAAAACCTGTACCCATTTTGCACGATTTTTTTGCGGAATCGGTCTTGAATGTGAGTTTTTTGTGAGACGTTGCCGATATACTGATTGAACCAATTCTGAATCGAAAGGTGGAATAGTATGTGGTCACCCTGTGCTTCTTGTAACACAACCATTCCTTTGATTGCTCAAGGAACACTCGTCACGAAATTCAAGGAATACTCTTACAAAACGTTTGAAGAACTCGATACGCTCCTTCTGCATGCGGAAGGAACGGTTTACTGTGTCGATTATAACTCGAAAAGTCAGACGCCTCCGCTCGAGGTCGAAGCACTAAAAGATCAGCTTGCGCATCGGCACATCATTGAACAGATTCAGCACGGCACGTTCGAGAGTCACCTCCAACCGATCATCTTCCTCGATTCAACGGAAACGTTCGGATATGAAGCGCTCCTCCGCAGTAGCGCCAACATTTCACCTGGTGACCTATTCCGGACGGCAAACCGTTTCGGTCTCCATTCGAAACTCGATCAACGTGCCCGCGCGGAAGCAATCAAAGCAACGTTTGAAGCCGTTGCTCCTCAGCAAAAGACGTTCATCAACTTCTTACCTTCGACCATTTATAACCCGGACTATTGTCTCCAGCACACGTTTGACATCATTGACCGATATGACCTCAGCCCGGACCGCTTTATCTTTGAAGTCGTGGAGACGGAGAAGGTACATGACGTGGATCATCTCCAACACGTGTTTTCGACATATAAAAAGCGAGGGATGAAAGTAGCATTAGACGATGTCGGGGCAGGCTTCTCGACAATCGATATGTTGAAGCGGCTCGAACCGGACTATGTCAAAATTGACCGTTCCTATATCTCGTTTTGTGATGAAGACGCTGAAAAACGCGCTTTCCTCAAACAAGTGCGTGCGTTAACCCATTCGATGGGCATCACCCTTCTTGCTGAAGGAATAGAACGTATGGAAGAGGCAGATGTCTGTCGTGAGCTCGGATTCGATTTAGCGCAAGGATATTTCTTCGGAAAACCGGCCCCTGCCAATCAATACAAGATTGAAATCGCATAAGTCATCACTTTCAAAAGCACAGGAATCGACTTCGTCGTCATCCTGTGTTTTTTCATTTACCGGTCCCTTATGATCACTTCCTTATTGTTTCATCTACTTTTAGGTTTCGTTCAGAGATGTTCAGGAGATAGCATATTATAGAAGGTTGACGGGAGCGAAAGAGGTGGATATGTAGATGAAATCATGGATTGTCAGTGGCTATGCAATCGTACTAGGAATCATCATCGGTTTAGTAAGTTGGCTTTTCTTGTCCGTCGTTTATAAAGGGATTCACGTTGTATGGCATACGGTACCTGAGCAATTTGATATTCCGTTTTATCTGTTTCTCGTACCGGTCATCGCTGGTGTAAGCATCGGTCTGTTGCAACGTCGGTATGGGCAAATGCCTCGTCTCATGCCAGAAGTGATGGAAGAACGAAAAGATACCGGTCGTATCGACTATCGCTTGATTGGATTCACAACGTTGACCGCCCTCCTCGTTCTCATCGGAGGTGCAAGCCTCGGTCCTGAGGCCGCGCTCGTCGGCATCGTCGGCGGACTCACGACATGGTTCTCCGAGCGAATCCGCTATGTTCGTCAAGAGTTAGGTGAATTACAAGAAGTCGGTCATGCCGTCGTGCTCGGGATTGTCTTCAACGCGCCACTATTTGGTGCGATTGCGGCTGAGGAGAACGAGCAGAAGAAACAACCGATGCTAAACCTTCTGGCGACACTCGCCGGGATTGGGACGTTTTATTTATTGAACCAATTGGATGAGCGTCCCCCGTTCATCATTAAGTTCCCTGCGATTGAAAGTGTCCAGATCGATTGGACGATGTTATTGATTGTTCTTGGCGGCATGGTTCTCGGCTGGCTTTATTTGGTGAGTGAACATGCATTGATGCGACTTTTTTCAAACATACCAATCTTATTGCTTACAACGCTCGGTGGAGTCGGAATCGGGATCATGGCTCTTCTTTATCCGGACCTCCTCTTCTCCGGAGAAGAAACTATTCTTGAGTATATCGACGAGTGGCGACTGATTCCTCTCTATACCCTTCTCTTATTTAGTGTACTGAAACTGCTTTTTACCGCATTCTGTTTAGCGACTGGTTGGCGTGGTGGGCACATCTATCCTCTTCTTTTTTCTTCATTCACGCTCGGTTACTTCTTCAGTTTACTGTTTGACATCGATATGACATTTTCCGTCGTCTTGACAACGAGCGCCTTACTGGCGACGGCGATGCGACAACCGCTGGCTATTATCGTACTACTCGTTCTCTTTTTCCCTCCGAATAGTTGGCTCTATGTATTTGCAGTCGTTGCAATCGTTTCAAAAATTCCACTTCCATCGTTCATCCATTCACCAGCGAAAGCTTGATTTTAGATATTGAAAAAAGGGTAAGAGATGAATAGTTATGCACTCTCTCGAAAGGAGGAACGGTTGTGAGCGAATATGAAATGGCCATTGAAAACCTAATTGACGCAGTTAGTTCGGATTGGATTAGCATCATTTTAGCTATTTTAGTCGTGATTATGGGGATTGTCGTCTTCATTTATGTCGTCATGACAATCGTCGACATGTTTTTGTCCAAGGATATCGTCTGGGGAATCGTTGAAGTCATCGCTCTATTCGTAGGACTGGCAGTGCTCTTGTCCGTCTTCTACTATTGGAATCGGAATCGGGTCAAAGCACAGTTTGGTCTCTTCCTCGTCTTGTTCTCTCTCGCAGTGAATGTGTACTTCTTCGTTCGCTATGCGGATGAAATCAATGCTGTTTTGAACAGCGTGTACTAAAAAACGAGGGGGAATTCCCCCTCGTTTTCATCGTTCATCGAAATATAGAAAGGTGGTGTTTCCTTTGAAACGTCGCGTAATTCAACTGATCATCATGGTGATCAGTGTTATCTTGCTTATCGGTCTCTTGTTCTGGCTCGACGTCCTTATTCCTATATTAATTGGAATCGCCATCATCGCACCGCTCGTCGTCGGATGGCAAATTCTATTTGACCAAGTACAACCTCAAGGGAAGCTCGCCTGGTTACTGACCGTCTTCTTCATTCCATTCATCGGTGTCTTGGCATGGGTCATGTTTGGCCGTACGCCACGCCGTCATCGACGCTTCAAACGAACGTCATCAGAGATCCGGATGCTACGGCAAGCAATCGAAAGCGAGAAAATTGAAACTTCACCTGATATTGTGTCGTCTTACCCGTTGACACGGACACTCGAAAAATTAGGCGCATCCGGTGCCGATGGTCATACTTCGACTAAACTGCTCGTCAACGGTGAACAGAAATTTGATGCATTATTAGACGCCATCAACAGTGCAACCGATCATATCCACATCCAATACTACCTCTTTCGGACGGATGACATTTCGTTAAAAGTTAGAGACGCCCTCATTCAAAAATCGAATGAAAATGTCATTGTCCGCTTTCTGTATGACGGACTCGGTAGCCAAGAAATCGGGGAAGAGTTTATCCAACCGTTACGGGAGTCCCGTGTCCACGTTCAGGCGTTCGATCCCGTTTTGCATCCGTACCTGGTGTTTAACGCCAACTTCCGCAACCATCAAAAACTGATTGTCGTGGATGGGCGAATCGCGCTAACAGGCGGGTTGAATGTCGGGGATGAATATCTTGGGAAGAATGATAAACTCGGTTTTTGGCGTGACACCCATCTCCGTCTTGAAGGTCCGCTCGTCCGAGAATTGCAACAGCTCTTTGTCGAGAACTGGCTATACGCAGGACAAGGGACGAGTGATGAAACATGGGATTTGTTCGCAGATGAAGAGCACCTCTCTCAGTACTTTGTGAATGAACCGAAAGGGCAAAACGGTGCGACACAACTACTCGTCACATCGCCTGGTAAAGACGTCACGATTCGCGATGGACTCATGCGTCTGTTGATGGATGCCAAAGAATCGATTTGGCTCACCACCCCATACCTTGTCCCCCCACCTGAACTATTGGCCATTCTTGAAGTCGCAGGTCGTAGTGGCATCGATGTCCGAATCGTTGTACCGGGCAAAGGAGACGAATGGTTTAGCTTCCATGCGACCGAGTATTATTTTGAACAATTGTTGAAGCGCAATATCAAAATTTATAAATACAATCGCCATTTTATCCATGCGAAAACACTACTGATTGATGGCAAAGTTGCCCTCGTCGGGTCAGCCAACTTCGATTTTCGTAGTATGTTTCTAAACCACGAGATGATGATTGCCCAATTCGATACTACATCCATTCAAGAACTGCACGAGGCATTCCTGAAGGACTTTGAAGAATCCATTTTAATCGATTGGACCATGTTGCGGAAAAAGACGACCGGCAAACGTTTCGTCGAAGCGTTTTGTCACATTTTCTCGCCACTCCTTTGACGCATTCGCCAAACAAGATACGTCATGGCGACGACACCAACTAAAAACAATTGCCATCCAATCGTTAACTGCATCGCTGCCGTCACCGCCAGTCCTTCCATAATCAAGGCAGGAATCTTTCCAATCGTACTTGCTACTGCGAACGAGGCGAGCGTCATGCGACTGAACGCCGCCGATAACGTGACGAGACCAGAAGGAACGAATGGCATAAGACGCATCCCGAGGACGAGAAACCAAGCCTCGGCTCCTTCGGACTCCCGAAGCCGTTGAAATCGGCTACCATTCGGGGAAACATAACGGTGTAGGGCTTTCCGATAAAGGATGAAACTCACGACGGCGCCAACTGCCTCCCCGACAATCGATACGAGGATGCCCGGCACGAGACCGAGGACACTCACATTGATGGCTGTCAAAAAAGCACTAGGGAGGACACCGGCGACCGCAATCACACTATTCAGTAAAATACTGATCATCAAAAATAAAGGGAGCGGGAGCAGTTCCCATTCCATAACAATCACTCTTTCTATTCACAAAATAAGGACCATGACATGTCGTCATGATCCTTTACTATATCATAGCGATGATGAAGAGGTTGCACCGGCTTCATCCCACGAGTCTTCGTCGACTGGTGGTAAATGTTTTTCTTCCAATTTCGAAACGACAACCGCACATGCCGCATCCCCCGTGATGTTGACTGATGTGCGAAGCATATCAAGAATACGGTCTACTCCGATAATGAGAGCGATTCCCTCTACCGGTAAGTTGACTGACTGAAGGACGAGCGCAAGCATGACAAGTCCGACTCCCGGTACACCCGCTGTCCCGATCGAAGCGAGGACCGCTGTGATGACGACCGTCAACAACTGAGTCATTGTTAAATCAGAAGCGAACACTTGCGCGATGAAAATCGTCGCAACCCCTTGCATGATCGCTGTTCCGTCCATGTTGACCGTTGCCCCAAGTGGCTGTACGAACGACGAAATCGAACGCGGCACACCGAGTTTTTTCTGTGCGACTTCCATCGATACTGGAAGCGTCGCATTTGACGAAGAAGTCGAGAACGCGAACGTCATCGCCTCATAGAAGTTCTTGAAGAAGAAGACTGGGCTCATCTTCCCGATGAAGTAAACCGCTGCCCCGTAGACAATCGTTGCATGTAAGAATAGCGTCAAGACGACGGCAATCATATACCACGCCATTGCGACAACCGCGTCGAGACCGATGCCTCCGATTGCAGAAGCAATCAATGCGAATGCGCCGTATGGAGCGAGCTTCATCACAAGATGAATCAAGTACATCATAATGCGATCGCCTTGTTTGACGAATTGACGCCACGTTTTCGCCTTGTCCCCGAGGGCAATCAGCGCAAACCCAATCAATGCAGCAAAGACGATGATTTGAAGCATGTTTCCTTCAGCGAGCGCCGTAATCGGATTCGTTGGAATCATATTGACGAATGTCTGTACGATATTAGACGATTCCTCGGTCGCTGTTGATTCAAATTCAAGACCTGTCGTTTGGAAGTCCCCACGCTCCCCTGGCTGTAAGACGGATGCAACACCCATCGCTAACATGATCGCGAGCGCTGTCGTCGCTAAGAAGAATAGAATCGACTTCGACCCGACTCGACCTAGTTCTTTCGGGTCCCCGAGACCCATGACGCCTAAAATAATTGAGAAGAAGACAATCGGTACGACTAACATTTTAATTAAATTCAAAAAGATCGTTCCGACCGGAGATAAAATATACGGATTCACAATCTCATAAACATTATCCGGCAAGCCCGCCAATCCGAGACCAACAACAACACCTAGCGCGAGACCGATTAAGATTTTTTTCGTTTCGCTCATCGTATCACCCTTTCTTTTTTTCACAATGTAGTCAGTATATCATAATACTGAATTTTCATACAATTACAACTGAATATCTCTTCAGTTACAAATTCTCTTGAAATTCCCAAAAACTTGAAACAAAAAAGATTGGAGACGAAAATTCGTCCAATCTTTTTACTCAGCGTCTACACGCTCGAGCTCTGCATGAAGTTCAGTCGAGTTTGCCCAAATCTCAGGGCGATGTTCTTGTAAGAAGTTCGCTAAAACGTCGCGGGACGGAGCGTCCATCATGTCGATTAAAATCCGACCCTTTAACGATTTATCCATTTGATTAACGTGATACGGTAATAATTTATAACCCCGTCTCGCTTCCACGTCAACTAACATGTCACATGCCGCGACACCGCCATAATAAAAGCCTTCCGGTTTTCGACCGACCGTCACCCACACGATCCAATACGGTTTCCCGTTCGGTACCGCTTCCGGGTCCGTCAAAAACTTAATCCGTTTCTCGATGGCAGACTTGGCGTGCATCGCTCCCATATCGATTGTTGCAACGCCTTCTTCGACATCGATGATGACCGGAGACATGTTATTTAAACTAAGCGAACCGACACCAAAACCACCGTGTCCGTCCGTCGCATCGTCTGAAATAATATTAAAATTAATGTCTTTCATGTTCCACCCTCCCTCTCTACTGTACACAATGATATAGGATGGTGGCAATCCTGAGTCACACCCACTCGATTTGAAAGCGTCCCCCTGGACCGATCTGTTGGATTAATGAACGATCTTCTTCAATGATCCTTCCGATGACATTGACGCGCTCATCTGCCGGCAAATCCCGCTTCGTTATTTGCAGTTCCCCTGCATAACGACCGTAACGTTCATTGTCGATCGTGATACTGCCGAGCACTCGTTCTTCTGTATCTCGCGGTTGAATCAAATGGTCCCCAGGTCGTCCATACGCTCTCGATTCGACCGAACGGATGACGTCCCGGCCTGGGTCCATCCGATTCGTGTGACTGGTTGGAACCGAATCATCATGATTTCGTGTGGTCGCTCGAAGAACGATGACGCCATCGTCGTACTCCCGAAACTGTCGCATCGTCTGATTGGATATACACGGATCTCCAATCAAGATTCGATCGACCCTCGCTTGTAAATCGATATAACACGAAAACGGAGATTGGTGGCGGTGCATCTCGAGTGTCGGTAATGTCTCATGAAGGGGGCCACGTAACCGTTCATCTCCAGGGATGAATGCTTGTACCCGTATTCCTTGCGCATGTAACCAGTCGTTTCTTTCATCAAACCAAGAACGCTCGAGTCCTGTTTCCGGACGGGGATAAAAGTTATGCCACGCTTCGACATGCTCACGTCGTAGCCCTTGTCGTAGCATCTCTTCAAGCTCTGCTTCCGTGAGCGTACTCGCATTGAGGGCGACCATCATATGTCGTGATAAATCCGCCACTTGTTTCGGTGTGACACCATAGTCAACACGTAACCCGGTGACACCCCACTCCAACAGCGCATGAGCATCATCCCAAGTCTTACCGAGTGCCTGTAGAGACGATGGAGCGATATCCGCCACGAGTTCCATCTTTAGACGACTTGCCAACGCACCTAATTGCTGAAGTCGTTCCGTATAAGTTGTCGGATCGTCTTCAGGAATATGGAGCGACGTGAAGATGCTCGTAAACCCTGCCTCTCGCATGCGTTCCATCCAAGCCATCGAATCAAGTGTCAGTTCATCGCCTAAGTACACTGAAATCCCTCTCATATGAATCCACCTTTCCAAAAGTAGAGAAAAAGATGACTCGACTGGAGCCATCTTTTTTTATTAAATCCCGTCTGCCATCTCTTCTTTGAAACCGAAGAAATAAGTAAACAGGAAGCCTGCCGTATATGAAATCAATAGTCCGGCAATGTACGTCAAATACATGCCATTATCAATCAATGGTGTGAGCGATAGACCGGAAACACCAACCCCGAGCGCCGCTGTCTTCATTGTCGCTTGGAAGGCACCACCGACCGCGGCCCCGAGACACGCTGTCAAGAAAGGCCGTCCGAGCGGAAGCGTGACACCATACAGGAGCGGTTCCCCGATTCCAAGGAAACCTACCGGAATGGCCCCTTTGATAATATTGCGAAGGCGTGGGTTGCGCGTCTTCACAAAGATCGCAAGCGCTGCACCGACTTGACCCGCCCCGGCCATCGCCAAGATTGGGAGAAGGGCCGTTGTTCCGACCGTGTTCAACAGTTCCAAATGGATTGGCGTCAAACCGTGATGCAATCCGACCATGACAAGCGGTAAGAAGAATCCGGCCAAGAGTGCCCCTGCGACAGGTCCCCCGAATTCAAGCGTCGCATTGATTCCTCGCATGATACCGTCTGACAATACGCCAGCGACCGGCATTATTGCATATAAAGCAGTAAATCCAACGATCAAGACTGTAAAGAGTGGTGTGAAAATAATATCAATGGATACCGGCATGAAGCGACGAATGTGCTTCTCGATATACGTCATGAGCCAACCGGCAAAAATAACACCGAATAATCCACCACGCCCGACGACGAGCGGCTCCCCATAAATGACGATGTCCGCGAGAAGCGGGTTGAACAGGATCCCCCCGGCAATCGCCCCGAGTACCGGCGTTCCTCCAAACTCTTTTGCCGTGTTCCAACCGACAAGGATGGCTAAGTACGCGAAGACCGTGCTACCGAGCACGAGTAGAATCTGCATCCATGTCTCCGTCCGGTCGACGCCGGCGTTGACGGCAAAGTTCGCTGCCCCGTTAATGATCCCCGATGCGACAAGTCCCGGAATGAGCGGAATGAAGATATTCCCGAGGCGACGAAGAAATCGTTTGAACGGTGACTTTTGTTTTTCTTTCACCTTCTTGCGTTCGATTGCCGCACGCTCCTCTAACGTCAGGTTCGCATCAACCGACTCTTCCCCGATTGCGAGCCCTGTCTCATGACTCATATAATCCGCGACCCGATTCACAGTACCTGGGCCGACGACGATTTGCAGCGTCTCATCATTGATGACACCCATGACCCCGTCAATCTTTTTCAATGCGTCAATGTCTGCCTTCGTTCCATCTTTCAGCGTCAGTCGAACACGTGTCATACAATGCGCGAGTTGACGGATGTTCTCTTTCCCCCCGACATGTGCGAGGATATCCCGTGCTAAAACCTCTTCTTTCTTCATCTCGATTTCCCCCTTATAGCGCCTCGCGGACGAATCCGTTCGCGCGCTCTAATCGTTTGACAGCCTCCTCATAAGAGACGTCCGCTAAAATCATGACAATCGCCGTTTTGACGTGCCCCTTGGATGAAGCAAAATAACGCGCGGCCATTTCCATGTCGACCCCTGTCGCTTCTGCAATCATCCGCTTGGCACGCACTTCTAGCTTTTCATTCGTCGGTTGCACATCAACCATCAAGTTTTGATACACTTTCCCTACTCCAATCATCGACGTCGTCGAAATCATGTTGAGGACAAGTTTCTGTGCTGTTCCCGCCTTCAATCTCGTTGAACCGGTCAGTACTTCCGGTCCCGTTTCCACTTCAATCGGGTAATCCGCATGTCGACTGATGACCGCATCGCGATTACATGAAATTGAAGCTGTTGTGGCACCGAGTTCTCGTGCGTAATCGAGACCTCCGACCACATATGGCGTTCGACCGCTCGCTGCAATCCCAACGACCGTATCCTCTGCCGTCAAATGAAGCGCTTTCAAATCTGTGACCGCCAATTCCTTACTGTCTTCTGCTCCCTCAACGGCTTGAATGAGCGCGCGTTCGCCGCCGGCAATCAGTCCGATGACTTGATTGGGTGATACTCCAAAAGTTGGCACACACTCCGCTGCGTCTAAAATCCCTAAACGTCCACTCGTGCCCGCACCGATATAAATCAGGCGACCGCCTTTACGAAAGGATGCGATGACTCGCTCCACGACTTTTGTGATGACCGGAAGTTGCTCTTGAATCACTTGAGGAACTTTATGATCCTCTGCATTCATAATCGCCAATCGTTCCTCAATCGACATCTCGTCCAGGTGCATCGTTCGTTCATTCCGTCTTTCTGTAGCCAGTTTATCTAGCATCGCCACCATCCTTTCTTCTCTATGATTTCATCGTACTATATTGAAATTTAAAGTCAATTTATAATTTAATTTTTATGAAATTTAATTTCAAATAAACTTTAAAGAAAAACTCACTCTGAACGAATGAGTCGTTTTTTCAAGACGTGCACGCGTGTTCCTTTATTCGTGATCGAATCCTTCTCATACACGTATCCGTTTCGCTCCCAAAATCGGCGAGCTCTAACATTATGAGGAAGCACGCCTAACCGAAACTCCATTTGATACGGGCGCATATATTGGTCTTCCAATTGTTCATACAACGTTTGCGCCAAACCTGTCCCATGGAGAGATTCTTCGACAACGAACAAACCAAGCCAAAGCGAGCCATCGATCGGATGTTTTTTTAAGAGGTCGGCGATTGCCACGATTCGCTCTTCTTCACGAAAAATCAGGCTAATGGTACCTTCTTCTTCAAAATCTGCCACGTTCTCGTCACGAAACATCTCGACTGTCTGTTCATTCAATCTTGCGAATGTGCGCTGGTCCATCAAAAAGCGTTGCAATTCTTGACGATCTTCAGCCGTATAAGGTTGAATCATCGGCGTAGTTTCACCATCTCATCACGGGCTTCTGCGTACCGATCAATCAACCCTTCTCCCTTCCGGTGGAGGAGTCCCATATATAACGTATCGACAATCGTCAATTGTGTCATCCGTGAGGCGATGCTCGCGATTCGGAAGTCGCTCTCGACGTTCGGTGTACAGAGTCGAACGTCCGCTTCTCGGTAAAGCGGTGATTTGTCGAGGTTAGTGATGGCGATGACCGGAACACGTTTCTTTTTCGCAAATCGGACGAGCTCGAGCACATCTTTCGTTCGTCCTGACGTGCTGATTGCGACGAATACATCAGACTTTCCTAAATGCGGGATCAGCGACAACATATAATGAAAATCGGGAGAGGTCGTGGCCGCATATCCCAGCTTCGTAAACTTATATTGCGCATCGATTGCCGCAGTCGAAGACCCCCCGACCCCGTAAAAGATGACGCGGTTCGCGCGAGCGAACAGGTCCACTGCATGTTCAAGTTCTCGTTTATCCATCGCTTCGGCGCACGCCTCGATTGCCGCCTTGTTCACATGGATGACTTTTTGGAACGAGTCATACGGCGTGTCTTTTTGCTGGAGGACGTTAAAGTCCGTCAGCGTCGTCTCCGTGACAGCCAAGTCTTTCACGAGCGCGAGCTTGAACGCTTTAAAACTATCAATTCCGACGACTCGAGCGAAGCGAACGATACTCGCCTCGGATACATCCGTCTTTTGCGCAAGCTCTTTTGTCGTCATGTTTGGAATGAGTGTTGAATGGGACAAAATATAGTCGGCGATCTTCTTTTCGACCGCTGTCATATCCTCTTTCGCTAAATCAATTTTCGTAAGTAAGGATTCCATTTGGTCATCCCCTTCCTGCAACTGTTGTTCTTTTATGATAGCGGATTCCTTCCACATATTCCAATCACCTAAAAAGATCGAGCAGGCGCCCGATCTATAAGTTGTTCGTATTGAACGTGTCGCCACCTTGAATCGATCCGTTCTCAAACCCTCTCTCGAACCACCGCATGCGTTGTTCCGACGTCCCATGCGTGAACGAGTCTGGTGTCACATATCCACGTGCCTGACGCTGCAGCGTGTCATCGCCAATCTGATGCGCGGCATTCATCGCTTCTTCCACGTCTCCCGCTTCAAGATACCCTAACCCTTGCGCGTGATGGGCCCATACGCCCGCATAGTAATCTGCCTGCAACTCGAAGCGTACGAGATAGCGATTGAATTCGGTCTCGCTCATCTCGTTACGAAGCGGCATGATTTCTTCTGTCGTCCCGAGAAGCGTTTGGACATGATGCCCGACCTCATGGGCGACAACATAAGCCATCGCGAAATCCCCTGGTGCATTGAAACGTTGACTCAATTCATCATAAAAACTCAAATCGATATACAGTTTTTGGTCGCCGGGACAATAGAACGGACCCACAGCGGAGCCGGCAATACCACAAGCGGATTCAACCTGTCCGGAAAATAGGACGAGCGTCGGCTCTTCATAGGTCATCCCATTTTCAGCGAAGATGTCTGTCCACACTTCTTCCGTATCCTTTAAGACAACCGCTACGAAATCTGCCATCTCCTCTTCACGAGCCGTTCCGGTATACGTCCCCTCCGATTGAGGTTCCCCGAGTCCGATATTGTTGACGAGATCGGTCGGGCTTCCCCCGTTCAATAATGTAAAGACGATGACGAGTATCAACCCAAGACCGCCTCCGACCCCGGCAATCCCTTTCCCTCCGATGCTACGCCCACGTCGATCCTCGACGTTCCGGCTCTGTTGTCTTCCTTTCCACTTCATCCCGATTCCTCCTACATTCGCTCTGTCTTGTTTATTACCCCAAATCCGGTAAAAGTGAGCTCATGTTTCGAGGTAGATGAGAATTTTCTTTTCTAGAGGAAGGGGATTCTCTACAATGAAAGAGACTTCAGCAAAGGAGGAATGACCATGCCTTATGTAACTGTAAAAATGCTCCCGGGCCGTACCGTGGAACAAAAACGCGCGTTGATTGAAAAAGTGACGGATGCCGTCTCCGAAACGACGAATGCGCCAAAAGAAAACATCACCGTCTTCATCGAAGAGATGGATGCGACACATTACGGACAAGCCGGTGTAATGCACGCAGATAAGAAGTAAGTGACGAACGGACTCCTGATATGGAGTCCGTTTTTTGTTCTAGTCTTCTCGGTTCACGTCGAACCGTTCACTCGGTACGGTCGGCTTAATCAAGTGACGTGTCGCTCGCCAGATGTGGTAGCCGATACGGTCGAGCCAGAGCAATACTTGTACTTTTTGTATCGTCTGGTCCATCTCCAACTGATTCGCCGCCGTTTCTTCTAGCAGCTCCGAGCGATGTGCTTTTCGATATTCCGCCAGTTGCTTTGAGGCCTGTTTCCACAGCTTCGAATCCTCTGGTGGCGTATGATGATTCAGTTGATTCACAAGGTCAAGCTCATGCAATACGAGTTCTCGTGCCGCTAAAAAGTCGGTGTCCCGAAGTGCGTGGACCGGTTCGACTTCTCGCAAGACATATAACCAGCGTTCCAGATGATCGATCGTATGCAAGAGGGATAGATGTTGGCCATAATCATTTTGCTTTCCTTCATCTTCAAGACGTATCGTGCTCAAAAAGACACGGACATCGCTCAACGTCTTGTCGACGAGCGTCAATTCATCTTCACGAAGACGTCCCTCTCGGACAAGCAATTCCGTCTCATTTCCTAAATATCGTTCGATTTCAAGTAAAGAGCGTCGTGCCGCTTCAAGAGCGACCGTAGGGAGTTGTGACATGTTTTTATCGAGCAGATGTGTCAATTTTTCGGAGCGACTCGGAATCCACTTCAGTAATCGCCGTGCGAACTTTTGATAAAATGGTAGGAATAAGATCACACCTAGTAGATGGAATGTCGTATGGAATAAGGCGAGACGTAATAAGTCGTTCCAGTTGAACCAATCGGCTACTCGATTGACGACCTCGAAGAGAACAGGGAACGTCAGCCATCCAATGAGGACGATTGACACGTGGTAGATGGCATGCCCTAATACAATGCGTCGGGCTGACTTCCAGCCTCCGATTGAACCGAGTGCCACGACGAGGCTCGTCCCCGCACTTTGACCAAGCACCAAATAAGCGGCTTGCGGGAGTGAAATCGCCGCCGTCGCGAGAGCCGTCATCGTTAGCACGAGTCCAATCGTCGATGACTGAAGGACGGCGGTCATCATAAATCCGATTCCAATCAGAAGTGCCTGATGCAGAACGGTCATCTCACCGGCCGAGCCAAACGAGAACGTGACGACATCCCGCATCGCTTCTTGAAGTGTCCCAATCCCAACAAAGATCAACCCGATACTGACGAGCAACAGTCCCACACGGCGAAGGCGCGGACTGGATAGACGAAACGCCATCCCGATTCCAATGATCGGCAAAAACAACTGGCGCACGTCTAAGTTATAGCCGAGGATGGCAATGATCCATCCCGTCGTCGCGCTGCCTACGTTTGCGCCAATTACGAGAGGTAACGATTGCGTGAACGTGAGAAGCCCCGCGCTCACAAACCCAATCGTCATCAGTGTCGTCACCGAGGAAGATTGAAACAGGGTCGTCAGCATTGCGCCGAGAGTCGCCCCTGACAAAGAGCCGTCGGTGAATTGATTCAACCGATGACGCAATCGTGTACCAGCCCATTTTTTGAGCGTATCTGTCAGTAACGTCATCCCGAGTAAAAAAATCCCGATTCCACCAATCAGTGTCGCAATCTCCATCGTGTCACGCCCCTTTGCGTGTTTAATCGTCCTTCAATGTCGATAAAATCCACGATTTTTCATTCGCATAATCTTTTAAATTCAACAACACATCTTCCGGATAATAAATTTTTTCATCCGATTGTCTCGAGTTCAAAATCGACTGGACGAGCATCGAGACCTCTGAAATCTCTTTTCGCTCCCCGTCATTCATCTGTAGATAAATCCCCTCGTATTTGCCTTGTCCTTTATATAAATCGTATGGCAATTGACTCAATTGATCTTCAAGCAGATAGTATGTTGGTGGAAGCCCGATCGTCTCCATCGTCTGTCGCAAGCGCTCCATATAACGGACACGATTCGCTTCCGGGAAGTTCTTATATTTTAATAATCGGCGATTCACGAATCGACTCGCCAAATCGGCTAGAATCGCGTCGTCTTCTTCCATCCATTCTTGGAAATAGAAGTAGACGACCGTCTCATCCAATTTCAAATATTGTTCGAGTGACATACCGGTGCGTTCAAAGATCGGCAAAAAGTGTTTCGGCGTCATGTTAAACTCATAGCCACTCTCATAGAGCTCCTGTGCCCGCTCAAGAATCGCTTTCAAGAGGAGATCGCTCGACCGTGTCGCCGGATGAAGGTACACTTGCCAATACATTTGATAGCGACGCATAATATAGTCTTCAATCGTATGCATCCCAGACTGCTTGACCACGACTTGGTCTTCATCCGGACGCAAGACGCGCAACATGCGTTCTAAATCAAACTTTCCATAACTGACACCCGCAAAGTGAGCGTCGCGTAACAAATAGTCCATCCGGTCGACATCAAGCTGTGAGCTGAGCATATTGACAATCAAGCGATTCGGATGCGTCTTATTGATGATGGAGGCCACTTCTTCGGCAAACCCGACACCCATCTCAGATAAAACCCTATTTACTTCGGTTTCCCCTAAAATGATGCGCTCCGTCCACACTTCATGACGAACGGAAAAGACGTGCTCGAACGCGTGCGAGAATGGACCGTGTCCGACATCGTGCAAGAGCGCTGCTGCCAACAGTAGTTCACGGTCGCGGTCGTCCCATTCCGGATACTGTTGGAACTGATCGATTAACTGGCGTGCGATTTCATATACGCCGAGCGAGTGATGAAATCGCGTGTGCTCCGCGCCATGAAATGTCAAAAAAGACGTTCCAAGTTGTTTGATACGACGCAAACGCTGAAATTCTTTCGTATTGATCAACTCCCAAATGAGGTGATCGTAAACATAAATATATCGATGTACCGGATCCTTAAATACTTTCGATCCAGATAGTTGTCCTCGAGACGAGTACATGACATGCCCTCCTACGTTTCGTTATGTTCTAGATTCGACTTCAAACGAATCGTTCCCTCCATGCTATAATGAGGAGGAAAATTTTTTGTGAAAAGGAATTAATGAATATGATCCATCCATTATTACGACAACCGAGCTATCGCATCATCGATCAGTCGAGTCTTGGCACGATGTTTCAAGCGGAACAATCGTTTGCGACCGATGATACGTTATGTGCGTCAACGCAAGAACGAGGTGCCGTCTTGCGGGCATGGGTGCACACCGATACGATTGTACTCGGAATCCAGGATGCTCGGCTGCCTCATTTGAAAGAGGGAATTCGTTACTTACATGAACATGGATTCCGTCCCGTCGTCCGAAACTCAGGCGGTTTAGCCGTGGTGCTAGACGATGACGTCCTCAACCTTTCTTTAATTTTACCAGAGAAGGACGGGATTCAAATCGACAGCGGCTATGAGGCTATGACCTCGCTCATCCAACACATGTTCCAAGACGTCACGAATGACATCGTCCCAGGTGAAGTCGTCGGCTCATACTGTCCTGGAAGTTTCGACTTGTCGATCGACGGCAAAAAGTTCGCTGGGATTTCGCAACGACGCGTCCGTGGCGGTGTCGCCGTTCAAATTTACTTGAGCGTAAGACAGAGCGGGAGCGCACGTGCTGAAATCATCCGTGACTTTTACAACCTTGCCATTCAAGGAGAAGTGACAAAGTTCACGTACCCTACCATTGTACCGGAAACGATGGCTTCGCTTGAAGACTTGCTTGGAATCCCGCTTACCGTGCAAGATGTCCTCACTCGAGCCTACCGCGTTCTTTCCACTGTCAGTTCGCTCCAAAACGCGACACTGACGGCAGACGAGCAAACAATGTTCTCAAGTCAGCTCGAACGCATGTGGAAACGGAATGAACCGTTACGCGACATTGAACAACAACTAACAGAGGAGTGATTCATCCAATGTTTAAACTGATCACAGACACCGGGGCCGATTTGACACACGATCAAATCATCGAATACGGTCTTGAGATTTTACCGCTCGGTGTCATCATCGACAACGAAGAATTTTTAGACGGTGAGACGATTCAACCAAAAGAAGTATACGAAGCGATGCGGCATGGCAAGACGCCAAAGACGTTCCAAATCGAGGCGTCACGAATCGAACACTGCTTCCGTCAGCATCTCGAGGCTGGAATCCCGTTCTTATATCTCGCTTTCTCCGGAGAACTCTCCGGTACATACCAAACCGCTGTCATGGTCGGCGAAATGTTGAAAGAGGAATATCTAGACAGTACATTCACGGTTCTCGATACACGGACCGCCTCTGTCGGACAGGCATTGTTCGTCAAAACGGTCGCAGCGTATAGTCAAGACCATACGTATGAAGAAACGGTCGAGTATGCCACTTCGCTCGTCGGCAAAGTCCGCCACTTGTTCACGGTCGATTCGCTCGAATATTTGATGCGGGGCGGACGTGTCTCGAAGGCGAGTGCTTTCATCGGAGACTTGTTGACGATTTTACCGTTATTGACGGTCGAGGACGGCAAGCTCGTCCCGATTGAAAAGGTGCGTGGTCATAAAAAGGTCATGCGCCGGATGGTCGAATGGACAGTCGAATCGAAGTCGATCGTCGAGAACGGAGACCTCTTCATCGGTCATGGTGACGACCTAGAAAAAGCCGAACAGTTCGAGAAGATGGTCCGCGAACATCTCGAACCGAAGCACATCACGAAGACACTGGTCGGGTCTGCCATCGGTGCCCACACCGGTCCCGGTCTACTCGTCATCGCCTATTTCGAGGCATGAAAAAATGAGCTCTCCCGATTTTCGGGCGAGCTCATTTTCGTTTAGCGATTCCAGTTTTTAAATCCATCACCGAACTGCGCGTAATTTTCGTCTTGGAATACACCGTCCACAAATTTCGGTACATCTACCGGCAACTTCCCTTGTGGCTTCACTTCACCGAAGATGGCACGAATGCCTGCCGGTAAGTTCGGACCAGCCGACTTCAAGTTGCCCGCCTCCGAATCTGGACCGTTCGGATCGCCTTTGAATCCATAGATTAAGAGATGTGCGGGGGCATCCGGTTGAACGGCAATGTCGTATGGGTTGCGCAAACTGAGTAAAACCGATTGTTTCCCTGTCTCATTTGCATAACGGAACACTTCGGCCGGTACATAATGATCAGCTGATGTCGGTTTTAATTTCGCGCTGTTGTTCACGTTCGAACCGACGATGATATAGTCAGCCGCCTCAACTTGTTGCCGTAGTGCCGGATTTTGATCTAGATGCGGCGTTGATGCTGAGTAGTTGGCCGTGATGACGTTCACGTCTTTCATATTCCCTGCATTCTTTTCTAGTGACTTGATTGTTTTCACCATGCTATCCGTTTGGTCTTTCGCTGGCGACAAGACGAGCACCGTGTCTCCTTTTTTCGGTTTGAATGGGAGCGTCTTCTTCTCGTTCTTCACGAGAGTGACTGCCGCCTCCGCGATTTCACGTTCCTTCGCTTTATGCTCAGCGCTCCCTACCGTCGCATTCGCTTCTGCGAGCTTCATCTCGAGCGTCGTGGAGTCCGTCGTTTCTCCCCAAATTCCACGCTCTGCTTTCAGTTTTAAAATGCGTTCCACTGATTCATCGATGGTCGCCTCCGATAAACGTCCATCCTTCACTGCCGCAATGACTTCCTCAAAGATTGCTTCGAGTTTGATCACATCTGCTTCCGAGCGTAAAATCGTCGGCATGAGCGCGATGTCGACCCCTGCTTCGAACGTCTTGATGACCGCCTCTGCTTCCGTAAAATTGTCTGCGATGGCTTGCATGTTGAGTGCGTCGGTCACCACTATTCCTTCATATCCAAGTTCCTCACGAAGCACTCCCGTGATGACATCATCCGAAAGCGTCGCCGGGAGTGGGAACGTGCCGCGTTCTGATTCGACGACCTCGTCCTCGATTTGTGGCATCCCGATATGCGCCGTCATGATCATGTCGATTCCTTCTGTGATGGCACGTTTGAACGGTAACAACTCGAGACCACGCAACTCGTCGAGTGATTTATCGACAACCGGTAACCCATAATGCGAGTCGACGGCCGTATCGCCATGACCTGGGAAATGTTTCGCCGTTGCTGCAACACCTTGGTCTTGAATACCTTGTGTCATCGCGGAACCGAGTTCCCCGACTAGTTCAGGGTCGCTCGAGAACGAACGGACGCCGATGACCGGATTCCCCGGATTGTTGTTGACGTCAAGTACCGGTCCGAAGTTCACGTTTACCCCGAGTGCGTTCAATTCAGAACCGATGATTTTCCCTGCATCATAGGCATATTGACTGTTACGTGTGGCCCCGAGTGCCATATTCCCCGGTAAATTCGTTCCCGTCCCAAGTCGTGTCACAATCCCACCTTCTTGGTCGATCGTGACGAATAACGGGACATCATTGCTGGCATCTTGTTTCACGACTTCTTGCAAATCATGAACGAGTTTCGTCGTCTGTTCCGTTTCCTTCACGTTCTCCGCAAACAATATCACTCCACCGAGATCGAAACGATCGATGACACGCGCCACTTCCGGTGCAAGAGATGTATGGTTCGCCCCGTTCCATAATCGGAAGTCCGGCATGATCATCTGCCCGATTTTTTGTTCGAGCGTCATCGACTCTAGCTTCGTGTTGACGCGCTGGTCAATCGACATCGTCGGCGTCCCTTCCGCCACGACCGCGTCTGCTGCTGGAACCGACGAGACGAGCAATGCCGTCGTCAATCCGAGTGTTGCCGTCCAATTCAGTGCCTTGTTCATGTTCCCACTCCCCTTAGTCAAATTTGGCTGACCCCCAAACGAAAAGGCATGGAGGAAGAAGCGTTGCCTCATCAACGCTCGTTCACCCCATGCCTGATCGCATCAGTTACATTTGGTCCTTATTCAGGTGGTCAACAACAGTATAGCAACTCCACTTTTTAGAAACAATTGTTCAAGTGAAAGCGTAACCATTTTGAAACAATGTTTCTGTTTTGATACACAGTGAACTGTATTGGCAAAACCAATAATTTCTGTGGTTCGTTTTTGATTCGTTTTTTGGTAAACTCAATTCGATACAGGTTAACTTTCAAAAAGGGGGAAATTATTGTGGCAAGAGGGGAACTGAAACGTAAGCCGGAATGGTTAAAGATTAAATTAAACACGAATGATACGTATACCGGCCTAAAGAAGATGATGCGCGAGAAAAATTTACATACGGTATGTGAGGAAGCGAAATGTCCGAACATTCATGAATGTTGGGCGGTACGTCGGACCGCGACCTTCATGATTCTTGGAAGTATCTGTACACGTGCTTGCCGTTTTTGTGCCGTCACGACTGGGAAACCGAACGAGCTCGATTGGGAAGAGCCAAAGCGTGTCGCCGAATCGGTTCGACTTATGAACTTGAAACACGTCGTCATCACGGCTGTCGCGCGTGACGACTTGAACGATTACGGGGCTACTGTCTTCGCAGAAACGGTTCGCGCGGTTCGCGCCATGAACCCGGAGACATCGATTGAGGTGCTCCCGTCAGACATGATGGGTGACTTCTCTGCCTTGCAGACGTTGATCGATGCGGGTCCTGACATCATGAACCATAACTTAGAGACAGTCCGTCGCCTCACACCGAGAGTCCGTGCGAAAGCAACATATGACCGCACGCTCGAGTTCTTGAAGCGTTCGAAAGAATTGAACCCGGATATCCCGACGAAGTCATCGATCATGGTTGGGCTTGGGGAGACGAAAGAGGAATTGATTGAAGCGATGGATGACCTCCGCGCGCACAACGTCGACATCTTAACGCTCGGTCAATACTTGCAGCCGACGAAGAAACACCTCGAGGTGGAACGTTACTACCATCCGGACGAGTTCGCCGAGTTGAAAGAGATTGCTCTATCAAAAGGATTCTCACATTGTGAGGCAGGTCCACTCGTCCGTTCGTCATACCACGCGGATGAACAAGTACACAAGGCGCGTCGCCACACGATGTTGCCAATCGACTAACAGAAAGAAGAGAGATTATGACTGGTACGACGTGGCACTTACTTAGAACTGAATCGACTTCACCGGCTAAAAATATGGCGATTGATGAAGCCATCGCCAATTGGGTCGCAAAGGGAGAACTCAAACCGACGCTTCGTTTTTATTCATGGGCACCTCATGCAATCAGCGTCGGACGTTTCCAGCGAGCGACGCGTGACTTGGATCGGGACGCCCTCAAAGCGAACAATATTCCGGTCGTTCGTCGCTTAACAGGGGGACGTGCCGTGTTGCATGCGGATGAGTTGACGTATAGCGTCATCTTGCCCGAATCGACCCCTGCCCTCCCGACGAATATCATCGAGAGCTATCGCCTACTCACGGAAGGGGTTCGTCGCGGATATCACGAACTCGGCGTCCCCGCCGAATTTTCGGTGCCATTGACGGAAGAGGATCGCGAAGCGCTCCGCAAACCAAAATCGGCCGTCTGCTTCGATGCTGCTTCATACTATGAGCTTACTGTTGACGGGAAGAAGATTGCGGGTAGCGCACAAGTGCGCCACCAAGGGGCCGTGCTTCAACATGGTTCGATTCCTCTCTCCGTCGATGATGAGGTGTTGTTTGACTGTTTCGCGATGGATGAGACGGAGAAACACGAAGCCAAAACCCGCTTCAGCGAAAAAGCCGTCGCCTTGAACGACACGTTAAAGCGTTTCGTTTCCTTTGACGAAGTAGCGGCCGCATTCGAGACCGGCTTCAAGGACGCTTTCTTGTTGACGTTCGAACCGCTTGTCTTCACGAAAGAACAGCAAGCCGAAATCGATTTGCTCGTCAAGAAGTACGAGAGTGATGAATGGGTCTGGAAACGCTAAAAAGATTGTCCCTTTTGATCAGGGACAATCTTTTTTTATGCCGCGTTCGCTCGGCGCAACAGATGGCGCACTTCTCGGAACGTGACGAATGTTTTGTTGTTCGCATCATACAATTTGTAGCGTAACGATTTCAAACTTGAAAACAGTCCGATTGTCGTCGCCCGTTGTAACGGCGGTGTCGACGTATGTGCTTTTTCTAGATGGTAGTTCGGCACGCGTGGACTCAGATGGTGGACATGATGGAATCCGATATTACCCGTCACCCATTGAAGCACTTTCGGCAACTCGTAATACGAGCTTCCTTCGATGGCCGCCTTTACATAATCCCATTCCTGCTCATCTTCAAAATAGGAATCTTCGAACGTATGCTGAACATAGAACAACCAAATTCCGAGCACACCGGCGATGAACATCGTCGTTCCTTGTACAATCAAGAACGCTTGCCAACCGATCAGATAGATGAGCGCGCTATATAGGACGACGAGAGAAATATTGATGAGATACGTATTTTGTCGTTCTTTTTTCCGCGCGTCCTTTCGGTTGAAACGACTCGTGACGAGAATAAGCCAAAGTGGTCCGAGACCGAACATAACGAGCGGATGACGATATAGGCGATACTTTAGACGAGTCCATTTTGACGCTTCGATATACTCCTCAATCGTCATGACCCAGATGTCGCCGACACCCCGTTTATCCAAATTCCCACTCGATGCATGATGAATCGCATGCTCTCGTTTCCACTTCTCGTATGGAAATAACGTCAAGACCCCTGTAATGGTTCCGACAATCGCGTTCGCCTTCTTATTTTTAAAGAATGAACCGTGTGTGCAGTCATGGAAGATGATGAACATCCGCACGACAAATCCTGCTGCAATCAACGTGAACGGCAATGTCAGGAAAATCGAGACACTTAGTAGTTGGTACGCTAAAAACCACGATACGAGAAACGGTAAAATCGTATTGATCATCTGCCGCACACTGATCCGAATATCGGACTTTTCAAACGGCGAGACGTGCTTTCTTAATTGGGCAATCTTTTCTTTACTCATAACAACCTCCTTGAATTCAACAGCGTCACAACGCAAAAATATAGATAAAACCAACAACCAACGTTGTTCAATGTGAATTCATGGATCGGAAGTATTCCCTATCAAGAATTAACACTAGGTCATTATATCACGTATAAAACTTATGTGGTGAAAATTCAGAAAAAAGACTCGCCCCTATCTTTAGAGACAAGTCTAACTGATTCATTGTTGCGTATAGATGGAAACCGAGCCACCGTTGACGAAGAACTCGCCCCAACCGTCCGCATTGATCGTCACGAGACGTCCGTTATTTCCTGTCATGTCTTTCCACACTTCCCCTGCATTCTGTTTTCCGACATACATCCATTTCGCCCCGCCTGGTCCGTCCGATAAAATCGTTGCAAGACCAGACTTCGCACGGTCCGTCACTCCTTCACGTGTCCATCCGATGACGTCTTGGTGATTGATGTAATCATGTTGTGTGCCGTAGGCGAAATCTTTACGCGCTTTCAAAATGGGTTGAAGCGACGCTGACATATTCGGTATTTCACGGTTCGTCGTCCCTTTCGTTCCATAATAATCTCCGTAGAATAGTGCTGGATACCCTTGACCACGTGTCATGATGGTCGCGTAGGCAAGCGGTTTGAACCAATTCGCGACTGTTGACTCAAGTGACTGTCCTGGTTGCGAATCATGATTGTCGACAATCGTCACAGCGAGTGTTGGGTGCTGCTCGACGACCGTACCTTTTAAAATGTTCCGCATGTCATAGTAACCGCCACCATTCCCTGCCGCTTGGAAATTGTAATGGAGTGGTACATCGAATACGGAATGAGTGTAGCCCGTCTTGGCCAAGTAATCATTGATGGCCCCTAAGTCATTCTTCCAATACTCCGCAACAGTGAACATCTCTTTTCCGGTTGCCTGACGAACACTCGTCACCCATTCCTTTAAGTATGAATGATTGATATGCTTCACCGCATCCAGTCGGAAGCCGTCCAATCCAAGCGAATCCGCGTACCATTTCCCCCAGTTTTTCATCTCCTGACGTACTTCCGGATGCTCAAAATCGACATCGGCGTACATCAAGTAGTCATAGTTCCCGTTCTCACCCGACACTTCACTATCCCATGCTTTACCCGTACTCTTGAATTTGTAGATTCGGCTCAGACTTCGTGATTGATCCCAGTCGGTCCCATCAAAATGATACCAACGCCACTTGAACGGCGAGTATGTATTGTTCCGTCCAGCAAAATTGAATCCAGTCCAGGCAGAAATGGCATATTCCCCAGACGTCTCTTGATTCCGGTTAGAAGGATTGACCTCGACAGCTTGAACGGATTCGGTATAATCCGCTCCGCCTTTATGGTTCATGACGACATCCCCATATACGCCAATCCCTTTCCCGCGTAAGTTGGAGATGGCCGACTGTAGCTGCGCTTTTGTTCCATACTTTGTCCGAGTCGTTCCTTTTTGATTAAATTCTCCAAGGTCATACAGATCATACGCCCCGTATCCAACATCATTTTGTGATGTCCCTTTATACGCTGGTGGGATCCAAACGGTCGAGATCCCGATATCTTTTAAGTGCTGCGAATCGTTCGAGAGTCGGTTCCAGTGTTGGCCATCGTTTGGAACATACCATTCAAAGTATTGCATCATCGTACCGTTCTGTGGGGTCGCTGCCTGTGCGACCGGTTGCCCCGAAAGCAGTGCAATCGATGTCACTCCAGCTAGGACAGCAATCCCTTGTCGTTTCTTCAACATCCTTCATTCCTCCTCAAATAGTTAATGAAAGCGCTTGCATTAATTATTGTGAATGATTTTTAATTTGTTGCATAGATAGACACTAAAAAACAGTTCTCTCTCCCTAACTATTTCTCATTCGAATAGTTCAGTCGAACGAAACAAAGACGGATGGCTTGTGCCATCCGCCTAGTCATCCTTCCCGGCTAATTCGTTTGCGTTTGAAACGGTAGCCGATGTACGGAAGTCCTGTAAACACGAGACCGATCGTCACGAGTAGTTGAATCCCAATCAATATTGTCTCGACAACGGTTGGCCAATCAAACTGAAACAACGAAAAGAGTGCAATCCATAAAATACCTAGGATGAGCGCAGCTCTTCCCATCTGACGCTCCATGTCATGATATTTTTCCTCTGTTGTTTCGACATCCGAGTAAATCGGCTTGGCATCTCGATCTCCTTTGAAAATATGAATCTCATCCCCGGTTGATGTGACATGTTCCCACCCGCTCGACGCAAACAGGTCAAAGTAGTCTTCGTCTGGACGAGTACGATAGTCCAAACTATACTGAACGTCTTCCGGTTCCCCTTCAACGAGCGTGTATCCTAGCGGGGCAAACTTCTTCAAATGCCATCCCTTGGCCGCCATTCGTTCTAGTTTCCGCATCTCACGCTCTTCAGCAAACGCCAATCCCCAGCTCGACATATACTTTTGTCTCATCTTGATCCCTCCATATCCAAAATGGCACAGGCATCTTCGACCATCGCCTGTCGTCTCTTCACATCATCCGTTAAAATCGAGCGGCCTTTATTCGTGATTCGATAGTTCTTTTTCTTTCCGTCCCCATCCATCGGTTCAATCAGTTCGGCGTTCAACAACTTTTTGATAATCGTATACATCGAAGCCGGACCAATTTGCATTCGCCCTCGCGTGGTCTCTTCGACAAATTGCATGACTAAATAGCCATGACGCGGCGTCGTGAGCGCCAACAGGATATAAAACATACTATCCGTCAGTTCCCCTAACTCTAATGAGTCCGTTCGCGGCATCTTTCCACCTCCTATATCATTGAATGATATATTTCTTATACTCAATATATATCGTTAAATGATATATGTCAATAAATGATATAAAAAAAGCCGCACCCTTTTAGGTATGCGACTTCAAGATAAACGGTTTTAACTAGTGACATAGTCTAAATCATGCAAGATATACGCCAGGAAGAAAATCATGCTTGGATTCTCATATCGCATCTGGACTTTACGGAGCTGCTCGCGATACGTGACCTCATACTCGGCCCCGTTCATCTTCCGCTCCATGTTCATCTTGATGAGCGCATCAAGCTTGTCCATCATGTCGACGAGCATTCCCTCATACGTATCGTCTTTCGAGTCAGCCATATATCGACGGAACGCCGGTTGCATATACTCAGGCAACAGTCCAAGCAGACGTTCACTTTCCGCTCGCTCGTATGCCTCAAACGCAGCCCCCGTCTCTTGCGTCGAATGTTTGACTGGACCGAGCACGTCTCCGGTCACCCCTTCAACTAAATCGTGACAGAGAAGACGAGCCACGAGTTCGGCGACATCGACATCGACGTCGTACTTCTCACGCTCTAAGAGCCCACTGAACATACCGAGCGCGGCAGCCCGGAAACCATGAATCGCATCGTTGTCGTCAATCGTGTTAAAGCGACCTTTCCAGCGACGGACACTATCCATCCGCATGACGTTCTCGATGAATCGCAACACATCTGTTTCTGCCTCGACCTGGTCGAACAGCCAGCGGACCGAATCAATCGGATGATGTCGGAGTGCGGCTTTCATCTCTTCTAGCTTGTCATCAAAGTGCGGAGAGCCGTGCGCGACTTCTCGTCGCACGAACAACATCGCATCGAACGAATCAATTCCGTCCACGATTCGACCTTCGAAAGAATCATCTTCCGCTTCCACCACGAAACGATGAAAGTGAGGACGTAATGATTGCGACAGCAGCTCGACAAGACCGAGACTCGCTGTTCGTTCCATACGCTCGATGTGACCGATCAAGGTCGGTTCTTTTTTCGTCCGGTGCATGATCGGGCCCGTCTGGACTTCATTCATGTCGTGGAAAATGGCTTTCCCGAGTAAATCGAGCAAATCGACTTCACGTCCGTTCTCTTTTTCCACATAAGCCGCGATCAAGCTAAAGACCGCGACACGAAAGCTATGACTCGCTGCGTTATCATGATAATGGGGGGCATATTCATCCCACCGTTGCACGTTTTGCATACGTGTCATCTTTCGGATAAACGTTCCGTTATGCATGGTTTCACTCCTTACGATAATCGTTCAAATACATCGTCATGACAGACGACATATAACATGTCTGTTTCCTGAAGCGGCAAATCGAGCATCGTCGCCACATCCAAGCGGTCATTGACCGCGATGAGTGTCACCCCTGATTCAAGTAACGCTGTATTTGCTTGTCGAACATTCTGCCACTCGACTTTTGGTTTCAACGCTTGAATGTTCCCACCTGACTGTTTGCTCAACAACTGACGGAAAATTGCTGTCGTTCCAGGTTGTAACGTCGCTTTTGCCATCAAGAGGGAGACCGAGTCGTTCGCTAAAATAAAATCGTCGACGCGGACGTGTTTGAATTTCGAGATATTTCTTTCTTCACACACTTCGACGACCGTGTGCAAGTCCACCTGATACTCAGAAGAGAGTGCCTCGACCGCTGACGCGATTAATAACGACTTCCCATCGGCGAGTAACGTCTCCGTGATACGGGCATCCGCAAAAATCGCGACGCGTCGCGCCTTCAAGACGTTTGCTTGCAGCAATACCGCTTCATCCGAAGCATCGCCTGATACGAAGTGAACTTGATCGTGCACGTACGGTTCCTCAACTAACTGATCAATCAAGACGATCTCTGCTTTCGGTTCGTAGTTAAGTACTTCATCGATTGCTTTCTTCGTCTTCGGGGACCACCCGATATACACATAATGTCCTTCTCCACGATACACTAGTCTTCCCTCCCGTTTTAGCCGTTGAAACGTCGTACCGATTTCAACCAATTTTCCAATCAACGCCCCGATAATCCCAATCCCGAATAGGAATAAGAATATCCCGAGCCATCGCCCTGCCACGGAGGACGGATAAAAGTCCCCGTATCCGACGGTCGTCAATGTCGTCATCGTCCACCAGAACGAATCAAACAGTGATCCGAATGTCTCTGGTTCTAAAACATAACCGAGCACGGTTCCTAAGATAATGATGCCAATCGAAGCTAAGACGACATTCAAAAATGATAATTTCGCTAACCCTTTCCACACACGAAATAAGATATGCACTGTTTCCCCCTCCTTCTCTCTTATATACTAAACGTAACCACAAAAAGATTCACGAAACCATTTTGATGGTGATTCCGTATAAGAAGAAAAAAGGAAGGACTGACTTATGAACTCCATCGTCTTAGAGTATCGTCTCTATAAAAATGAATTATCGTTCGAACCACTATACCATTACACGTCTCTCGGCTTAGACGAAGTGCTAGCTCGTCGTGAATGTGAGTTTTTCGTCAAAGACGGCATGACCTACAAACAACGCTCGTCTGCCCTTGAAGGCGATCAATACTTTTTAATTTATGTCGATCGCTATACAGAGGGACCGATGGACAAGCACGAAACGAGCGACATCAAAGTCGAAATCCGCACGCTCGACGACCGGTTTGACAACCCATTACTCGAAGCCTATTACGTCGACCGCCACCTTGATGCACTCGCCATGCTCGGAAGCCAATACTTATATGTCGCCGGTAAAGAATATGAGCGCGATTCAGCAGAAACAGATGAAGATCGTGGTGTGTATGTTATCTACGTCACACCGACTGGTTATGAATTGGAGGAATCAACATGAAGACAAGCAAGAAAATTTTAAGCGGACTATCCGTTGCGGTATTGACCACTTCCCTTGCCGCGTGCGGTGGCGATGAATATGAAGAGGCGGCACTCCCGGAAGAACCGACCGGATACGAATGTGACGATTGGGACTGGGATGACGAGACCGAGTCGTATTATTGTGACGACGACCGCTCTCCGCACTATGGTAGCTACTTCTTACTCGGTAGCCTGTTCCGCTCAAAAAATGCGTTGAAGAGCTCTTCGTCGTATAAGACGTATAAAGCCAACGGTGGTGCGACCGGTGCCGTATCGAACGGCTCAAATTCAGGATCGTCAAAATCTGGACTCGGCAGTGGCTCTAAAGGTGGATTCGGCGGATGACGCGTGACGAACTTTACAGTCAAATCCCTTATTTTTGGCCCGATTTAAACGATGAAGAATATGCCTTATATGATTGTTTTGAGATGACCGCCTCGCAGGTTGCCTCTATCCGAGAGGCAACCGAGGCGGTTGACTCGATTTTTCGGAAGACGAATCAATTATTACGCACCCTACCTGACGAAACGCTCCGACTGCTTGGTTACCCTGAGGCGAGTCTGCCGTTCTTACGGGAGAAGACGATACCGCAGGAGACAATCATCGGTCGTTACGACTGGATCATGAAAGATGATCAACTCAAGTTGATGGAGTTCAATGCAGATACGCCGACCTTCATTAAGGAGCTGTTTGATGTGAACGGCGTGGTCGCTTCCGAGTTTGGTCTACTCGACCCGAACAGGGAAGCCACCCCCCAACTGAAAATTGAGCTGCGGAAAGCGATCGTCGCCGCGTGGAATCGACTCAAACGAGAAGGCACACCGAAAATCGTTTTTACGGCACATGATGATAACATCGAAGACAAGTGGACGGCACGATTTTTACAAGAAACGCTCGACGTACCGTCTGAATTCGTACCGTTGCACACTTTACTCGTCGACGAAGACGGCGTCTACACACCATCGGGTGAGCGAATTGACATCTTATATCGCCAAACATATCCGATTGAGCACCTTGTGGACGACCGGGCTCCAGACGGAGACTTGATTGGCATTCGGTTACTTGAACTCGATCAACAAAAATACGTGTCACTGCTCAATCCCCTCTCTGCGTTTCTCATGCAATCGAAAGGCGTACAGGCGCTGATTTGGGAATTGTATGAGACCGAGACACTATTCGATCAAGCCGAGCGCGACATCATCGGAACATATTTTTTACCGACTTACTTAGAAGACACACCGTTTCTCGGTGAATCGGACTATGTCAAAAAGCCGGCATTCGGACGTGAAGGGGACTCCGTCATCTTGTATACGAAAGATGGCCAACCGTTTCACCGGGAAACATTACAAACGTATGCGGAAGAAACGGCCGTGTACCAACAGTTCATCGAACTCCCGACACGGATGACGACAACCGTCAAAGGTCGTATGGAGACACATTACATGGTCGGATGTTTTTGCTTGAACGGACACCCATCCGCACTCGGCGTCCGCGCCGGCAGCATGATCACGAACAACCAATCTTATTACTTAGCCGTTGGCACACCTATACAAAAGGAGACGAACTCATGACATTCATCACACTCGATTCAATCTTAAGCTTCCTGGCCCACCTCGGGACAGGATTCGGTCTCATTCTCGCGGGACTCATCATCTTCGCACTAACGACCAAATATTCGGAACGCAAGTTAATCAAAGAAGGCAACATGGCTGTCGCGTTGAAACTTTGGGGGAAAGCACTCGGACTCGCCATCGTCATTTATACAGTCTGGGCGAACAGCGTCAACTTGCTCGATGCGTTCATCTGGGGACTCGTCGGTATCGCCGCCCAAGTATTGGCATTCTGGACGTTTGAATACATCCTTACACCAGGCGTGAATTTAGAAAAAGAAGTCGAGAATGGCAACATGGCCATCGGTTTCAGCTTGTTCGCCGCATCACTCGTCGTCGGGATCATCGTCGCCGCGAGCTTGACGTACTAATCAAACACCCCATGCACGCATTTGCGAAGCATGGGGTGTTCGTATTTATAAAAGTCAGGAGGAACAATCATGTCGAAGCGAATCTTCTTACTCACAATCGTTTCCGGTCTCATCATCGTAGCCATCGCAGTCGGTGTCGGACTTTACACCTACACTAACATTCAGGCTGGTGACTCATACGAAAATGCCGAAAAAGAAATGAATCGTTATATGACGACGAACAATTGGTATACGTTTGAAATTCATAATAGGGAACAGTCCGTTCTCTCTTTTTACACAAATGAAGACCGCTCCGTCATCGGTCTAGCTGAGATTGATGTCGAAACAGGGAACTTAGGGTCTGTCACGAAACAAACAGAGCCGAATCAGCCTTTTGACTTCGTCATCCTTCGAGTTGAAGACATGGAGTACATCGGTGTTCACCTTAAAGAGCGACCGGAAGATGTCGTCTATTTACGGTTAAACGGTGACGATGTCTCAAAAGATTTTCTTGTCAACGATCCCGAAATTGAAAGCTACACCATGACATATGTCATTGAAACATCACGACCGTCAGATGGTTCGTGGTCACTTGAAACATTGGATGCCAACAAACAAGTCATACATTCAAGTAAACTCACGGAATAACCTATATTGTGCATCAAGACGACTTTTTCCAGTCGTCTTTTTTAGTTGGTCGCAAGAACTCCAGACGGCCCGAAAAATTCATATCGTGCCTGTGGAATAGCGCGAACGACCGTTTCCATCATCGCATTCGGTCCGCACGTATAAACATCATGCCCTTCCACATCAAGTTCCTCAAGGTGTGACTTATTCATGCAACCCGATACGTCATCTGCATGTGTGAGCAGACGAAGCCCTTCCTTCACGAGTTCATCGAGTTCGTCTCCGAGTGGACGAAGGTCCATACTCCGAACCGCGTGCAATAACGTGACAGGACGTCCTTGTTCGAGTGCCGTCTTCGCCATGTTGAAGAGGGGCGTAATCCCGATTCCTCCCGCGATGAGTGTGAGCGGACGTTTAGACGTTTCAAGGATGAATTCTCCTGCTGGTGCGCTCATCGGGACTTCTGTTCCGACCGTCTGCTCATGAAGCCAGTTTGAGACGAGTCCCTCCGCTTTCGGCGCAATCCAGTAGCCGTCTTCTGTCGTCTCGATGACACTATATTGACGGTGATGTAGGATGTCCTCTCCTGCAATGCGCGCTTGAACCGAGACATATTGTCCTGGGATGGCTGTGCCAATAACTCCATCTTTCGCGACGAGACGGAATCGTTTCACTTCAGGTGTATCTACTATGATTTCTTCGATGACGAACGGTTTGAATCCGACCCATGGCGCGTCATCATACATTTTTTTCTCGAGTGAGATGAAGACATCGGCAATCACACCGTAAGCTTTTGCCCATGCATCGATGATGTCAGGTGTTGCAGCTTCACCGAGTACGTCTTGAATCGCCGCAAGCAAGTTCTCACCAACGATCGGATAATGCTCCGGACGGATGTTCAAACTTTTATGTTTATGAAGTGCTGGTTGGATGGCAGGAAGAATCGCTTCGAGTCGGTCGATATGAAGCGCAGCCGCATAGACCGCGTTCGCGAGTGCTTCCGGCTGACGTCCTCGCTTTTGGTTCGTATGGTTGAAGAAGTGACGAACTTCTGGATTTTGTTCAAACATTCGTTGATAAAAATGCTTCGTGATCGTCACACCATTTTCTTTCAAAACTGGTGCCGTCGCCTTTACAATCTCAATCGTTTGTTGATCTAACATGTGAATTTCCCCCTTTTGTTTTGTACACGTTCATTATGTGAGTCAAGTCACTTTAAAGCAATATATTAAATACTTGTTTAAAGTAGATTTCACGTTTCTGACTTATTTTCGCCATCACCCTTTCACATTTGTTCGAATCGCACTTTTTTGGATTGTCTTGTACAATGAAACGAGAGGTGATGATGGATGAGACTCACGCAAACATGTGACTACGCACTGCGAACGTTGATGTATAGCGCTACGTTTTCACATCGGCTCGTCACGATTCAAGAAGTGGCAGACCAATATAACATCTCCAAAAACCATGTCATGAAGGTCGTATATGAGCTTGGGAAACATGGTTATTTGGAATCGGTGCGTGGTCGAGGCGGCGGCTTTCGACTCGCACGACCGATGGATGACATCAATGTAGGGGAAGTCGTTCGGACGATGGAACCGTTCGAACTCGTGGAATGCTTCGGGGAAGGCCGATGCGTCATCGCACCTGCCTGTGATTTACGAGGTGTTTTGAATGAAGCCATGTTGGCGTTTCTTCATGTACTCGATCGTTACACGATTGCGGATCTCGTCGTCAACCGAACGAACGAACTCGCCATGTTATTAGGCGTACAAAACCCGACGGACTGAAATGGTCCGTCGGGTTTTCCGCTTACAAAGACTTTAGTTTTGATTCGATTTCTGCTCGCTTTGACTCAAGAAACGGAGGCAAGGCTAATCGCTCTCCGAGTCTCTCAAGCGATTCATCCATCGCAAATCCCGGTTCATCTGTTGCCAGTTCCACTAAGATTCCGCTCGGTTCGCGGAAGTAAATCGACTGAAAATAGTAACGGTCAATAAGACCAGAGTGGCTGATTCCATGTGCGTCAAGCTTCTCGATCCACTTCGTCATATCGTCTGTTTCTTCCACTCGAATCGCCACATGATGCACACTCCCTCGCCCTGGTCGTTCCGATGGCAAATCCGGCCGATCGACGAGATGAATCTCTGTTGCCACACCACCCTCGCCCGTCTCAAAGACACGCACGTCATGTCCATCCCGTTCAAATGTCGTTACATATCGATAGCCAAGCACTTCTGTCAGCACCCGTGCCGTCTTGTCAATCCGCCGTACCGTCCACTCACTGAATCCGAGACCGAAGATGCCGAGGTCCGTTGGCACTGGACCTTTGCTCCAAGGTGTCCCGCTCCCTCCTTCTACAAGACAGAGACGTTGACCCTCATGATCTTCGAATGAAAGGGTCGCCCTTCCTAAAACCAACTCGATTTCTCCGTAAGATACATCGAACGCGTCAAAACGCTCCTGCCAGTACGCGAGCGCTCCATCCGGCACCCTGAGTGCTGTCCGAGAAATACTGCTTGACCCTCGATACGTCTGTCCGAGAAACGGTAACTCAAAGAACGTCAAATCGGTTCCAGGCGTACCCGTCTCGTCTGCATAGAACAAGTGATACATCGATGGGTCATCCTGGTTAATCGTCTTTTTGACGAGCCGCATCCCTAGTATTTCCGTGTAGAATCGCAAGTTCTTCTTAGCATCCCCGGTCATCGCTGACACGTGATGTTGTCCACTAATCACCTTCATCCCTCATCTCCCCTTTCGACTATATCGTTATTGTATCATCCCCAAATGAGTAAAGTCCTCTTTACATTATGTAAAGTTTGTTTTACACTAGTGGTAGAAACTAGAAATGAGGTGGCACGATGCCATTGATCAACCGCGTGAAAGAACTGCGTGCCCGGCACCAGTTAACTCAAGGTGACCTGGCCGAAAAAGTTGGTGTGACGAGACAGACGATCATCTCGCTCGAGAAAGGCAGCTACACGCCGTCGCTCATGCTGGCGATGCACATCGCAAGGGTGTTTGAGGAACCGGTCGAATCTATATTCACAATCGAGGAGGAATCACAATGAAACATGTCGTCATTCAATCTATTTCAAGTATCATCCTGTATGTCCTGATGGCTTTTCTATTCAGTTCGTTTTTATCTGATATGTCGAAAACAGTCATCGAGTCTGACCGATTCTTAGTTGAATTTAATCTACTTCCACTACTTTTACTCGTTGTTTTTGGCATCGTTTGGACAGTCTATTCGTTTAATACCCGGCCGAATAAACAGTTGAGCTTTGCCCAATGGTCCGTCCGGATGACAGAGTTCAGTGAGGTCGATGAGCGTGAACAAATCATCACAGCGAAAGCGACAAAAGCTGCCTACGTCTCGTTCGGCATTTCAGTCCCAATCCTTATGGGATCGTTCATGTTCTATCCGTTATTTGAAGAGACGCTCCCTGCCTATCCAATATACGCCCTTGCTTCTACATTGATCATCGCGACACTCGTTTATATGACGACCTGGATTCGCGGCTATCGACATTAAGGAATTCATCACGAATTCCTTTTTTTTGTGTCCATTTTTCATCGATTCGGCTATCATGATTGCCAATTCTATTACACCGTGCTTATATATAACTAAATGGTTATATAAAGAATGTAAGGAGTCTTGCTTTGTGAAAACCGTCGATTTGACGATTGGAAACGTGCAACGCGTCATTCTGGCTCTTGCCCTTCCGCTCGTCGGTAGCTCGTTATTACAATTTACGTATAGTCTCGTCGACATGTTTTGGGTCGGTGCGCTCGGGAGCGATGCTGTGGCAAGTATCGGTGCAGCTAGTTTTTATATCATGCTCGGACAGGCGATTCAATCGTTGATTGTCGTTGGCGCCGGCATCAAAGTATCACAAGCTGTTGGGAGACGTGACCTCGATTCGGTTCAGCGTCATGTCCGGGCCGGCAGGCGTCTGAATCTAACACTCGGTCTTTCGTACGCCTCACTACTAATTGTATTCGGTCATACCCTCATCGGCTATTTGAATATGGGTGCCCCCGCTGTGGAGCAGCTTGCGTATGAATATTTGTTCGTCAGCGCGCCGATGCTCATCTTTTCTTTCTTTAATTTGCTGTTTGCTCGTCTATTCAGTGCATATGGCAATACGACAACAGCGATGCGAATCAATGCGACAGGTGTCATCCTCAATATGATTCTCTCCCCGATTTTCATTTATCCATTCCAACTCGGTGTGATCGGGGCTGCTCTTGCAACACTTGTCGCCAACGTCATGATGTTCGGATTGTTTCGGCACCGCGCTCGTACATTATTCAATTGGGATGAAGTCGTTCAGCCGACTCGAGCTGACTATAAAGAAATCATCCGTCTTGGTTTTCCGATGGCAACCCAACGGATTTTGTTCACGGTAATCAGTATTTTTCTTGCCCGCATGATTGGCTCATACGGGACGGAAGCGATTGCGGCACAGCGCATCGGACTTCAAATCGAATCGATTGCCTACATGATGATTGGTGGCTTGAACGGAGCAATGGCTAGCTATACCGGTCAAAACCTCGGGGCACGAAAAGTAGATCGTGTTTATGAAGGTTACCGGGTAACGACCCGACTCGGGATGGTTTACACAGGATTCATTATGTTGTTCTTTTTATTCGTCCCAGATTTACTCATTGGTCTATTCGTCGATGACGTTCGAACCATCGAAATTGGGGCGAGCTACTTGCGAATTATCGGCATTTCGCTCGTCTTCTCATCGATTGAAATGATCGGAAACGGTTACTTCTCAGGACTCGGATTACCGAAAATCCCCGCGACCATCTCGATTATTTTCACAGTGGCCCGTATCCCGCTCGCATTTTTTCTTGAGCCTTATCTCGGAATCGATGCCATCTGGTGGAGTATCGCCATTTCAAGTATCACAAAAGGGCTTGTCTCTGCCCTCTTTGTCCGACTAACGAAAAAGGAAGTGATTTCCCTTGCAGAAGCAGTTTAATCAACTACCCCACCATCTCATCACAAGTGGAAAATTTGCCATCGAGCGAGAAATGTTACGAGTCACGTCAGAAGGCACACTAGCTGTTACGAAGCATCCAAAAGCACTCGGTCATAAAGCGACACATCCATATATCACGACCGACTTTTCTGAAAGTCAAATTGAGCTCGTCACCCCGACGTTTCCGACGATTGAGGCGGCACATCATTTTTTAGAAACGCTATACGACATCACGGCGCTAAACATAGGCGATGAACGCCTTTGGCCGCAATCGATGCCATGTGCCTTGCCGGAAGGTGGTACGATTCCACTCGCTGATTTTGGTGTGTCCGGACTAGAGGCTAGCCGTTATCGTGAGCATCTGCTCCAAAAATATGGTGCGAAAAAACAACTCATTTCTGGAATCCATTTCAACTTTTCATTTTCCGATGAGATGTTATCCGCATTATACGAAGGATCCCCTGAACAATATCGACACTTCAAAGATCACCTATATTTGAAGTTAGTTCGTCAATATTTACGAATGCGTTGGCTCATCGTCTATTTGCTCGGTGCTACCCCCGCCGTACATGCGAGTTATGAAGAACGATGTGTCAGCCAGATGCAAGCGCTTCATGTAGACACTTTTTCAAATAAACAAGCATTGTCATATCGGAATAGCGACTGTGGGTACACGAATGTTGAACCACTTTATCCAAATTATGCGACACTCTCTAGTTATATAGATGATGTAAGATGGTTCATTGCCAAAGGCGAGATTGCCAATCCGAACGAACTCTACTCCCCCATCCGATTGAAAACATCGAAAGGTGGTAACGACTTAAATCAACTCGAGGCACACGGTATCGATTACATTGAAATTCGCAATATCGATTTGAATCCGTTTGAAAAGACCGGAATTGCTCGTTCAGATTTACGGTTCCTTCATCTGTTTTTGTTGTACTTGACCTTTACTGAGGAGACATCTCATGTCGATTGGCAAGCTGAAGCGTACAATAATCAACAACGTGTCGCCAAAGAAGGCATGTCTCCCGCAAGCATATTGACTCGAGACGGTTACGCCATCCCTTTACACACGTACGCGACAGAACTTCTCGACGCCATCGATTCGTTCAACACACACTATGACCTCGGCTTCGAAGATGTCTTTCCCGCTGTACGCGAAAAAATTGATCACGTGGACAGGACGTATGCTTCCCGATTAAAGACGATTATGATCGAGACAGGTTATCACGCATGGTCCCTCGCCCAAGCAGAACACTTTTATGAGGACGCCTATGCAAATCGTTTTCGCATTCACGGTTATGCCGACCTGGAACTGTCTACTCAAATCTTAATGAAATCCGCAATTAAACGTGGTTATCGTGTCGATGTCATCGATCGTTCTGACCAGTTCATTCGGATTCGAAACGGCAAACACGAAGAATACGTCAAACAGGCAACGAAAACATCAAAAGACAATTATGTTTCCGTTTTAATGATGGAGAATAAAACGGTGACAAAGTTTGTACTCGCAGAGCATGGCATTCGTGTCCCTGAAGGGGTAGAACTTCAAGAGGAATCGGATTTATCTCAGGCATGGCATTCATTTTCAAAACAACCCATCGTCTTAAAGCCGAAGTCTACAAACTTCGGAGTCGGTATTCACATTTTTAAAGACGGAGCGACGTATGAGGAAGCACTGTCTGCATTTCAGTATGCGAAAACGTTTGATGATGTCGTTTTACTTGAGACATTCTTACCCGGAAAAGAATATCGCTTCCTCGTCATCGGGGATGATGTCGCGGGCATCCTCCATCGTGTCCCGGCGAACGTCACTGGAGATGGCACCTCTTCGATCCGTCAACTCGTTGCGACAAAAAATGAAGACCCGTTACGCGGAAAAGGATACAAGACACCGCTCGAGAAAATCGAAATCGATGAGGTCGTCATCTCATTTTTACGTGCTCAAGGCAAGACCCCCGATAGTATTCCCGCTCTCGATGAGCGTGTCTTCTTACGCGAAAACTCTAATATCAGTACCGGCGGAGATAGTATCGACTATACGGATCAAATTTCTGACATCTATAAGCGTATTGCTGTCGATGCCGCTAAGTCAGTCGGGGCAACCATCTGTGGTGTCGATATGATGATTCCCTCTCTCGATGATGCGCAAATCGAATACGGTATCATCGAATTGAATTTTAATCCCGCCATCCATATCCACGCTTTTCCTTATGAAGGAAAAGAACGACCGATTGGTGAGATGCTACTTGATTTATTGTTTAAATATTGAGTATTCCTGTTTCGGAATATTCCTAATTGGGAATATTCAAAATAAGAGGACGGTGACGAAAAATGGAAGAGAGATTGGCTTCTTTGTTTCAAGCGTTAGCCGACCCGAACCGGTTGCGGATGATCGAATTGTTACGGAAACAAGAGTGGACGGTCGTAATGATGGCAAATCAGCTTGGAATCAGTCAACCGCAGACATCGAAGCACTTGCGAATTCTGTATGATGCAGGTCTCGTCACAGTAACCATTGATGCCAATCGAAGACGTTATGCACTCAAGTCTCAAGCACTCGAACCGTTAGATGCTTGGCGGACGTATATGGCTCGGGAAACAGAGCGACTCGATCGATTGGAGACGTTTTTAGCGGAGTCACAGCGAGAGGAGAATGGATCATGAGTACGGTCAAATCACATGTAGAGGGCACGACATTGATTATGGAACGTCTGTTCAAGGCACCACGCCAACTTGTATTTGAAGCATTCTCGACACCTGCACATTTAGAGAAATGGTGGGGACCGTCCGGATGGGAGACGAAAGTATACAGCTTCGACTTCAAACCGGGGGGGATTTGGCATTATTGCATGACTTGTGTCGACAAAGAACAAGGTGACTTTTATGGTATGGAATCATGGGGCAAATCAACCTTTATCGACGTCGATCCATACTCCCGAATCGTCTATACGGATGCATTCTCGGATGCGGACGGACACGTCAATCCGGACTTGCCTGTCATGACGATCACAAATGAATTTCTCGATACATCGGAAGGCACGTTATTCATTAGTCGCTCCGAATTCCCGAATGAAGAGGCTCTCCAACAAGTCGTCGAAATGGGCGCTGTCGAAGGGTTCAATTCCCAACTCGATCGTCTCGAAGCGATTGTAAGCCAGTAAAAAACATGCACCGTTCCCGAAAAGGAATGGTGCATGTTTTGATTCATCTGAACTGCCGAAACAATCCATCAAGCTGTTCTCGCGTAATCCGTTCAAACGTATCTCCGATGCTTACTTCGGTTGAACAGTGTCCGTCTTTTTCAACAAGATACCCCGTAATGCCTACTCCTGTTTCTTCTTGGATGCGCGCAATTTTCTCACCAATTTCTTCCTTCTCCCCTTGAAAATGAAGATGGAACATATTCGTGACCGGGATGCGTGGAGTCGTCCACACGCCATCGAGTTCATTGAAGCGCGCTGCCAAGCGGACGGCCTCGTTTCGATACTCGGCCATCTTGTCTTTTCGTAGCTCATAATAATAATCCGCAGACCGGATGTATGGATATAAGCTGATTAAGTCACCACCGTAGCGTCGCTTCCATACTTTCGACGTGTCACAAAATGCCTTCGGTCCAGCAAGGATGGCACCGGCAATGCCACCGATTCCTTTATAAAACGAGACGTATACGCTATCAAAGAGCGCACAAATCTCAGATGCCTCTTTTTCATAATACGGAAGCGATTCGAACAGTCGTGCACCATCCAGATGTAGATGAATCGCTTTCTCACGACAGTGTTCATGAATTGCCACAAGTTCCTCGAACGTCGGCAATTCCCCGCCGATTTCTCGTTGTGGCAGTTCGAGCAACAGACACGCGATGTCCGGTAACGCTTGTATCTCTTCGAGCGTCATCAATCGGTTTTCGTCCCCCACTAAAATCGGTTCGATGTGATGCAACTCTTTTAAACCATCCTGCTCATGAATTTCAAGGTGGCACAGCGGGTGATATGCGACCTTTTTCTTCCCTGTCTCATCACACCAAATGCGTAGCGCAATCTGCTGTGCCATCGTACCGCTTGGAAAGAAAACTGCCGACTCTTTCCCAAGAACCTGTGCCATCTTCTCTTCGAACTGTCGAATCGTTTTCCCCTGTCCATACTGATCACTCGGCTCATCTTCACGCACATGCTCAAATGCGCGTTTCAATACCCCGGCTTCCCGTTTGCCGTGACCGCTCAATTGAACGTTCGTCTGACGATACGTGTCTGCCAATCGCTCCATTCTTTCCCCTCCTCGACAAATAAGCTCCCTGTCAGTATAACAGGGAGTCCTCTCTTCAGTCGCGAATGCGGACGATGAGTTTACCGCGCACTTTTCGCGTTTGTAGTTTTTCGAGACCTTCTTTCAATTGGTCGAACGACAACACTTCTGTGACGAGATCGTTCAGTTCACCTGCATCGAGCAAGTTCATCATCTCTTCGGCCATATACGCCAAGTTGCGAATCGCATGTTCGTCCTCGCTCGCATGCGCCGCCCCGAGTGCCACTTCGTGAATCGAAGGAGATAACGTGAAGCCTTTCATGTTCGTCATGTCTGGTGGCCCGGCGATGTAGGCGAGGTGTCCGCTGAATGCGAGACGATCTAGGTCTGCTGTCGCAACGTCTCGTCCGACTGTATTCAAAATCAGGTCGACACCACGTCCATCTGTTTCTTCCATGATCCGTGCCGTCACGTCCTCGACGTTATAATCAATCACCACGTCCGCCCCGAGTGATTCTACCCACTCAACGTTCTCAGGAGATGCCGTCGTGAATACCTTCAGACCGAGCCGTTTTGCGAGCTGAATCGCAAATCCACCGACACCGCCCGCTCCTGCGTGTACGAGAATCGTCTCCTTATCTCGCGTGTTCAGCTTCTGCATGACCGCTTCATATGCTGTCATCCCCGCACACAGGATAGAAGCCGCCGCCTCATCGCTTACACCTTGCGGAACGACCGCACACGCCCGGGCATCGACGACCGTATACTCGGCGAATCCCCCATATTTCGAAAGATCCGTATGAACAGCCACACGCGAACCCGTAATGATGTTGGCGATACTCGAACCGACCTCAACGACTTCTCCGACGAGGTCGACACCGAGAATGTGTGGATATGACCAATTCGGGTTTCCGTTTGATCCGACTTTATAATCGACCGGATTCAAGGCGATCGCTTCGACACGAATCAACAGTTCTCCCGCTCCTGGTGTCGGTCGGTCGATTTCTCCAATATGCAGATGATCAAGACCAGGTTGATCGAGTAGCCATGCTTTCATGTTTAGTAAGCTCCTTCCGAATACGTGAGTTCGTATGAGTGTGAATAAATTTCAACGAGGTTGCCGAATGGATCTTCGCAGTACACCATGCGGTACGGTTTTTCACCTGGGTAGTATTCACGAATCGGCATCCGTTGTCTCCCGCCGTGAGCGACAATCTTCTCGACGAGCCCTTCGATGTCAGGGTCTTGTACACAGTAGTGGAAGATCCCTGTCTTCCAAAACTCGAAGTTGTCTTCTGGTGTTTCGTTGTTCGGGAATTCGAACAACTCAATCCCGATTCCGTCTCCCGTTGACATATGAGCGATTCGGAATTTGCCCCAGCCCGGTCCGAAGACGTCGGTACACATCACACCGATTGGCGAATCATCCTCGACAACGTCTGATGGTGTCATAATCGTATACCACCCCATCACGTCCTCATAAAATTTTACGGCCTCAGCGACGCTCGGTACAGAAAGACCGATGTGTGAAAACGTTCTTGGATATGTCATGTTTCATCTACTCCTTTTTGTTTGCTCAATTTAGCGGATAACGATAAGATACTGTCATTGAAGCAAGAAAAAAAGTACGCACATTGAAGTAACTACCCGAAAGTGAGGTTCCTTGAACATGACCACATCGTTCCCCGTCAACCGCGCACTTGAGATTATCGGCGGCAAATGGCGCCCCCAAGTGTACTGCACGCTTCAAGATGGACCGCTTCGTTTTTCTGATATTCAACGAGCGATTCCGGACGTCAGCCGAAAAGTGTTGACCGACCAATTGCGCGAGCTCGAGCAGCTCGGCATGGTTCGCCGTGTCGACTACTCGACCGAGAAGCACCTGCACGTCGAATATTCATTGACCGAAGACGCCCTCGGACTGCAACCCGCCATGAATGCCCTTTGTTCATGGGGAGAGTGCCACGACAAAAAATAATCCCGAGCCACATGGCCCGGGATTATTTTTATGAGGCGAACAGACTAATCAAATTCCCATCCGCATCGTACAGGATGGCGTAACGTTGACCCCAGAACGCATCCCACGGTGCTTTGTGTGACGCATAACCTTGTTCAAGGACTGAATCATACAAAGTATTCAGCGACTCTCGACTTTCACATAAGAAGGCAAGCTCAATCCGATGTCCTTCTGCCTGTTTCCATTCCCCGTACACCGATTCGGCCACTTCCACCGTATCGAACGCGAGACGCACGCCCCCCTCATCGATTTCCACATGCGCTTCTCCATTCATCGCTTCCGGAATCTCAAACCCGAGCGCACGATAAAAATCGAGTGAGCGCTTCATATCCTTCACGACGATGCCGATCATATCCAACTTGACTGCCATCTTGTCCCCTCCCTTTATTTTCATGATACGATTTGAGTGTAGCACGACCACTTCCATCAGAGACGAGGAATTTCAATGAATTATACGTTTCAACCACTCACCCAAGAGCAAGCCGAACGTATCGCCTTTGAGTGGCGTTATGAAGGCGACTACGCGTTTTACAATATGGACGCCGACGAGGAAGACCTCACCTCATTTTTAGATGCAGATGAACGGGGCGATACGACGTTCGCCGTCCTTGAAACGAATGAGATGATTGGCTTTGTCACGTTACAATTCGAATCACCAGGAACTGTTACCATCGGTCTTGGCATGCGCCCTGATTTGACGGGCAACGGCAATGGATATCGATTTCTAACATCGATTTTAAATTGGATTGATGCGACATATGGGACTTGCAATGTGTGTCTTACTGTCGCCACGTTCAACAAGCGAGCGATCCGTTTATATGAATCGCTCGGTTTCACCCCACAGGAAATATTTATGCAGGAGACGAACGGTGGAGTGTATCCTTTTCTTTCGATGACACATGAACTCAGCAAAACCCCGAACAACTGATGTCCGGGGTTTCGTTATGTCCGCTGCTTCTTTTGAATATATGAGAGACCGAGCGCTCCGATGAGAATCGTCCCTTTGACGATGTCTTGCGCATAATACGGGACATCCCACATCGTCAGTCCGTTTAGAAGAATCCCAATCAAAATAGCTCCAATCAATGTTCCGATGACGTTCGGACGCCCTGTTCCGAAGACAGCATAACCAATGTAAGCAGCCGCGACGGCATCCATCAAGAGGGGTGCCCCAGCCGAGACCTGACCAGTCCCAATCCGAGATGCAAGAATGATCCCACCGATGGCCGCAAACAACCCACTGAGCACGTAGGCATAAAGTTTAATGCGATTCACGGCAATCCCAGAACGACGGGCCGCTTCGGCGTTCGATCCGACGTAATAAAACTCACGCCCAGTCCGCGTATAAGTCAAGAACAGATGCGCTCCGATAAAGAATACCAGCATGAGTAGGGCGACGAACGGAATCGGACCGATTGTCCCTTGACCGATGAATAGAAACGACGGGATGAAACGTCCTGGCGCCGTCCCCCCTTCAATCGGCATGTTGTCATAAATCGAGAATCCTTTCGTATACGTCAATTGAATCCCGTTAATGACGTACATGATGGCGAGTGTCGCTAGTAAATCCGGCAACCGAAACTTGATTGTGACGAGCGCATTTAACAGCCCGACGAGAATCCCGAGTGCAAGTGGGATCAGCAGAGCGACGAGTAGCTCTTGTCGATGAAGGACGAGGCTTGCTGCCGCCCCGATTGTCGCAAGACTCGCCGTTGATCCGACTGATAAGTCAAATCCTCCTACGATGAGCGAGAATGTGACGCCAAGGGCAAGTAACGACACGATTGAAACCGATTTGATAATGTCACTAAAATTTGCATACGTCAGAAATTGATCGTTCGTCACGGTAAAGACCGCAATCAAACCAAGGATTGCGAGTAACGTCCCATACTGACCGATATGACCGCTGATTCGTTTTCGTTCCTTGACCACCAATTGTGCCATCTTACACGCCTCCTTTCTCTACAATTTGTCCACGGTCGAGCCAAACAATCCGATTGGCGACCCGTTCAAGTTCATGTCGCTCACTTGACGTGAACAATACGGTCTTCCCTTGTTTCGCGAGTGCAATGACGCGTTCATACACGTCTTGTTTCGCTGCGATATCGATTCCTTTTGTCGGTTCGTCGAGCAGATAGATGTCTCGTTTATCGAGCAACCATTTGCTGAAGACGACCTTCTGCTGATTTCCGCCACTCAGCTCACTTACCGGTTGTCTCACGTTCGCATAGCGGACGCGAAGCGATTTCAATACGTCCGAGACATCATCGGTCTTTCCTGCGACAGCAATCACGTTCCGTTCAATCGTCTCGTCTAAAAATAATCCATGACGACGTCTCTCCTCTGGAACGAGTGCAAACCCTAAACGTACGGCGTCTGCTGGTTCTTTGATCACGTGCTCTTTCCCCTCGATTGTGATGGATTGACGAATTCCAGAAAGACCGAACAATGCTTCCATCAGTTCCGTCTTCCCACTTCCCGTCAATCCACCAATCCCGAGCACTTCCCCGCGATACGCTTCAATCGAAATGTCAGATTGGAAGACTGGAAGGGGCAACTGCGCAGACAAGAAAATCTCATTTTCAGGCACTGCCTTTTCTAACACTGCATCAAATGTCGTCCCACTCAAAAATGTCTGCACCGCTTCCGAGGAGAGCGATTGGTACGGTCCATCGTACACAACACGTCCGTCTCGAAGAAACGTAGAGGTCGACGTGACCCGTGTGAGCTCGTTTGAACGATGCGTGACCAATACAATTCCGACTCCTTCTGTCGCAAGCTTCTGTAACAATTCCAGTAAGGCGTCGGCCTCCGTTTCTGATAAGGCAGCGGTCGGTTCGTCGAGGAGTAAATACTTGGCATCGCTCTCGAGTGCTCGGGCGATGAGAAGGCGCTGCTTCACGCTGAGCGGGTATTGACCGGCTGGAATCGTTGGATCGACCTCTAAACCGACTCGGGACAACACGCGTTGCGCTCGCTCTTTCAAACGTTGCGGGCGAATCCATTTCACCGTCTGCCATGGAAGGACATTCTCATACACAGGCAAGTCCAAATAGAGCGCATCATCGACTTCTTGCGATACCGTGATGATGCCATGACGAATCGCTTCCGCTGGTGTGAGCCAGATTGGTTTTCCATCAATGGACAATTCGCCGGACGTCGGTTCGACCGTTCCGTTTAGCAGTTTGATGAGGGTACTCTTACCGGCCCCGTTCAAACCGAGGAGACCATGAATGTCTCCAGGCTTCAAACTGAATGACAGTTGATCAAGCACCGTGACGTCACCGTACTGTTTCGTGATTCGTTCCAAGTGAATCATCAGTCCGTCTCCTTCATCCAATCCGACCATGCCGCATTTGATTCGCCCCAACCCGGAACGTACTGTCCAAGGTCATCCATCGTGACAGCCTCGTCCGGCAAGACATCACGATCCACTAGATATGGGTCGACCGAATGAATTGAAGGCGTTTCGTCCCCGACTACTTTTTGATAAGCGTAACGGACTTGAATGCGACCGATTTCGGCTGGATCTGTGGCAGCTGTCACTTTCCACGGACTTCCCTCTTCTTGCATAAGTTGTAAATCTTCGTCACTCAAATCAATTCCATAGACGGCAATCTCGTCACGTCCTGCCTGTTTGATGGCACGGCTCGCCCCTTTTGCGAACTCATCCCACATCGCAAACACCGCATCAATTTCGCCTTCCGGGTACTTCTTCAAAATCGCCTCCATCTGGCTTTGCGTATCGAGCGCCGTGTTGTTCGTCGCCGAACCGAACTTTGCGACTTCCTGGATGCCGGGATAGCGTTTTAAGAACGCGTCATAAATCGTATGTCGACGTTCCATCGGGGTGAATCCACCGACCCAAATCGTGACGATGTTCCCTTCCCCGTCCAAATCTTCCGCGAGTGCTTTTAGCGAGCGCCATGCTAGTGAATAATCATCTTGGTCGATGACCGTCACGCCTTCGTTCGTCAAATCGTTATCGAATGCAACGACTTTGATGCCTTTGTCGAGCGCCCGTTGAACCGGTTCTTTCAAGGCATCGGCACGTCCGTGGTCAATCAAGATCACATCGACTCCTTGCGTCGTCGCCGTATCGACATAACTCGCCATTTTCGACAAATCATTTTCGGCATTATACACTTTCACGTTGCCACCGAACGCTTCGACTTGCTCGGTCACCCCTTCGATATACTGCGAAGAGAACGTCCCGATCGACATCTGCATAACGAGGGCGACTTCTAGATTTTTCGGAAGCGTCTCATTTGAGACGTTGACGGTTTTCGCTTCCGTTTTACTTGTTGTCGTAGTCGTTTTCGGTTGAGCCTGTTCGTTCGTGCATCCGGCAAGTGCCAGGATGACGGTCAACAGGAAGAAGATGATTTTTTTAGACATATGTGTTTCCTCCTACATGTTCTTCAATGACCGACTCAGTCGGTTCGAGCACACCTGTCTCTGTAATTAGACCGGTAATCAGTTCGGGTGGTGTCACATCAAACGCCGGATTGAAGACGGTGATGCCGACGAGTGCCGTCGGATGTCCCCCGATATGGGTCACTTCATGCGCGTCCCGTTCTTCGATTTGAATCGTGTCATCTGCCTCTAAATCGAATGTCGAATGCGGAGCAGCCACATAGAATGGGATGCCGTAATGCTTCGCCAAAATCGCAAGCTGAAGTGTTCCGATTTTATTCGCTGTATGACCGGTACGGGTGATGCGGTCCGCCCCGACGATGATAGCATCGATTTGTTTCGTCTGGATGGTCCAGGCCGCCATGTTATCTGTAATCAGTGTGACATCGATATCTGCCCGGTCGAGCTCCCATACGGTCAGTCGTGCTCCTTGAAGCAGCGGTCGCGTTTCGGACGCGAACACCCGAAACGGGATGCCACGCTCTTTCCCGACATAGAACGGCGCGAGCGCGGTACCGTATCGTGACGTCGCGATGGCACCGGCGTTACAAATCGTCAATACGTTGCCACCAGCGGGTAACACGGTGAGCGCATGTTCCCCAATCGTGCGATACGTAGCCACGTCTTGTTCAAAGATTTCAATCGCACGCTGCTTGATTGCTTTTGCAATCTGTTCAAAGTCCTCCCCCACATTCAATCGAAGGAGTGATTCGATGACATGCTGTAAGTTGACCGCGGTCGGTCTTGTCGCAATCAACCGTTGACCGACTTGATTCAATTGGAGATGAAAATATGGATTGTCTTGCAGACGTGACGCTTCTTTCGCAAGGACAAACGCTCCGAAATAAGCGATGGCCGGTGCACCGCGAACTTGAAGCGACTTGATTGCCTGCTCGGCCTGTTCGAGCGTCAACACTTCGACATAGCGCTCTTCTTGCGGCAACAGCGTCTGATCTAAAATCGTCAACATTTCCGTGTCGGCATCGAAATGAATACTTTGCACACTCATACGCGCACCTCCGACAAGACTGGAATCAATTGATCGATGGATTGAATTTGATGGCGCTGTTTGATGAGACGCGTACCGAGCTCTAAGGCGTGGCGTTTCCGTTCGATGCGAAGGTCGACTGGTAATGTCTCTAAGTCGGCGACTCCAGCCAGACCGACAGTCCGCCGAATCAATTCGCAGCCTGCGTAGCCGATGGCGTCACTCAAAATGGATGGCAACAGTTCGTCCACGAATCCTACTGTGTTGAACGGCTCTGCGGCCTGTGTAAAGCGGGTACGGAACGTTTTCTCGAACGTCTCCCAGACGGTGAGTACTTCGGTGAAGCGTTCGAATCGTTTCAACGGATGCGCATACGTTGAGAACACCAGATGAGCAATGATTTGACCAATGTCAAAGCCGAACGGACCGTAAAACGCAAATTCGGGATCGATGATTTTTGTTTCTTGACGGGTCGCAAAAATGCTTCCTGTATGTAAATCCCCGTGCAGTAGCGCTTCGTGCTTCGTCACGAACCCAACCTTCAATTTGGTCACTTCAATTTTCAAAGCGAGGTCTGACCAGAGTTGCTCCACATCCGGACGAAGGACTGGCTCGATTTGATTCGATTCTGCGTCGCGATACGGGTCGGTGAAGATCAGTTTCTCCGTGATATCGCATAGTTCTGGATTGTAATACTCTTTTTCGATTTGTTTCTTCACGAGTGGTCCGTTCGCGTAGTCAGACGTCGCAAACAACGTTTCCCCGAGGAACGTACCGACGTGGCGGGCTAAGTTCGGGTAGCTCTCTCCTTTTAGGAAGCCGGTGCGGGCGATTTCGAACGATGATAAATCTTCTAAAATCGTATAGGCGAGTTCACGGTCACTCCCGAGGACACTCGGGACGAACTGAGGCACGACTTTTGAAAATTCACGAAGAGCCAGCTGTTCAATCCAAGACCGATCAAGCGTGAGCGGCCAGCTCTCCCCCACGACTTTTGCATACGGTAACGCTTGTTTCACAATCAATGACGTCTCTCCTTGACGAATGCGAAAGACGAGATTTAAATTTCCATCCCCGATCTCCTCGCATTCTGCAATCCCCTCTTCTAGTAACCCTAACTGTCGAACGTGGTCGACGACACTCTGTTCTGTAAACGCCTCATAAGCCATGATGGTTTTCCCCTTTCTTGGATCTATGCATGAAAAAAGCCCCTTTCTCCGCGAGAAAGAGGCACACCCAAATTGGTTGTTCCTCTCATCTTTCAGACATGTGTCTGGTGGATGTAGCACCGTGCCAAATGGTCGGTTGCTGCGGCGTCTTAGGGCCAATTCCCTCTGCCAACTCGCGATAAGAGTAAATGATGTAATTGTGTTTGACGTGTTGAGACGAATATTACGGACTAGGCATGCTAGTTGTCAATCCTCTATTTTCAGTCGCCCACTTATTTTCGACACGCATATATAGAAACATTATTTTTAAACTTTTTTTCTCAAAAAAAGGAATTGACGAGTGAGCGATTCTATGTAAAAATTCAATTAAATTTCACAACTTCACAACTATTCTTATCAAGAGCAGACGGAGGGACAAGCCCGATGATGTCGCAGCAACCGACCAGAAATGGCACGGTGCTAATTCTTGCAGCTAACGCTGAGAGATAAGAGTTCATTGTTTTTTGAATGACCTCTTGCCTTGGCATGAGGTCATTTTTTGTTTGACCTGAAAGGAGGAACTTATGGGAATCATCGCTACTTATGAAATCAAACATACCGATCACGTCGAGCGTGTAGCTGAGAAAATCGCACATGAGCTGACCGTTGGGACATGGACCGAGTTGAACCATCTCGAACAATATCAACTGCAAGCGTTCCGAGGTGAGGTCATCGCCACGTCCCAACAAGAAACGACAAGTCGCTTCTCGATTCGCTACCCGCTACATAACGTGACACCGGACTTTTCGTCCATTCTGACGACGACATTCGGTAAGCTCTCCCTCGACCCAGGCGTTCAACTTGTCGACCTCTCGCTTCCAGAGGAACTCGCACCGGACTTTCCGGGTGCCGCATTCGGAGTTGAAGGGGTCCGGGACATCCTTCGTGTACACGACCGCCCGCTCGCGATGAGCATCTTCAAAGGCGTCATCGGACGAGACCTTGATTTTTTGGCGACACAACTCCGGGACCAGTTCGCAGGCGGCATCGACCTCGTCAAAGACGATGAAATTCTATATGACAATCCGCTCACCCCGTCGCTCGAACGGGCACGGATCGGGGCATCGGTCATCCGGGAGCATAAAGAAACGACCGGTCGCTCCGTTCTATACGCCGTCACGTTGAGCGGACCCGTTTTCACCTTACGCGACCAGGCGAAGCGATTGATTGAGGCAGGCGCGACCGCACTCTTATTCAACGTATATACGTATGGGCTCGACGCATTGCGCGAGCTCGCTAAAGATCCTGAGATTCATGTCCCGATTTTGGCACATCCCGCTTTTGCCGGAGCGTTGACCGGATCGGTTCGTCATTCCCTACTGTTCGGGAAACTGATTCGCTTGGCCGGGGCAGACTTGACACTCTTCCCGTCGCCATACGGTTCACTGTCGACACAGAAAGACGAGGCACAACAGATTCAGACGTACGCGACAGAACCTCATTGGACGAAACCGATTCTGACGGTCCCGTCTGCCGGTATCCATCCTGGACTCGTACCAGATTTGATTCGTGACTTCGGATCAGATGTCGTCATCAATGCGGGTGGTGGGATTCACGGACATCCAGACGGTGCGGCTGACGGAGCGAGAGCGTTCCGCCAAGCGATCGATCAAGCAATTGGTAAGACGAGCGAGACCGATGCGTTATCGACTGCTTTAGATGCGTGGGGTGCACGATGAGTACGCACGTCATCTGTGATTTCGACGGGACCATCACGGAAGAAGATAACATCATCGCATTGATGCGACGCTTCGCCCCACCTGAATGGGTCGAACTTAAAGATGGTGTGTTGAACCAAACGCTCTCCATTCGCGAAGGCGTCGGTCAGATGTTCAGCTTGCTCCCGAGTGAACAGGAATTGAAGTACCGTGAATTTCTTCAGTCGACCATAACGTTTCGACCAGGGTTTATCGAGTTTTTACAGGAGACACAGTCATGCGGCTTTCGATTTGATGTCGTCAGTGGCGGAATGGACTTTTTCGTCCATCCGATTCTAGAAGGTTACGTCGAACCGGAACACATCTACTGCAATCATGTTGATTTCTCTGGAGAGACGGCACACGTCACCTGGCCTCATACATGCGATGTCCATTGTTCGAACGATTGTGGATGCTGCAAGCCGACAATTGCCCGACAGATTGTCTCACCTACCGACACGTTGATTGTCATCGGGGACTCCGTCACCGACTTTGAAATCGCCAAACGTGCCGACGTCGTGTATGCACGGGGGCAATTGATTTCGCTATGTGAGGCGGAAGGAATTCGACATATTCCGTTCGAGACATTCTACGATATCTCAGCTCATATGAAAGGAGTGAACGTATGACTGTGCAAGAACGGTGGGGAGAACTTGCCGACATTAAAGACGAGCTCGCCGCACGAGACTGGTTCCCCGGAACGAGCGGGAACCTGGCGATCCGCGTATCAGATGACCCATTGACATTCCTTGTGACGGCAAGCGGTCGTGATAAACGAAAGCGCACCGATGAAGATTTCGTCCTCGTTGATGCGACCGGTCAATTGATTGGAGAGCAGACAGGCAAACCGTCGGCTGAGACGTTGTTACATGTCGATATCTTCAACAATACGAACGCAACATGTTCGCTTCACGTGCATACGGTCGACAATAACGTCATCTCGGAACTGTATGCTGCAAAAGGTCATGTTACGTTCACAGGTCAAGAAATCATCAAAGCGCTCGGTTATTGGGAAGAGACGGCCAGTGTACGAATCCCGATTATCGAGAACCACGCGGATATCCCGATGCTCGCCCGTGCGTTCGCGCTACATGTCACAGGCGATGCCGGTGCCGTCCTCATCCGGAACCACGGGATCACCGTTTGGGGCGAAACGCCAGCTGCGGCAAAACGTTATTTAGAGGCATATGAATTTTTGTTTAGCTATTCATTAAAATTACGCGCCCTAGGCGTCCATTCATAAGGAGGAATTCAACATGGCAACAATTTATTTTCAACAAACCGAAGAACGCGTCAGTGATCAACAAGAGGTACGTGACTTTTTAGAATCACGAGACATCCTTTACGAAGCATGGGATATCGCAAAGTTACCGGCTTCTCTTCAGGAAAATTACCAACTGACAGACGAAGACAAAGAAGCCATCTTGGCGACGTTCCGTGACGAGATTCAAGATGTATCAGCACGACGTGGCTACAAGACGGCTGACGTCATCTCGCTATCCGATGCGACACCGAATTTAGATGAACTGCTCGTCAACTTCCAAAAAGAGCATCATCATACAGATGACGAGGTTCGTTTCATCGTCAGTGGTCACGGCATCTTTGCGATTGACGATGCAGAACGCGGATACTTCAATATCGAACTCAATCCAGGTGATCTCATCTCCGTGCCGGTCAACACACGTCATTACTTCACATTACAAGAAGACCGCCAAGTCGTCGCCGTTCGTATTTTCGTGACGACTGAAGGCTGGGTACCGATTTACGACAAAGAGAATGTAACTGCATAAGAAAAGGTCTCTCGCTTAAAAACGAGAGACCACTTTTTATTGTTTGACCGCTGTCGGTTTCGATGAGAACCAGCCCCATGTCGCAATCCCGACCATGACCGACCAGAAGAAAATCGTCCAAGCTGTCGAGTGGACGAACCCGTCTGGGAGTCCCATGAATTCGAATGATGTTCCGGCAATCAATTCCTTGAAACCAGGGTGTTCAAGTACGAGCACCGTCAACTTGACCCCGACCCAACCGACGATGATGAAAGCGGCCGTTTCAAGTGTCGGACGCTGATGAAGCAACTTGACGAAAATCCGAGCTGCGAATCGCATCAAGACGACCCCGATGAGTCCACCTGTCAAGACGACGAAGAACTGACCCGAGTCAATCCCACCAATCTCACCTAGACCGAGTGGTGGCAAGCTGACCGCAAGCGCGACCGCTGCCAAGATTGAGTCGACGGCAAAAGCGATGTCCGCAAACTCGACTTTTGCGACAGTGAGCCAAAATTCTTTTTTCGATACCGGCTTCTCCGTGACAGCCGTCTCTTCCTTCGCCTCGGCCGCCAAATCTTGCTTCGGCTCCATCTTTCTCGCCTTATAGGTCATATACAGGTGTCGCGCACTCATCCCGATTAAGTAGAGCGCACCGAGTGCCTGAACTTGCCATACGTTGATCAAGAACGAGATCAAGAACAATGCGATAAATCGGAAAACAAATGCCCCGAGGAGTCCATAAAATAATGCCTTCTTCTGCTCTGTACGCGGCAAGTGCTTGACCATAACGGCCAAGACGAGCGCGTTGTCTGCAGATAACAAGCCTTCCAAACCGACGAGTACGACGACGATCCAGGCATACTGCAGGACTAACTGCCAATCCATAAAAACATCTCCTTTTTTCTTTCAATTCCTTCATATTTAATAGTGATCTATTTTTTAAGTTCACAGGACCATTTTATTCCCGTTCACAAAGTAAATCAATCCTCTTTCTTCAATATCTGAAGGATTTTTTTCCGATTGCATATTCAAAACATGTTATGAGAGCAAAATCATACCCGTTCAGCCATCATTTCGTGATAAAATCCTAACAAGAACGAGTGGTGCTTTAAACCGCTCGAAAAAAGGAGAATCCGATTATGTCTACAAGCCATGTCGCTTTACCTACTAAAGCAGAACGACATAAATTGTTCGGGTCGGTCCCACCGATTAAAGGAACAAAGCCGACCGAGAAAGAACAAATGGTCGATTTACAAAATACACCGAAAAACTTCCTATTTGCCCTCGACAGTGTCGGCATCTCAAACGTGAAGCATCCTGTGAACATCGAGACGCCAGATGGGATTCAGTCTACGGTCGCTACATTCGAATTGACGACTTCGCTCGTCCAAGACCGTAAAGGGATCAACATGTCTCGTTTGACAGAGCAGCTCGACGCGTACCATCAACAAGGGTGGACGGTATCAAACCGTTCGTTAATCGAGTTCGCGCAAGAGCTCGCCGAGCGTATGGAACAAACAGAAGGCCAATTGACAATCCGTTACCCATGGTTCTTCACGCGTAAAGCACCTGCGACAGGTCTTAGCGGTTTGATGAACGCGGACGTCATGCATCGTGTGACATATAACCTCGAAACGGGCGTCGCAAACGTGACAGTCGGTCTCGTCATCAACGTCACGACGCTTTGCCCATGTTCAAAAGAAATCAGTGAGTACAGCGCCCATAACCAACGTGGGTACATCACAATCGAAGCCGGTCTTGATGAAACATCGACGGACGGATTCGATTGGCGTGTAGCCCTTCTCGATGCAGCGGAGTCAAACGCCTCAGCACCACTTCACCCTGTCCTCAAACGTCCGGATGAGAAACGTGCGACTGAAATCGCATACGAAAACCCACGTTTCGTCGAGGATATGGTCCGCTTGATCGCGGCTGACTTGTACGAGATGAAACAAGTCGTGAACTTCTTCGTCGAATGCCGTAACGAAGAGTCGATTCACCAACATGACGCGATTGCATCGATCACATTCGATAAGCGTCAAGACGCATAAAAAATGCGGAACCTCTGTTAAAGAAGGTTCCGCATTTTTTATAGACTTGTCACGAGTTCAATCGTCAATAGGATGATGATGAGCATCACCCACACTGCCCAGACGAGTCGCCACTTCTCCCAGTCAAATCGCTTCATCACCGCATAGACCGTGAGGTAGAGCGCGATAAGAAGGGGTACAACGACCCAAGGATTCTCTAGCATCACGCCTCGATGTCGCCATCCCAAGCTAGCATTCCGCCGTCGACATTGACGACTTTGTAGCCTTGCGACTCTAAGTAATCACACGCCGTCTGACTCCGTCCACCTGAACGACAGATCACGTGATAGACATTGTCTTGTGCCAACTTTTCTGTCACTTGTGGGAATTCCGATAATGGATAGAGTGGTACGTTCGGGATATGCCCTGCCTCATATTCATCTTGTTCGCGCACATCGATGATATGGAGAGACTCCCCGTTCTCTAATTTTTCTCTTAATTCTGTCGCATGAATACTTTGCATACATAGTTCCCCTTTCAATCATGGATTTCTCTTTTAGTTTACCTCAGCTTATGCTCCGACAAACTCCAGTTGATGGTCGTCTCAGCATCACAATAGAACCCTTCGAGCTCGCATCGTTCGACGACCTGTTCGATAAACGCGCGACTGCCACAAAACAACGTGAAATGGCTATCCCAAGGTGGGACGATGAGCCATTCGTGTTGATAACCGAAAAACGTCCGATGTTGCATGCCCCACGTATCAGCGGCTAGCGTCTCACTGAGATGGATGAGATGCCGTTCCGTACAAAATTCGTCTCCGGTCCAGATCCAGCCTTCTCCCATCTCCAAAAGTACACGCAACACTTGATTCTTTAGCAGATCCGACAGTTCCCCTTCACCTGGTGGGAGCACATTCTCACGTTCGCAATATTCAATGATTCGATTCGCCCCTTCTCGATCTTCGGCGTGTAGTTTCAGCGCCCCAATCATCGTTCGGAGCGCGTGGTCGATACGGCTCACGTCACGAAAACCTAGTCTTCGCCTCATCTCTTCCCATGTAACGGACCGAAATTGCTGTTCGACCTCGTTATTATCCAGATCGGTATAACGATCAATCATGGTGGGGTGACCTATTGGAGCAAGGAATGGATGAAACGCGATGAAGACCGTTTCAAATACCCCTTCATAATACGTCTTAATCGAATCATCATCCCCGCCACCAAACATAGCGTAACGATGTCCTTCAGGTAATAAAACACTCTCATCTAGTTCGTCCATTTCATCACTCCTTTCTTGAATAGTTTATAACGAGCCATCAAAAAAAGCATCCTTCTATAAGAAGAATGCTCCGGACTCACGCTTCGTTGCGCTCGTCGATTGCTTGCGCCGCTGTGATGAGCGTCAATTTGTAGACGTCCTCTTCGTTACAACCGCGTGATAAGTCGTTCACTGGTTTGTTGAGACCTTGAAGGATCGGACCGATCGCTTCAAATCCACCGAAACGTTGAACCATCTTGTAGCCAATGTTACCGGCTTCAAGACTTGGGAAGACGAATACGTTCGCCTTACCAGCAACGTCAGAACCCGGTGCTTTCTTCGCCGCTACGCTAGGGACGAATGCCGCATCGAATTGAAGTTCTCCGTCGATTGGAAGGTTCGGTGATTTTTCTTTTGCCAGGCGTGTCGCTTCCACGACCTTCTCTGTTTCAGGTGACTTCGCAGAACCTTTCGTCGAGAAGCTAAGAAGCGCGACTTGTGGGTCGATACCGAACGTCTTCGCTGTCGCTGCCGACAAGAACGCGTTCTCTGCTAAATCTGCCGCGTCCGGTGCGATGTTGATCGCACAGTCCGAGAAGACGTATTGCTCGTCGTCACGTACCATGATGAACACACCTGACGTCTTTTTGATGCCTGGTTGCATTTTAATGATTTGTAGTGCCGGACGTACCGTATCAGCCGTCGCGTGCATCGCGCCTGAGACAAGACCTTCTGCTTTGCCTGTGTGAACGAGCATTGTTCCGAAGTAGTTCACGTCTGATGTAAGGAGTTCGCGCGCTTGTTCAGCCGTTGCTTTTCCTTTACGACGCTCGACGAATGATTCGACGAGGACATCGATGTCTTCGTATGTCGCTGGGTCATATTGTGTCAAACCTGAGATGTCGAAACCGTGTTTCGCCGCAACCGCTTCGAGATCTGCTTTCGCACCGACGACGATTGGTTCTACCATACCGTCTGCTTTCAATCGAACAGCGGCTCCAAGAACACGCTCATCGATACCTTCCGGGAAGACGATGGTCGGACGAACCGGGCTAACTTTTTGCTTCAACGTTTCAAATAATTTCATAACGAATGAACCCCTTTTCTCAATTTACAGCATGACTGCTAATGGTTTTGCCGTTGACTTGTGTCTTTACGCGATTTCAATTATACACAGTACCCTTTTCAAAATAAACTATTCTGCCCATTTCGCCATAAATCGCTTAGAATCAATCATTATATGAATAGAACAGTTTTGACAAACCGACTGATACAGCCATTTTTGTAGCCGTTTTCATGTTTCTGTCCTCTGTTCTTTACCCGCCATGAATCGTGATAACCCTCACAGTGCCTCAAAGTTGCCAGTCAGTGAAGCGTGTATGGTAAAATAGACGGCGAAGCCAAGTCCCGAAAGGAGATTTTTTTATGTCAGAACGTCCAGTACCTACAACAGATACACAACATGCCGCCGCCACATTAGACGGATGGTATACACTTCATGATTTCCGCACGATTGATTGGGCTCGTTTGAAACTCGTCGATGCTGAAAAGCGTCAACAGATGATTGATGAGTTCACAGCGTTCCTCGCTTCTCTCGAAGAAGTTGAAGCAAAAGGCGAAGGAAGCCACGCCTTTTACTCGATTCTCGGTCAGAAGGCAGACCTCGTCTTGATGGTGCTTCGTCCGACATTCAACGAACTTGAAGATGTCGAGCGCGCCTTCCGCAAAACGGCGCTATACGACTATATGATTCCGTCGTATTCATACGTGTCGGTCATCGAGCTCGGGATGTATCGCGGATCTGGAGACGGGGACCCGTATCAAAATCCTCATATCCGCTCACGCCTCTATCCGACACTTCCAAAAGCCGCACACATCTGTTTCTATCCGATGAGTAAAGCTCGTCGCGATGGCGACAACTGGTACATGTTGTCGATGGATGAGCGCAAAGACCTCATGTATCGTCACAGCATGATTGGCCGTAGCTACGCCGGTAAGATTCAACAGTTCATCGGTGGGTCGACTGGATTCGACGCATGGGAGTGGGGCGTCACGCTCTTCGCTGAAGATTCACTTCAGTTTAAGAAAATCGTTTACGAGATGCGTTTCGACGAAGTAAGTGCGAAGTATGGAGAGTTCGGCGACTTCTACGTTGGGAACATCTTACCAAAAGAAAATTTGAGCACATTCTTTAGCGTGTAAAAGGTTTACGCGTATAACACCTCGGGAATTAAGGATGATGTAAGCAAGTTATCCTGATTAACGAGGTGAACAACGATGCGCGTGTTTAAAGAAACCGATCGTGACACTGCGGAACGTTTAGATTCGTTCATCGAACGAATGGCACCGACAGCAGAATTAGTCCAACATCGATTTGAAGAGCAACTCAAACATACACAGCAAAAGGGTCAGGCGAGCGCCTGACCCTTATTTTGTCGTAGTGACGTGAAGTGCGTCGCCTAAGAAAGTAGCCAATTCAAGCATTCCGTAGCGTCCGGCTTTCGCTTCAGCATCGGAATTATAGTTCGTGTTTGTATTGACGTCGTATGCGTAGACGTTACCGTCTTGGTCTCGAATGATTTCAATCCCCGCAATATCGATCGCATTCGCTTTCAAGAACTGTTCGAGCTTTGGAATGATGGGGTCATCGAATCCTTCGACGATTTCAAACTTCGCCGGCGGCGTCTCCCCGACTGGGCAGAACTGGTCTTCAATCGAGCAGGCATCAGCAGGACAGAGCTCGAACCCTTCCGACGTGTCGACACGGACCGCATAAAGGAACTTTCCGCCGATGAACTCGCAACGGGTGATATACGGTTCCGGGGCTTCGATATACTGTTGAATGAGCGTGATGCCGTCAACCGATTCCTCGAACGAGGGACCATATACATATTCTTTGAGTCCTTCGATCGTATGGAACAATTGGACCCCAAGTCCTTTTCCGGCACGATTATGTTTCGTGATGAATGGCGTCAAAGCTAACTGCTCAGCCGCTTCGATGATTTGCGCCTTACCGACTGCCGCAATCGTCTTCGGCACGCGAATCCCTTCACGTCGAAGCGCCGTGTATTGATTGACTTTACTCACTTCGAGGCGGATGGCACGTGTGCCGTTGAACACGGTCCGGTCGTTTGCCTCTAACCAAGCGAGGACGCCTTCCGTCAATTCTGGTGCGTACCGATGCCCACGTGTGTGCGAGGAGGCACTCATCCGATTATAAAAGACACCTTCCGGGGGCATTGCTTCGAGATCAATCGTCCCTTGGTCCAAGTGCCACAATTCATATGGCAAGTTCAATTCTTTTAAACGGTGGACAAGGTGGTTCGTCCATTCTTCGTTTTCATGAATGACGTGAATTTTAGACATCATCATTCCTCCTTCTATGATGTGTTTACTTTACCATATTCATAACCGACAATTCCAATGTGTATGGTTTGCCTAATCCTCAATTCTGAAATATCAGACGATTTCATGGTATAATGAACTTAAGAATATTGTTTCAGAAAGGAAGTGTTGTGTTTGCCCGTACCTGTTATAAGTACTGATGTACTCATTTTACTCTTCGGTCTACTTCTCGTAGCCGGTGTCATGGCGACACGAATCTCGACTCGATTCGGCTTGCCCGCCTTGATTTTATTTATGGGAATCGGCATGATCATGGGAAGTGACATTACTGGTCTCATCTTCTTTGACGACTCGAATTTAGCGCAGCTGATTGGAGTCGCTGCCTTGATTGTCATTTTGTTTGAAGGGGGTCTTCAAACGAAATGGTCATCAATCCGGAGCGTCCTCGCCCCTTCTGCCTCGCTGGCGACGCTTGGGGTATTGATTACTACAACAGTAGTCGCCGTGGCCGTTCGTTTCGTATTTGGTTTCGATTGGATTGAATCTTTCTTGTTCGGTGCGATTATCGGTTCGACCGATGCAGCGGCCGTCTTTGCCGCATTTAAAGGAAAGAACATCTCACCGAAAGTCGGTGCGACTCTCGAAGCCGAGTCCGGCACGAACGACCCGATGGCGATGTTTTTGACGATTCTCGCCCTCGACTTTATGATGAAGCCGGATACGACCATTTGGGATGGGGTATGGATGTTCGTCCTTCAAATCGTCGTCGGGGCATTGATTGGTTTCATCCTTGGACAACTGTCTCGTCTCATGTTGAATTATTTGAGACTTGATTCGAGCGGATTACATGCCGTCCTTATGATTTCCATGGCGTTCCTCACTTATGGTGTCACAGCTTACTTATTGGGAAGCGGATTACTCGCCGTCTATATCGCCGCCATGATTGTCGGAAATGCGGACACGGCGCATGAAGTGACAATCGTCCAATTCTCAGAAGCACTTGCGTGGATCATGCAAATCATCATGTTCGTCATCCTTGGATTGCTTGTCTTCCCTCGTCAACTCATCGAACCGGACTTGATTTGGAAAGGACTACTCATCTCATTCGTCCTCATGTTCCTGGCACGTCCGATCGCCGTCTATTTATCGACACTAGGCATGGCATTTACGAGAAAAGAAAAGTTGTTCATCTCATGGGCTGGTCTAAAAGGTGCCGTACCGATTGTCCTTGCGACATTCCCGCTTATTGCCGGTACCGAAAATAGCCAACTGTTATTCAATGCCGTCTTTTTCGTCGTCGTGACGAGCGCCCTGATCCAAGGGACGACGTTGACGCCACTTGCCGAGAAGTTAGGGTTGCTCGGTCCGGATAAGATCCGTTCCCCATACACAATCGCCCTCGTCTCAAGCAAACAGTCTCAACATAAGCTCGTACCTTATGTGGTCACATCAAGCTCCTCTATGATTGGAAAGACATTGGCGGACATCACGCTCCCACCAAACACTGTCGTGAACGCCATCGTCCGAAATGAGTACTTGATTCCACCGAACGGTCAGACAGTCATCGAAGAAGGCGACCTCTTATACGTGCTTGCCTCGATGTATCGTCATGATCAACTCGACCAAACATTTGGTGAAGATGGGCTAGACCGAGTGGAATTATGAGTAAACGAATAACCGGCGCCTCATTTGAAGCGCCGGTTTTCTTATACGTGCAAGTGTTTTGCTGATTGAATCAACGTCTCAACATCTTCTGTCCGTCCTTCATGAAGTGCCTCGACGATGAAGCTCCCGACGACGACACCGTCACACGCCTGTCCTAACGTCTGCACTTGCTCCGGACGATGGACTCCGAATCCTGCCAAGACAGGAACACGTGACTGCTCTGTCAAACGAGTCAAGTAGGCGAGTAACTCGTCCGGGAACACATCTGCTTTCCCGGTCGTCCCTTTAAGCGTGACCGCATATACAAATCCTTCTGCTTTTTCTAAGATGGACGTTGTCCGCGCCTCACTGCTCGTCAACGTAACGAGCGGGATGACGGCGACGTCATGCCGATTAACATCTGCGAACAACTGGAGACTCTCCTCAAACGGAAGGTCAGGAATAATGACCCCGCTCACCCCACATTCGTTCGCCTGATCAAAGAACGGTTGGACCCCGAACCGAAACACTGGATTCAAGTATGTCATCAAGACAATTGGAACGTTAAATTGATCTTTTCCTTCTATTAAATGGTTCAATACCATTTCAAGCGTCACACCAGCTTTAAGCGCGCGCATTCCTGCCGCCTCGATAATCGGTCCATCCGCCACCGGATCGGAGAATGGGATACCGAGTTCAATCGCCGTCGCCCCCATCCGTTCTAGTCCCACGATGGTCGGGATGAGCCGGTCCATCCCGCCGTCACCGGCCATGATATACGGAACGAACGCCGCTCCTTCTCGCTGTCGAATCGCTGTCTCTAGTTTCATCGTGTCGCCACCTTCTCTCGGATTGTATGGACGTCTTTATCTCCGCGCCCTGATAAACAAATCACCAGTGTATCGTCTTCTCCCATCGTCTTCGCGAGCGTCTCTGCGTAAGCGAGGGCGTGTGAAGACTCTAAGGCAGGAATAATTCCTTCTTGTCGGCTGAGTGCGAGACACGCGTCGAGTGCCTCGTCATCCGTGACGGCCGCATAGCGCACCCGCTCAATATCTTTCAAGAAACTGTGCTCCGGTCCTACCCCTGGGTAATCGAGTCCGGCTGAAATGGAGTGCGCTTCCTCGATTTGACCCGCTGCGTCTTGCAAGACATACATGAGCGACCCGTGTAAGACACCGACTTCCCCTTTTGTGAGGGTTGCTGCGTGTTTATCCGTATCAATGCCACTTCCTGCCGCTTCGACACCATAGAGCGCGACCGACTCATCGTTTAGAAACGGATAGAACATCCCCATGGCGTTGCTCCCTCCGCCGACACAAGCGACGACGGCATCCGGAAGGCGTCCCGTCTGTTCGAGGATTTGACGACGTGTCTCTGTTCCGATCACGCTTTGGAAATCACGTACCATCTGCGGAAACGGATGCGGTCCGAGAACAGAACCCATCACATAGTGCGTATCGTCGACATGTTTGACCCAGTAACGGAGCGCTTCATTGACGGCATCCTTTAAGGTGCGACTTCCTGATTTGACAGGGACGACTTTCGCCCCAAGAAGTTCCATCCGAAACACGTTCAACGCTTGTCGCTCGACGTCGACCTCACCCATGAAGATGGTACATTCTAAATCGAGTAGTGCGCATACTGTTGCCGTCGCGACACCGTGTTGTCCCGCGCCTGTCTCCGCAACGACTTTCTGTTTCCCCATCCGTTTCGCCAGGAGCGCCTGCCCGATTGTATTGTTGATCTTATGGGCACCGGTATGGTTCAAGTCTTCACGTTTCAAATAGACATTCGTCCCGAGGCGACGACTTAGGTTCGACGCATAATAAAGTGGCGTCTCACGTCCCACGTATTCACGTAATAAGGAAGAGAATCGTTCTTGAAACTCAGGATCTTGCTTCGCCTCTTCATAAGCGACCTCTAATTCTTCGACCGCCTGCATGAGCGTCTCTGGAATGTACTTCCCACCATATTGTCCAAACTTCCCGTTCACTGGTTGTGCATACATCATAGTTCCTCCTTGGCGCGTTGAATGAACGCACGAATTTTTTCGATATCTTTCACACCGTCCGTCTCGACACCGCTCGAGACGTCGACGCCATCTGGTTGGATGAGTTGAATCGCTTGTCTCACATTCTCCGGGGATAGCCCGCCCGCTAGCCAAAACGGACGCTGCGGCCGGTCGATTGCGCCCCAGTCTAACACCTGTCCACTTCCCGGATTCGGATGATCCATCAATCGTACATCTGCCGTCTCCTCGGTCGACGCATCGATGATGGGCAATCCGAAGATACGGAGTTGTTCCATTGACTGCGTCCGATGGTGAATTTGTAAATCCGTCAGTCCCACGTTCAACGTTTCCTCGATCTCTTCCATTGAAGGACTTAAAAACACACCAACGATTCGAACCGATTGTGGGATATGTGCAGCTAATCTCTTCGCAGTCGTCACGTCGATTTGTCGAGAACTCGGGGCGAAGACGAATCCGATTGCATCCGCTCCCGCCTCGACCGCCGCCTCAACAGCTTCCTTTGTTTTTAGTCCACAGATTTTAACGAACATGTTTTCAACTCCTCGAGTAACCGGGTCGGGTCCTCTTCACGCATTAGTGCTTCCCCGACGAGAATGGCGCTTGCCCCAGCTTCTTTTAAACGTGCAGCCGCCTCGACCGAACTGACCCCGCTCTCGCTGACGAATGTGACCTCAGGATAGCGTTTCATCAAATCAATCGATGTTTCGAGGGATACCTCGAACGTTTTTAAGTCTCTGTTATTGATGCCGATCAACACGTCATCAAGTTCGAGGGCGATGCATAACTCCGCCTCATCATGTACTTCGACTAAGACGTCGAGACCGATGGAGCGAGCGTATCGCGTCAACTCCTGAAGACGTGTCGGATGGAGTGCCGCCACGATCAAAAGTGCCACACTCGCCCCGTAATGCTTCGCATAGTCGAGTTGTCGTTCATCGATGATGAAATCTTTACAGAGCACCGGGATGGTGACGACATCGGCAACTTGTCGCAAGTCGTCAAAAGAACCTTTAAAGTACGTCGTGTCTGTCAAAACGGAGATCATCGTCGCACCAGCTTTTTCATATTGACGTGCCCGTTTAGCGACGTCGACCGTCTCCCGAATCATTCCTTTCGACGGGGACGACCGTTTGATCTCTGAAATGATATGGAATCCCTCGCTCATCACATGTAAGAGAGAGATTGGCTTCGTCACGGGGACATCGATGGGCTGCATGCCGCTAACCTCTTCTATTTTCGTTCCGATGATTTTCGTTAAATAACTCATGCTTCGACCTCCGTACGTTGTAAGTTTTGTAATACGCGTAAGGCGTGCCCTTCATCGATACTACGTTTTGCTTCTTTCACTCCTGCACGAAGCGTTGCGGTCGTACCATACGTGCAAAGGGCAAGTGCCGCGTTTAATAAGACGACGTCGCGTGCCGGTCCCGACTCTCCATTCAATACGGCAAGAAGTGTCGCGGCGTTCTCTTCTGGTGTGCCTCCACGTAGCGCTTCAAGCGGTGCCCGCATCAAGCCGACATCTCGTGGGTCGACCGCATAACGCGCCGTCTGTTCCCCATCAAAGAAGTACACGTCGTTCACACCGGCGAGACTCGCTTCATCGAGTCCACCTGCTCCATGGACGACCATACCGCGCTCCACCCCGAGATGACGCATCGCGGTCGCCATCTTCTCGAGTAACGATGGATGATAGACACCGACAAGTTGTCGCTTCGGACGAAACGGGTTCGTTAACGGTCCGATTTGGTTGAAGATGGTCGCCGTCGCGAGCCGTTTCCGGACCGGCATGACATGCTTCATGATCGGGTGGACATGCTGGGCGAATAGAAAACTGAGATTCGTCCGTTTCAAGTCAGCATGTACTTCTTCTGCCGTCTTCACAATCGGAACGTTCAATGCCTCTAAGACGTCCGCGCTTCCTGATCGACTCGAGACGCTTCGATTCCCGTGCTTGGCGACCGGAATCCCAAGACCCGCCAGGACAAAGGCGACGGTCGAACTGATATTAAACGTATGCGCCCCGTCGCCGCCGGTACCACAAACATCTAGTACGGGTAAATCACTTTGGGGGAACTGTGCCGCTTCACGAATGTATGCTGCGAGTCCTGCCATCTCTTCTGCTGTCTCACCGCGCTCTTTCATCGCCAGCAGCACTCGTTCGATTTGCGCTTCATCCGCTTGGAACATCTCGCTCGCTGCCACTTTCATATCTGCTGTTGATAATGCGTTTGTCTCCAATTGTTGAATCATCGTCTGTTCCCCCTCTAAAAATGTGTATAAAAAAACTCCATACGACAGTCGTCGTATGGAGGACGGTTCAATACCGCGGTGCCACCTCTCGTTGATTTCAAAGAATCCACTCTCCGATGCAATCACATCGTATCCCGATAACGGGGGAAACCGTCACGACCTACTCTCTTCAGCCATGCTCTCATGAGCCCATTCACGCGGACGCCTCGGTCAGGATCTCACCATCCCTGACTCTCTGGACGAAACGTCTTCTCGCGCTACTCTTCTCAATCCTCGATTTATATTATTGAAACGAAAAAGGGGTCACCCGTCTCCTCATAGCCTGCGCTATAAGAAGGACGAGTAACCCCGTGGTGCCACCTTCGTTGGTTCCAAAGAACCCACTTCACGGACAATCATCCGCTTCCCCGTGATAACGGTGGGTAACCCGCTAAAGCCTACTCAAAGTTCGGTTTAGAGCTCAGAAGTCCATTCGCGACGTCCCATATACTGATTCGCACCAACCATCAGCTCTCTGTCATACAGGATTCGTCGTTACTTCTCTTCGTCGACGCCTTTATTCGTTTCAGTTAAGTTAATTCGTACTATACAGGGCAGATGAATCCATGTCAAATAAAAAAATTATAAAAACTTTGCCTCTATATGTGCATCCAAAAATGAGAAACCTTCATCGATTTTTCGAATTGACATTGTTTTTTTTCGTCTGCTATAGTCGTCCACAACAACATTTCACTCAGCTAAAGGAGAATCGATTTTGGAAACAAATAAACTAAAGCGCGAGCTGTCCACCCGGCAACTTACGATGATTTCCCTCGGGAGCGCCATCGGAACCGGGCTGTTCCTCGGAAGCGGTCTCGCGATTCAAACCGCTGGCCCGAGCGTGCTCGTCAGCTATGCCATCGGGGCGTTCATCGTCCTCTTACTAATGGGTGCTCTCGCCGAAATGACGGTCGCCCATCCAACATCCGGATCATTCGGAACGATTGCCGAGCGATACGTTCATCCACTCGCCGGTTTTCTCGTCCGTTACTCTTACTGGGTCGCGAACGTACTGGCTGTAGGGGTTGAAGTCAGTGCCATCGCCATCTACATGCGCTACTGGTTCCCAGATGTGAACGGGTTCGTTTGGGTCGCCCTCTTCGGTGGACTACTCATTTACGTCAACGCCCGTCACGTTCACACGTTCGGAACGACCGAATACTGGTTATCCTTCATCAAAGTAACTGCCATTATCTTATTCATCGTCCTCGGTGCCGCCACATTGTTCGGCGAACCAGGATCACCGATTGAGTCAATCACGACAGGAAACGAAGGCTTCTTCGCGTTCGGCTTTTACGGAATGTGGGTGACGATTTTCATCTCCCTCTTCAGTTTCCTTGGAACCGAACTCGTCGCTGTGACAGCGGGAGAAGCGAAAGACCCGGACCAGGCCGTACCACGCGCTTTACGCGCGACCGTGTTCCGCTTGACGTTCTTCTATGTCGTCACGCTCGCGATCATGCTCATGCTGATCCCATGGCAGCAAGCCGGGATCGACCAAAGTCCGTTCGTGCTCGTCATGGAACAGTTCGATGTCCCGTTCGCGGCAGGCATCCTCAACTTTGTGATTTTGATCGCCGCCTTGTCTGCGATGAACGCGCAACTTTACGCGTCGACACGTATGATGTACTCGCTCGCGGAAGCCGGCGATGCACCGAAAGCGTTCAAAAAAATCAGCAAAAATGGGATTCCAATGTTCGCGCTACTCGTTTCAACAGGCGGGATCGTCCTCGCCGCTTTGCTACAAGTATTCATGGAGTCGTCGTATCCATTCTTGATGGGAATCTCGATGTTCGGAGCTATTTTCACTTGGTTCATGGTCTTCGTCTCCCACTTGTTCTTCCGTAAGAAATGGACTGGGCGAAAACTCCCTGTCCGCATGATGGGATATCCATTCCTCCCATTGCTCGGGGCGGTCTTACTGCTCAGCCTGATGATCACGACATGGTTCACGGATTTCAACATCTTGCTGAAATTCGGCGTACCTTGGTTGATCGGATTGACGATCATCTATTACGTGCGTGAACAAATGCGTAAAAAACAAGATCGTCCAAGCGATATTGAACAAGCCAACTAACGAGTATCCCTTCGCAATCGCGGAGGGATTTTTTACGCACAAAAACTCCTTTCGCAATCGAAAGGAGTTTTCTGGTTGATGCATCAGAAGAACTGACGCGGATTGACCGTGCTACCTGCGCTCGTTGCCGAGTATGAGTAGCCGCCTTTATGAATCTCAAAGTGCAAGTGCGGACCTGAAGAGTTCCCTGTGTTTCCAAGTGTCCCGATGTTCGACCCTTGCGTCACACGCTGTCCAGAGCTGACAGATACCGAGTTCATGTGCGCATAGACCGTGGTCCAAACTTGACCGTTGATCACGTGTGCGATCATGACGTGGTTCCCGTATGCGCCACCCCAACCTGCACGAATGACCGTACCTGTCGCAGATGCGCGAATCGGTGTCCCTGTTGGACCAGCGATGTCTACACCGTTATGGAACGTGTAACCAAACGCACCGCTCGCCGGACCCCATCCTTGTGAGTAGCGTCCTGAAGCCGGTTGAATGAACATCGAACTAGACGGAGCTGGCGTCGATGTCGTCGGCGCCGGTTTTGGCTCTGGTTTCGGAGCTGGCGTTGGAGCCGGTGCCGGTTTTGGAGCTGGCGTTGATGCCGCCGTGTTGTTTGAAGACGACGAAGACGGGGTATTCGATTTATTGTCTTGCTTTTGTTGAGCAGCTTGACGAGCTGCTTCCGCTTCTCGTTCTGCCTGACGGGCAGCCTCAGCTTGACGTGCAGCTTCTGCTTGGCGGGCTTCTTCCGCCTTACGTGCCGCCTCTTGACGAGCTGCTTCTTCCGCACGACGACGGGCTTCCTCTTCTTCCCGACGCTGCGCTTCGATTTCAGCCGCGATTGCCTGTTCTTGAGCGACTAATGTTGCTTCAATCTCTTGAAGGTCAAAGATTTGCGATTCGAACTTGATGTTCTTCTCTTCAAGCTCTTTGATGCGTTTTTCACGTTGCTTCATTTTCTTCTCAAGCTCGGCTTGACGCACTTCGAGTGCTTTTTGTTGTTCAAGAAGTGAAGCACGCTCTGCTTTCAAGTCAGCCTGCGCTTCTTTCAACGAACGCTGTGTCGCTTCATAGTCATCAAACAACTCTTGGTCACTACGCTGAATCGTTCCAGCTGTGATCATACGTGTCACGAGATCAGAGAGATTTTTTGAACCGAAGATGAACTCAGCCCAGTTGATTGAACCGCCACCGTTCTTTTGCATCGTGGCCATACGCTCTTTCATCATCGCTTCTTGCGCCTTCATTTTTTCTTGGTAATCTTTAATATCGGCTTCAAGATCCTCGATCTTCATCTCGGTGCGCTTGATTTCTTGGCGTTTCATGGCGACATCATTGATGATGTCTTGCAATTGTGCGTCCATTTTGTTGACCTCAGCCTGAACTTTTGAAATCTCTTCCTTGTTTCCTTCAATTTTTGAAGATGTTTCTGACTGGTCTTTTTTCACACTGTCGCGCTTTTCTTTTACTTTTTGTTGTTGTTCTTGCTTCTCTTTAATCGAAGTCGATGCATCCGCAACTGTATGTGTGCTGATGAGCATCACACCGAGCGTCAACGTCGAGACTGTGCGTTTCCAATTCATGAATGGGGTACATCCTTTCTTAAATGACAAACGTGAGTACCTACTACACTACATATTTAAAGCCGTTTCAGTATGTAACAAAAACGATCATTTGGTTGAGTTTCAACACGACTAATTATATCTAACTGATAGATATTTTCCTGTTAAAGTTATATTTCAATTTTATTACGCAAGAACAAAGGTGCGGACAATGAATGCATAGAACTTATTATTTACCAATACCTTTTCAGACTGTTCGATTTGACATCTTTCTGTAATGTTTTATGTAAATAGAGAATTATTTACCTTATTTTAAAATAATAAGCGAATAGGGCTGTATATCCCTTTTCCAATTAATAGGATGACTCATCAAAAAAATCCATGCCGTCGCTGCATGTGAACATGAGCAAAGCATGGATATCGAATAAATGGATTCTCAAGTTATAGTTTCATCGCACCGACAATGACAAAGATCCAGGCAGCGATGAATAACACGCCGCCAATCGGTGTCACGGCTCCGAGTTTTGTAATTCCCGTCAATGCCATGACGTACAAGCTTCCTGAGAAGAAGACGATCCCCGCAAACATGAGCCAACCGGCCACGTTGAACTGGCTGATGCTCACGCGCATGAGGAGCGCTGCAATCCCAATGATTCCAAGCGCGTGCACCATATGGTAGAGCACACCTGTCTGCCAGTTTGCCAACATGTTTGGCGCCAATCTCTCTTTTAGCGCATGGGCGCCGAATGCACCAAGTGCCACACCGAGTGCCATCAATCCGGCACCGATCATTAATAATATCTTCATTTCCGTTCCCCCTTATCTGACTTTTCGTGCTGGTAAATTCCACTTCCGATAGTAGGATATCACTCGAAGTGTCGCGACGACAATTAAAAGCGCGTACACAGCAAGACCGCCTTCGAGCTTGAAGTAATACGTAATGACCGCAATGAGAATCGCCCAAATCGCATACACCTCAGATTGTAAGACGAGAGGCTTACGTCCTGCCAATAAGTCCCGGACCACACCTCCGCCAACGCCAGTCAAGACAGCCGCCGCAATCGCAGCAGATAAAGGTAAATCAAGCTTGATTGCGACCTGCGCCCCTTGAAAGGCAAAAGCGACGAGACCAATGGCGTCGACAATGACACCCCAGCGTTCCCAATGTGGCAATACGACACTCGGGAGCAGGAAGATGAGGAGTGCGACCAGAAAACATAAAATAAATAAATCATTCTGTTGCCAAATTAAACTGACGGGGTTTCCTAACAGGACGTTTCGGATCGCGCCGCCTCCGAAGGCGGTGATAAACGCCAGTAACCAAACCCCAAAAATATCGTATTTTTCATCCATCGCAATGATGGCTCCGCTCGCCGCGAACGCAATCGTTCCGACGACGTTGAGCAATTCCCACTCCATGAACATCCCTTGCCCTTTCTTCAACGCATTGTATGGTAAAGTATAGTTACAAAAATTCAGGTCAGTCGTGCGACTGTCGTAAAGGATGTCGGTATTACAATGAAACGTATCGCTTTGTTCCGCATATGGATTATCGTCACCATGTTCGCCCGATTCATCATTCGGCTGTACGCCTTTTCACGCAAACAACAACAAGGTGTCGCCACGACAGAAGAATATGAAGCACTGATGCTCAAGCTCGCGCGTGAGTATAAGCGTAACGCGCTACGACTCGAGGGCTTGTTAATCAAACTCGGACAATTCTTATCAATTCGTGCAGACTTGCTACCACCCGCCGTCTTGAACGAGCTGTCAGAGCTCGTCGACCGTGTCCCGACGTCTGGTTGGGAGAAGTCGCGCGCGATTCTAGAGGCAGAATGGGGCGTCCCATATACCCAAGTCGTCAAAGACGTCGGCATCGACGCCGTCGCCTCGGCTTCCATCGGAGAAGTATATGGTGCCACGCTTCTTGAAAACGGCAAACGGGTCGCCATCAAAATCCAGCGTCCGAATATCGAAAAAATCATCCGAACCGACTTCCGTGCGATGCGGATTGTCACATCGATGTTAAAGCGGACATCCCTCGCTAAATCAACCGACTTAGATAGCTTATATCGCCAAATGATTTTTGTCATCGGGGATGAACTAAATTTCCAAACTGAATTAAAAAACGCCCTGTATTTTAAAGCCAAATACGCCGATAACCGAGACGTTTACATCCCGGACTATCACGAACATCTCTGTACGAACCGCGTCTTGACGATGGACTGGGTCGACGCACGCCGAATCACCGACCTCGCCTTTTTAAAAGAAAATGGAATCGACCGTTCCGCCCTAGCTGAACGACTCTTCACACTCGCTGCCGAACAGCTATTGTTTGGTGGGCAGTTCCATGCCGATCCACACCCCGGAAACGTCCAAATTCGAGCCGATGGCACCATCATCTTACTCGATTTCGGTATGGTCGGACAGACAACGGCGCAAGACATGGCCACGATTCGGAATATCTTACAGGCGTTCATCTCGCTCGACTATGATAGCATCGTCGATGGATTAGAAGACTTGCGCTTCCTCTTACCGACGGCAAACAAACAAAACATTCGCCAAGCACTAGAGAAAGCGGTCACTTTCTACCTAGAAACGGACATCGATACCGTCGATACGAAATTGATTGAGAAGGTGTTACAGGACATTCAATTGCTTGTCAAAAACGAACCGATTCAGCTCCCGGCAGAATTTGCCTTCTTCGGTCGGGCCGCCTCGACCTTGCTCGGGATTCTGCAAATCCTCGATCCGAAAATCGATCTGTTCACACTCGGTAAACCGATTGTCATCGAATGGCTCGAGGAAGACGGGACAACGCTTCAAAATCGTTACGTGAAGACCGGAATCAACTACGCGAAGAAACTGCTAAACGTTCCTCCACTTCTGGATAATTACTTAAAAGAACCGACACGAAAACGTCTGTCGGAGCAAGCGATGTTCCAACGAAACCTTGAATCCAAGGAACTCTTGCACCGTCAGACGTTCAATGCCATCGTCATCTTGCTCGGTTTGCTCGTCGGCCTACTCGGCTATATTCGACCGGATGAATGGCTCTTCTGGTCAGGTGGCGTCGTCTCCGTTTTAGCTTATTTCAATTGGAGACGCCTCGGACGAAAGATTCGTCATTTGGCACGCCAAGACTTTCGAGTATAAGCGAACCGTCACTCTCAGCAGTGGCGGTTTTTTGTTGAATCCATTGTGCGATATAAGCACCGACGTCACGCATCATGCGAGGTGTCGTCCAACCCATGGTCGATACTTGAATGACGTTCGCCTGCTTTAAGTAGTCACTCTCATACTGGACGAGATAGCCTTGATAGGACAGTTGGCGCCCGAGCTCGACCGAGGATAGCTCGCACGGAACTGGAATCGTGATGATGCCAGGTGATTGGGCGGGACACACATCGACCGATAAACCGTTCTCTTGTAAGGCATTAAGCAACGTATTCATCTTTACAGAATGTGAAACGACTTCATCTTCTTTCAACTCATCCAGCGCGATCGCCATCGCTGAGAGAAGCGGTTCCGATTGTGTGAAGGCAATCGGTTGATAGAGGGATAGATCCAAATAGCGCGCTGTATGTGGTGTCGCAATCGCTGGATGCTTCATTGCCACGAACGCGAGACCCGGGGCGTTCCGTAACGCCTTTCCTGAAGAGAAGGTCACGTAGTCCGCAAACGAATAGTCATAGACGAAGGTTCCGACGGCACTGATCGCATCAATGGCGACAACGCCTTGCCATGTATGAAGCGGGGCAAGGTTGATTAAAATCCCTAACGATGTCTCGCAATGAACCGTCCATACCCAGTCTGGTGCAATGCGCTCAAGTTGCGAAATATCCCATTGTCCCTCTTGGTCCACTGCGACCACGTCAAAAGACAGACCGACACGCCGGGCATGGTCAATCAAGCGTTCTCCAAATTCACCCGCATTGAAAATGAGGCCGTGTCCGTCCAATCGAGCCGCGACCGCATCGTTAGCGACGGTCCCGCTTCCAAGGAGCGTATAGACATGAGGGAGTCCGATTCGTTCCGCCAGTTTTCGTTGTACCGCTTCAAGCACTCGTCCCGTTTCGTTTGAACGATGTGGGCGCGGCTGCATCGAGAGTCGTTCTCTTACACGGTCCGAACATTCAACGGGTCCTGCTAGTAAACTTTTTGGACGTAGGATCGATGCTGATTTGGATTCATAAAAAGCCGAACGCGTCAACATCATCGGAATATATCTCGCTTCGTCAGGACCAATCGGATCCGCGAACGGCACAAACCCGAATCGATGATAGAGCACTTGTTCACGTGTCGTTCCACTGATGACAATACCATCGACATCACGCTCTGTCGCATCGTCGATGACCGCGCGCATCAATCCAGCGAACGTCCGATTGCGTCGATAGGGTTTAGTCACAGCGAGGAGGCGAATCTCAAGCCAATTCCCATCAGGAATGCGTACTCCTTTTTGTTCCAACGAAAACGGCCGTTTGCCACGTAACGCACACATGGCGACCACTTCCCCATCCACTTCTCCAATCCAATATGTATTTTCTTCGTGAAATCGGTCGACAAGTCGCCTTTCCGGATTTGGTGGATGTTGTGGAATCTCTTCAACGAATGTTTCGTAATTTAACCGATGTATCGCTTCAAAATCTGATATTTCGGCTTTTCGATACACAATCATGTTCTTTCCTCCTTCACATGATGATACGTAATCACGATAGCGATGAGTATGGCCCAGATGACATCTTCGAGACTTCCGAAAGCTGCCAACGGTAATAACGTAAGCATGACTAATCCCGTCTCGCGAGAGTTCCCCGTTAATTTGATTAAGAGTAACAAGATAACAAGACCCCCAATAAACCACCACGGCTCATATGCCCATATGATTCCAGAAAAAACGGCATATCCCTTCCCTCCCGCACGGATTCGCCAAAATGGATAAATATGCCCGAGCGTGAGCGCGAACGCCGTCTGCCAAAAATATGGTCCGCTCATCTGTAGGACGAGAATCGTCTTGAGCACGTCGAATCCATAGACGATTAGAAACGCCTTTACTCCACCGATGCGATGCGCATTGCGTGCACCGGTATTCTTCGAACCAGTTGTCGCTAAATCATGTCCACTTAGCACCCCATACAGTCTGCCCCCGAGCAGACTTCCGACTAAATAGCCAATGACGATGATCCACATAGTATCCCCTCTTTTTTTTGTAAATTTGTGTGCGTTTCAGAAAAACGGGTATCCTCTAATTAACTGTGCACTTTTTGGAAAGGGGAAATCAAGATGCGAGAAGAGAAAAACTTCATTAATGGGGAATGGACAGAAACGGGACAAACGATCGAGGTACGAAATCCAGCCACAGGCAATGTGATGGCCGTCGTGACAAAAAGTGATACACAAGAAGCGACACAAGCCGTCGACGCTGCGCATGAGGCGTTAGAAGAATGGCAACAAAAAACAGCAGAAGAACGAGGGGAGCTACTTACTGAATGGCATCGTTTGATTGCAGAACATACGGAAGAGCTTGCCCGAACGATGGTCGAGGAACAAGGAAAACCGCTCAAAGAAGCGATCGGCGAAATCAACTATGCAAATGGATTCATCGACTGGTATGCGGCAGAAGGGCGTCGTGTATACGGTGAGACGATTCCTGCTTCATCGAACCAAAAACGAATCTTTGCCATCAAACAACCGGTCGGCGTCATCGCAGCCATCACACCTTGGAACTTCCCGGCTGCCATGATCACACGGAAAGTTGCTCCAGCGCTCGCTGCGGGCTGTACGGTCGTCATGAAACCAGCATCGGCGACCCCGTTGACCGCCATCGAATTGGTGAAATTAGCGGAGAAGGCCGGATTCCCAAAAGGGGTCATCAACCTTGTCACAGGACAAGCGTCAGATATCGTCAAAGCGTGGCAACAAGATAAACGGGTCCGAAAGTTGACGTTCACAGGATCCACGGAAGTCGGGAAAATGCTCATGCGTGATGCTGCGGACACGATGAAAAAGATTTCGCTTGAACTGGGTGGGCACGCCCCGCTCATCGTCACAGCTAAAGCGGATTTAGATAAGGCTGTTCCGCAAGCGGTCGCCACGAAATTCCGAAACGGTGGACAGACGTGTGTCTGTGCGAACCGAATTTATGTCGAACGCGCCGTCGTCGATGAATTCTCGGAGCGTTTCATTAAAGAGGTCGAAGCGTTGAAAGTCGGGAACGGACTAGAGGAAGGTGTCGACATCGGTCCGCTCATCGATGACGATGCGCTCAGCAAAGTCGAAAAGCATATCGAGGACGCGCAGATTCGTGGCGGTGAAGTATACGGTGGCGAGGTGCTAGACGGCTTATTCATCCGTCCTGCTGTCATCCGTTATGCGAATGAAGACATGCTCTGCATGAACGAAGAAACGTTCGGACCCGTCGCACCGATTGCAACGTTCGATTCGCTCGATGAAGTCATCAAACGGGCGAACAACACGCCGTTCGGCTTAGCCGCTTACTTGTTCACGCAAGACATCAATGAAGCGGTCTATTTAGCTGAATCGTTAGAGTATGGGATTGTCGGTGTGAATGACGGACTTCCGTCAACGCCGCAAGCGCCTTTCGGTGGTTGGAAAGAGAGCGGACTCGGTCGTGAAGGCGGTCATCACGGTATTGAGGAATTTTTAGAAGTAAAATACATCTCTCTCGGATTGTGAGTATAGGTATACAAAAAGGCTTGTCGACATTGATATGCGACAAGCCTTTTCTTATCGGTTGACCCACTCGACTAAATCGTGTGGAGATTGAATCACGTGATCTGCAAGTGCCCACTCTTCTTCATTACCGAACCCGAATCCTGTCAAGACGACGGGGAAGTCATGAGCGCGAGCCGCCTCGACATCCGATTTACGATCACCGACCATAATATAGTCCGCCTCTCCGTGCCGGACACGGTGCGCTGTCAGAATGTCTGCCTTCTTCTCGCCCCCAACAGATTCTAAACATTCGGGTGCCGTCATATATGGACGAATCTGTTGCGTATCTAAAATCAAATTCATATAATGAACACCGCAGTTACTCGCTGTCGTCAGCGTATGACCTTGCTCGTGAAGTGTCTCCAACATCTCACGAATTCCGTCAAATAAGACATTTTGTCCTTCCATCGTTTGCTCAAGCGTCGTATGACGGAGTCTGCGAATGAGACGAATCTCCTCAAGCGTCGCTTCTGGGATGACATGCTCCCAAAACGCGTTACCTGCCAAGCCGTATCCTGAACGGACCGCCTCTTCACTCGGTTTCGGAAGATGAGGAAGCTCCTCGAGTGCCTCATGAATCGCCTTCGTCATCGGTCCGGTCGTATCTACTAACGTGCCATCGATATCAAATAAAATTACTGCCATTGGATTGATCTCCTCTCTTTCACTCTCTCCCTACCGTAGCAGAATCCCCGAAAATGCAAAAGAGAAAACGTGGTGACAAAAAACGACTGAACCGATTCGTCCAGTCGCATCTATTATCCACGCCAGAAGTTCATTCCACCCTTTACAGAATAAACGTCGGTATATCCGGCACTCTTCAGCATCGCTGCCGCGCGTTGGCTACGCATCCCGCTCTGACAGATAACATAGACTGGACGCTCTTTTTCTTTCGGATATTTCGCTTGAGCATTACCGAATCCGGATAAAGGTACATTTTTCGCTTGCTTGATATGTCCCCCACGGTATTCATGCGGCTCACGTACGTCCAACAATTGAATGTTCCGTTCTTCTGCGATTCTTCGTTTTAAATCATCCGTCGAGACTGTTTTTATATTGTTTCGACGACTCCACCAGAAATACACAAGTCCAATGACGACTGCCACAAAAAGAAAGTCCAACATATTCACGCCTCCATTTGCATTTCGTTTCTTGTACCCATTATACCCCCTATGGTATTTAAGTCAATGAAAATGAATCCACAAAAAAACCACATGTGCATCACATGTGGTTCAAAAATCGAGCAATGAATCGGATTTAGGTTGTTCGTCTTCTTCCATGGGAATCCCGAGAAAAGCGGCCATCTGACGATCAAGCGGAGGTTTCGTTTCACTTGTCACGGTCGGGGACTGTGATGCCCCAACGCTTTTTGCTTCAGACGTCTCCGCTAACAAGAGTTCACAAAAACCCATTAACTTTGCCAAATGACGCTTTTGCGCTTCGCCGGTTGACGACTCAATCTGTGTCATCACCTGACGCATTTGGGCGATGACTTGTTGTTCTGTAATCATAGTCCGTACACATCCTTTACGCTTCCATTGTGCAGGATTTCATCCTCAATTCGCAAGTTCCTTAACGATTCCTTGACTCGACCCAGTTTAAAAAGGCGTCATAATCAAAACGAACTTGATTTGCATAAAAATCAGCCCATCTCGATAACTGTCGAATAAACAGGGACGGAGAGTCACCGATTGCCGCCGCGATTCGTTCGCTTGCCGTATAATCGAGCACATTGGAGGTCGCATCGGCCCGTGCATGAATCTTCGCCGTGATTTGCGCTTGCACCTTCAACGTCTCAATGAGCGACGTCTCATCTTTCATATGTTTCGCTTTCACTTTTCGCTTATACGGAGAACGTTGCCTCACATAATATTCTTTGTCGTCAATCGTCAAATAGCCGAGATACGGGTCACGACTGTGGACCATTGCCCGTTGCGCAGCGACGACACGAGCGCCTTGATGCGACAATCCGTTTTCAAACAGCGGATGTGTCGGAAGAAAGAGAGACGGGACGGCAGATTGTGCTTGTTTCATCTCTAAAATGACATCTTCATCATGCTCTTCATCGGCACCTTCAATCAAAATATAGTAGCGTTCTAATCCGATAGAAGCCGTTCCGCTTTGAAGTTTGATGGCGATATCTTTGATTTCATAGTGATCGGCATGATGTCGGTGTTGATTTGACAAAGAAGACAGATAATCGCCCCATGCCGCTTCAATTTTCTCCCGTACTTCCGAGGAGATGGGAAGCAAGTCGTCACTCGTTGAAAAATAACGTTCCTCATCTCTTACCTCCGTCCGTTCGGACATGAATTCATCTTTCTTCTTCTCCGCTTTTTTAATAACTTTTTTGACCGCTTTACACGTGTTCTCTTTCGTGAATTGAATATGCTCACTTCGTCCAAGCGCATGTTTTTCAATGGCTTTGGCATAGGACTCAGCAAACGCTTGAATGGCTGCTTTGCCATCGAACCCGGACTCGGCGGCGAATAAATCGACAGAGACCGCCATCCGCAACAAATCAAACAGGTATGAACCGATATACGCCTCATCAAAGTCGTTCACGTCATAGATGATGGTACCGGCCCCGTCTTCGAACACACCGAAATTTTCAAAGTGTAAGTCTCCTTGAATGAACGTCGGATGATCGGGACCTGTGTCAAACGCGATTGGCACTTTCGCAAAGTCGTAGTAGAACAAGTGTGAGCTACCCCGAAAGAACGAGAACGGGCTCGAACTCATCTTCGCATATTTTTCTTGTCTCGCCTCTTCCGAAAGCTGTCGAATCGACTGGTCGTAAAAATCAAGGACGGTCCCGATCGTCTCGCATCGAATTTGTTGTTTGACGGCTGTGAACATACGGCTCTCCCCTTCACTTGTTGAATAAGTGTTTATATTCCCCGTACCCGGCCTCTTCAAGCTCTTCTACAGGAACGAATCGGAGAGCGGCCGAGTTAATGCAATAGCGTAAGCCGCCAAGCTCTTTCGGACCGTCATCAAACACGTGACCAAGGTGACTGTCCCCTTGTTTTGAACGGACTTCTGTCCGTACCATGTGGTGCGTCGTGTCCATGTTCAAATCGACTCGCTTCTCCTCGATTGGGCGTGAGAAGCTCGGCCATCCGCAATTCGACTGAAACTTATCGTGAGATGTGAAGAGTGGTGTCCCGTCGACGATATCGACGTACAACCCCTCCCGCTCTTCATCCCAATATTCATTTTGGAACGGTGGCTCTGTCCCGTTTTCTTGAGTCACTTTATACTGCATCGGTGTCAAGCGTTCACGAAGTGCTTGTTGTTGTTTGCGATCACTCCACGCCTCTTTGATGAACTTCGCGCGCCCTGAACCGACACGGTACATCTCATAACGGAACGGATTTTTTTTATAGTAGTCTTGATGATAGTCTTCCGCTTCCCAGAACGTTTTCGCAGGACGGATATCGACTTCAATCGAGCGATCGAACCGACCCGAATCTTCCACTTCCTGTTTCGAACGCTCTGCTGCAACCCGTTGCTCTTCTGAATGATAGAAGATGGCTGGACGATAGGATTCACCGCGGTCATTGAACTGCCCTCCGCCATCTGTGGGATCGATTTGACGCCAATAGATGCGTAACAACTCCTCATACGAAATGACTTCTGGATCAAATGTGATTTCAACCGCCTCTAAATGTCCTGTCGTCTCCGAACAGACTTGTTGATACGTCGGGTTGTCGACATGTCCTCCTGTATATCCAGAAATGACACGCTCCACTCCCTCATATTTATGAAACGGTTTGACCATGCACCAGAAACAGCCTCCCGCAAATGTAGCTTTTGCCATGATAAATCCCTCCTTACTTTGTAGTGTACCCAAAAATGTGGCAAGACAACAAAAAACGAGAACCACAAAATGTGTTCTCGCTTTAGTCCTCTTCCACCTGATTCACATGACGCATCACCAAAAATAAGATGACTCCAACAATCGCAGCCCCTAATAGCGTCAACACCATATTATCTCGAGCCGATAAAGTATAAAAGATCGCTAATCCAATCAAAATGAGCGCAATCGGAATAAACGCTCGTTTAAAATGATCCCAGTAACGCACGGACAGTCCTCCTTTTCTCTTATCATACCAAACTTTCGATTTTCCATAACGAAAGTTCTAAAAGATGAGGAGAACCTGAACAAATCCAAAAGGATTCCAAAACGATTTGCTTGAATAATCATTCAAGAGAGTTTCTTTCCGCAAGCAGGTTATTCCTGTTTGTTTCCAACTAGATGCTATATACTGTAACTAAATATTTCCATACGGGATAAGGGGGAGCTCCGATGCTCACAATCATAAATGCGTTCTTTATCAACCTGTGTATCTTGTTCACGCTCTTCACGATTTCCTTTTTACCGTTTCGAAACCGCCCTCGTCTGACGCCACAGTCTCCTCTCAAAGGAAGGATTTTACTTGGGGTACAGACCGGATTGATTGCCATCCTCCTTTTAGTAAATGCCTTACCGCTCGAGGGGATACTCATCGACTTACGTAATATTCCCGTTTTGCTTGCCGTTCTATTCGGGGGATGGGTGAGTGGTGCTGTCGCAGGTATCATATTATTAATCGGTCGTTCCCTAGTTCTGTTCTTTACAGACGGTACCATGCTCGGTCTCTATCTAGCCATCGCCACAATAGTTACGTTAATTGTCTTAACAGGTCTTTTACGGAAACGCATGGATAATACTCGGCCCACTTTGCTCGTATTCACTACAATCAGTATTGCCATTTTTGGGGCAGCGATTTATACCGCGCTTCCACTAAATTTGTTCTATCCCGTCTTAATCGTCTATACGTTAATGTCTTACGGGGGAGCGTGCGCCGCCTATCGATTACTGCTCGAACTACGCCGTCACTTCGAGAACGTCCAACATCAACAGCAACTGGCGCGGACAGATGCGCTCACCGGGATTGCCAATCGGCGTCTCTTGAACGAAGCCATGGCCAACTTGACGGTCGAGGCAGAAGAATACGCATTGATTTTGGTCGACATCGATCATTTCAAACGGGTGAATGACACATACGGTCACGACGTCGGAGATGATGTTTTGCGCGAGCTCGGCATGCTCCTCGTGAATGAGAGCAATGAGCGCCATTTAGTCGGTCGCTTCGGCGGCGAAGAATTTTTAATCGTCATGCCCCATGCTAATCGAGAAGAAGTATCGCAGCTTGCTGAATCTATTCGAGAAAAGGTTTCAACGTTCCCGTTCGAGACGAGTGCCGGTACGCTCCACATCACTGTTTCGCTTGGAGCTTGCCATTCGAATGATATTGAAATCGACAGTGTGTTAAAACATGCAGATGAAGCGTTATATCACGCAAAAGAGTCCGGTCGGAATCGTTTCATCCTCGCCTCTTAATGTGTCAAACTCCTCACACTTGAGCGCGTTTTCTCGCTTTACTTTCTCGAAATGAATCGTTAAACTAGGCTAGACTTTGATTCAGATCGATACATCATGATTTATTCAGAAAAGGGGAAACATCGTTCATGTCAGTTTTGTTATCTTTATTTGGAATTATGTTTATCGGCTCGTTCGCGATTGATTATAGACGTGGAAAGACACTTCAACAATCGGCAATCGGTGGGATTCGTTCGATTCAGAAAAACATGTGGATTTTCTTCCGGACCTCACTTTCGATGATGATTATCATCGGTCCTCTCTTATTGATTTCAGGTTTCGTATTCTCGGATTTGGTGACCTTTAACACGATCCCAGCATTCATCATCGCCGTTCTCAGTATCGGCTTTGCGGAACGGATTATCGGGATGACCGTGGCACCACTCATCCGCACGTTTTGGCATCAACGCGGTCGTCTTATGCCACTTTATTTAGATGCCGCTCTCTACGTATTCTTACTCTCTATTCTCGTTCTAGAGTTCTTGATGAACATCCCGGGGATTGATCTTCAGTCACCGTTCATTGCGCTATTCTATGCGTTCGCTCTCTTCTTCACGAGATACTTGTTCAGTTTGATTCGATTCACGGTTCAAAAAGGCGTAGCCTCGAATTAATTCATGACCCAATCCATGCGTGTTCGCACGTATGGATTTTTTTATTATTCTTATTGACAATGAGAATCGTTATCAACTATACTCTAGTTGTAGCTTCCCAAAAGCTTGGCGTGCACGTTCCCCAAACATATCACGTCACGTGGATTCCCCTCCACGACACTCTTTTTGAAAGCATTGCGACAACCCCCATTTGTTGCACCCATATTTGCCATAAACAAGACGAGCAGCCCACCGACGGGGCTGCTCGTCTTTTTCATGATGCGAACACTTCTTGTTCGATTTGTTTCAATTCATAGAACATGCCACGTTTCGTCATCAATTCCTCATAAGAACCGACCTCGACGATCCGTCCAGCTTCCATGACGATAATCTGATCAAACGTTTCGAGACCCGTCAAACGGTGACTGACAAGAATGAGTGTGCCCCCTCCGGCTTGCTGTAGCAATTCAGAAAAGACATGGGCCTCTGTTCCTGCATCGAGTGCCGATGTCGGTTCATCAAGCAACCAAAGAAGTCCGTTTTTAAGAAGTGCCCGTGCGATGGCGAGGCGCTGACGTTCTCCACCTGACAAGTTTGCCCCTTTCTCCAGGACCGGTTCGTCTAGCGAGAATGACAAACGGACGCGCTCAAGTGCTACGTTCATCGCTTCATCTGTGAAGTCACCGGCTAACGCCAGGTTTTCCCGTACGGTTCCGTAAAAGAAATGATTGTCTTGCAAGACAACACTTGCATGTTGCCAAATAGATGTTTGTTTGACATCGTTCATATTGTAATCATCCAATCGAATCGTGCCGTCTTCCGTCCGAACGAAAGCCATTACCAGTTGAAGTAACGTCGACTTCCCTGACCCGCTCGGTCCGACGATTACCGTCTTCGAACCGCTCGGTATGTGTAACGTTACCTCATCTATCACATCTCGATACGTGTCTGGATAGCGATAGCGAATATGATCAAATGAAATAGACGGTGCGGCCGTAAACGTCACATCATGACGTTTCGCCTCACGCTCCTCAATCGTTTCACTCGGCTCCGTCACTTCAAACAAACGATCTGCTGCTTGCTTACTGTCTGCAAAGTGACCGGGGAACACGGCCATCGGCGTCGTATTCTCAAACGCTGTGAGCGACATCATGATCAGCATTGCCAAGAACAACCCGTTCAGGTCTCCATTTACCACCTGATACGCACCGATGGCCAAGACGCCCCATGAGACGAGTAAGGAAGCGGCAACGACGAGCGCAGAATTAAAGAATTGATTCGTCGTGTCTTTCCGCTCCGCCTCCATGTAACGTTCACTGTACGAATAGACAGCTTGTTTCGTGCGATCGAGTTGGTGATGAAGTTTTAAATCCCGGTATCCGAACAACATCTCTGTCAATTGAATCGACACATCTCCGCGCAATCCACGAATCGTCTCATCGTGACGGGCGCGGATTCGTGCAAAGCCGAGCGGGATCAAGAACCCCGTGATGAGTACACCAAACAAGATCCATAGACTGACCGCAAACGAGTAAAAGGTAACAAAGAAGATGGTGCTCAAAAAGACGAGTACGAGAATGATTGGCGGATAAAACACGCGAAGAAAGTAGTTTTGAAGACTCTCGACGTCCCCAACGACGCGTGCGAGCAAATCCCCACTCCGATATTTCGCAAAGATGGACGGAACGAGCGGCTCTAACTGACGATAGAACCGGACGCGCAACTCACTCAAAATCGTAAACGTTGCTCGGTGCGATGCGAGACGTTCCCGATAACGGCTTCCTGCCCGGATGACACCGAACAGTTTAATCAAGACGACGGGTACCATCAACGCATACAGGGGCGGGACGAGCCCGGCGCGTGATACGAGATAGCCACTTGCCGCGAAGAGGGCGACCGCCGCAATCCCTGCTGCATATCCAAAGAAGATGGAGAGGAGGATGTCTTTCTTTTCGCGCATCATCCATTTTGTAATCGTCCAAAGCGAGTTCATCGGCTCACCCCTTTCTGAAGTGCAAACAACTCCGCATACTCTGGGACAGCGAGTAACACTTCATGCGTCCCTTCTGCGATTCGCTTCCCATCATCCATGAACCAAATCGTGTCTGCCTCTTTGATTGTATGCAGACGATGCGCAACCGTGATTAACGTTGCACCTTTTGACAGCTCTTCAATCGAGCGTCTGACAATCCGCTCTGTTTTCAAATCGAGACCGGTCGTCGGTTCATCAAACAATAAAATACCAGGTCGCTTAAAGAAAGCACGTGCGAGTGCAAGGCGCTGCCGTTCCCCACCGGATAGTCCAAATCCACCTTCTCCGAGTTCTGTCCAGATCCCGTTCGGCAACTGGTCAATCACCTCGGATAGTCCAGCTGCCTCGGTTGCTTCGAGTAACGCATGTTCGTCAGCCACCTCACCTAAGGCAATGTTTTCGGCGAGTGTCCCGGCGAACAGATACGGATTTTGAGAGATATATGCAATATTTCCATACCAGGTAGATTCGTCATACGTATGCAAAGGTTCACCATCTACGAGAACACGACCTGATTTCACCTGCAAAAGTCCTGAAATCACGTTGAGGACAGTCGTCTTCCCGGAACCGCTCGCACCAACTAACGCGAGGTGGGTGCCCGACGAGATGCGACCACTCAATGGCTGAAGGGAAAAGCGTCCACCAGCGTACTCAAACGATACCTCTTCAAGCTCAAGATCCGGCTTCCGTGAACCAAGCGACTTCGTCCCCCACTGAATGCGATCATCCGGAGCGTCTAATACGTCAAAGATCCGGTCTGCTGCGCCCATACTGCCACGTCCCGTATGAAAGGCGCTGCCCAGGTCTTTGATGGCCAAGTAATACTCTGGCGCCAACACAAGAATCAAGAAGCCAGAGAAGAACGTCAAGTTCTCCCAAACGACCATCTGTAGCGCGACTTCCAGTGCCACGACACCGGTACTGAGCATCGAAATGAATTCCAGCATAAGGCCAGATAAGAATGCCGTCTTTAAGACGACCATCGTCGCATCCCGAAAGTCGAGACTGCTCTTCTCAATCGCTTTCGCTTCCTGTTCGGTCCGGTTGTAGAGTTTAAGTGTCGTCAAACCCTGTAAGACATCCAAAAACTTTCCGGAAAATTGATTCATCTTCTCCATCTGTTCCTCAGATTTTTTCTGTGTCGCAATCCCAATGATAATAAAGAACAAAGGGATAAACGGTGCCGTCACCATCATGATGACACCTGAAATCCAATGTTGGCTGAAGACGACAACCAAAATCAGAAGCGGGATAATCGAGGTTTGAATCACTTGTGGCCAATATTGACTGAAGTAGGCGTCAACCTCGTCAACAGCATCCATGAACACACTGACCTTCTTCCCAGATTGTCCCGTCAAAGAGGACTCGACCGGGCTCGTGGCATAGCGATCTAGCAATTGCAGACGTAACGCCCGTTTCGCTTTTTCCGATAAACTCGCCCCGATTCGCCCGGAGACGTATCCAAAAAGTGCTCGTGCCAATAGGGCGACGACGAGCCAAAGTAACGCCGGAATGACGGCTTCAAATGATTCATCTTTTAAAAAGATTCGGTCGACAATGTCGACGATTAAATACGCTTGCGCCAAAATCGATAGTCCAATCATGACCGCAGACAATACCAGTCCAATGATGTGACCTCGCTCGGCGAACGCAAGGGCTTGCAGTCGTTTCACTGCATTCATCCTTTCTCTATTCACAATCCGATTGCTTTGTGAGATTCATCACTAATTATACAATATGCTACGTCTTGAAGCGAACGCTCCGCTCGTTCCGACATGTAAAAGACGCCCTCTCCCGAGCGGCGTCAATCGAAGTCTTGATCAAAATATTCAGGATGCTCAATCACAAGTTGGTGCGCGTCCATTCGAAGCACGTCTTCTTTGCGAAGCTTCGCTAAAATCGTAGAAACCGTCTCCCGGGAAGTTCCGGATAGACGAGATAGTTCCATCGCCGTGAACGGACAGCGGACACGTACCCCCTGCTCGTCCGGCTCCCCTAAATCTTCAATCAAAAAATGGATGGTATTGAGTACACGTTCTTTCGCGCTCGGGGTAATAATTTCTTGGACACGTCGTTCATGTAAATCTAAAATACGATTCATCTGTCCGATGATATAGAGCAGCATGTTCGACTGTGTGGACACAAACCGCTCGAATCGTTCGGTCGGGATGTAGATGACTTCAATATCCGTCACCGCTTCAGCCGTATGACGGTAGTCTTCCTCCGTGAATAAACCGTTGTACGGGAAGAACTGTTTGGGTTTCACATAGTCCGCATACTGATGCGTCGCATGCTCGTTCATCCGTTCGAGTCTGATGTATCCATTCATTAAGAAATACACGCGCTCTCGCGGGTCTCCTTCCATGAATAGGAGTTGTCCTTTTCGATACGTTCGGCAATAGACGTATGGGACGAGCTGTTCAAGCGCTCGACTCGAACAGTTCGCAAACAGTGTCAACTGCCGTAAATCATCAATCGTCCACTTGTGTCGCATCTGTATTCCCTCATTTCTAGTTAAATCCCCCTACCTTAAGTATAAAATGATTTGAAATGATAACGCTTTCAAAATCCGACAGTTTTCTGACATGACAAAAGGGGGTCTCCCCCCTTATTTTAGTCCAACATCAGTTCTAATAACGCGTCTTGCAAATCTCGATCGAGTTCTAACGCATGGAGGTCAAACAGCCATGCTTCGAGACGTGTCTTCGTTGTCGCCATCTGGTACAACCGATCTTTCAAATCATAGGCGATTTCTGCTCGGTCTAAGAATCGATAGAGACGGTCAAGTCGATGAGCGTTCTGCGTCACATTGGCAGGGAGCGCCACCGTCTGCTCTTGCTTCAATTCACCGATTGGAATGTGTAGCGTCTGCGTCTCAGCGTCGTAGTCTCCTTCCCCGACAACACCTCGGACCAAAATGGTCAATGTCCGCTTCGCTGGAACGAGGGTCAAGTCTCCTGACATCTCGATGAGAAGCGTCCGCGCTTCCCAGTCGAGCGTGAACGTCGTTTCAAGCGAGGCACCCGTCTCATAATCGCGGCTTTCTCCGTCATCTTCATACATCGTGAACGTGTTCGAGGCACCTGGAAAGACGAGTACTTCTAGCTCGCTCGGGTTCCCCGTCTCATTCTCATGCGGTTTATGTGGCATGAGCGGAACGATGGCACCCGCTTTGGCGAAGACTGGTTGTTCATCAAGACCGCGGAATACACGAATCGACTTGTCGCCTTCGTAACGATGTCCTGTGAAGAAATCGAACCATTCTCCTTTTGGTAGCCAGACATTCGTTCCGGCGACGTGGAGCTTCCGGTCCATCGGTGTGATGATTGGGGACACAATGAGTTCACTGCCAAAATAAAATTGATTCGGTACCTGATAAGCCGCTTCGTCATCGGGATGTTCGATATACATCGGTAACACGAGTGGTAGCGCATCGGCATGGTTACGATAATTCATCGTATATAGATAAGGGATGAGTTCGTGACGTAAGCGTAAGAATCGCTTCATCGACTGTTCGGCTTCGATTCCGAAACGCCAAGGCTCTTTCCCGTTAAATGTGCTGAACGTCGAGTGGAGACGCATGATTGGACTGAACACCCCATATGCGACCCAACGCGCAGCGAGTTCATCATCTTTTTCCCCGCGATGATGCCCTCCGATGTCGTGACTCCACCACCCGTAGCCGATGTTTGTCGCTGTCGCTGTAAAATACGGCTGGAAGGCGAGCGATGCCCACGAGATGATTGTATCTCCTGAGAATCCGACCGGGTAACGGTGGCTCCCTGGTCCGGCGTAACGAGAAAAAATGAGCGGGCGTTTGCCGTCACGGGCGATATCAATGGCATGATAATGATTTAGCATCCATAACGGGTCGAGTCCTTCCATCTTCGAGGTCGACCCTTGTTGCCAGTCGATCCACCAAAAATCAACGCCGTCTGCCTCATGTGGATGGTGCATTTGTTCGAAGTACGCTTGAATGAATCGTTTGTCCGAAAAATCGAACGGGATTCGGTCCCCCGATTCCGGATCGACGCCCATAGCCTCGGCCATCGCCACGTACTGATCTTCAAACGCACGGACACCGTCCGCGGGATGCAGGTTCAACGTTACCATCATTCCCTCATCCTTTAACCAGTTGAGGAAACGTTTCGGTTCGGGAAACAAGTTTTTGTTCCACGAATAGCCCGTCCATCCACTCCCGTACTCTTCGGGGATGTCCGTCACGTGCCAGTCCATATCGATGACACTGACCGAGAACGGGACATCTTCTGACTTGAAACGGCGCATTAACGTCTTATACTCTTTTTCGTCGTATCGCCAGTACCGGCTCCACCAGTTCCCGAGCGCTTTACGAGGAAGCATCGGTGTCGGACCCGTCAACGTGTAAAAGTCTCGAAGTGCCTGTTTATAGTCATGGCCATATCCAAAGTAGTAAATGTCATGAATTCCTTTTCGTCTCGGCTCGACGAAGCGATCATCCGTCATCAAAAATGAGGATGAATCATCAATGATCGCATACCCTTGTTTGGAGAGGATCCCTTCTTCTAATTCCGTCGCCCCGTCCACATGGTCGAGCGTCCGCGCCGTCCCTTTCAGTGTCCGCTCCGGACCGTTGAACATGTAGCGGCTATAATACGTACTAAAGTTCCCTTTCACGTCCACATAGAGCGTGTTCGGTGCGAACGGACCTTTCGTATAATACAAATGAACATGTTCTGTGATGATTTGGAGCTCTGTCTCATCTTCAATCACTCGGAATTGTGGAACGTCAAATTCCCGATTCCACGCCACTTGGGTGGCACGGTCTTCAAAAATTCCGTCTTCCGCGTATTCCATCCGAATCAACTGACTCGTCAAAACGGTGAATCGATAACAGCTTCCTTGCACGATTGCCTCTTCCCTTGCTTTTGGTCTCATCCACGACTCATATACATGATTTTCTTCGAATAGGCGCATACACTCGAGCGATTCCGCTCTCCGTCACTTCCTTCCTGAAATTAGCGCAAACGTTTACACTGAATATGATAGCAATCTCATTTTTGGCATACAACATTCCTTCCCCTTGAATCCGGGCAGAAAACAAAAAAAGTCGCAAACGCTTCACGTCTGCGACACATTCTTATTGTTGGAGCGATGGAGCCAGGCGGACACGTGTGCCCGCTTCCCCGTCAATGGCTGCTAAAGCCTGATCGAGCGACGTGATGATGGCGACACGGTTCGTACCGGATTCGGCAAACTGAAGCGCCGCTCTTACTTTCGGCAACATACTACCTGGTGCAAACTGCCCTTCAGCGATATAGGTCTCCATCTGTTCTTTCGACGTTTCTTGAAGTGCCATCTCATCTGGCTGCCCAAAATTGACATACACATGTTCGACAGCCGTCAAAATGAGTAACACATCTGCGTTGACGAGGTCAGCCAGTTTTGCAGCCGCGAAATCTTTATCAATCACTGCCTCGATGCCGACGTATCCATCCGCTGTCTCCATAACCGGAATGCCACCGCCACCGGAAGCGACAACGATGTGCCCAGCTTCAACGAGTGTTCGAATGACGGTGTGTTCGGCGATTTTCATAGGGATCGGACTCGGGACGACACGACGATATCCCCGTCCTGCGTCTTCTTTGAAGACATAACCCGTCGTCCGTTCGAGATGAAGTGCCTCGTCTTCCGTATAAAATGGACCGATTGGCTTAGTCGGATGATGAAACGCACTATCGTTCGGATCGACAATGCTTCGTGTCACGAGCGAGGCCACATGCTGTTCAAGGCCACGTGCACGCAGTGCTTTGGTCAATGCGTTTTCAAACCAGTATCCAATCATCCCTTGCGTCATCGCACCACAGACATCAAGCGGCATCGCTGGTGTGGCTGGACTGTCTGATGCGGCTTGTTGCAACATCAGGTTTCCAACTTGCGGACCGTTACCATGCGTGATGATGACCTCGACTCCTTCAGCGATGAGTGCAGCGAGAGATTCCGCCGTTGCCTCAACTGCCTGTATTTGTGCTTCGGCTGTCGCATCTTTGCCTTGCTGAATCGCATTCCCGCCTAAGGCGATGACCACACGTTTTTTCTCCATATCCATACCCCCGATCAAATGACTGAGATATTACCCGATAGTATGCGTACGACTGCGAAGATGGCCAGTGCGGTCAACACACCGGCGACCATCCATTCCGTTTTAGTGAGTGACTTGATGCCATTTTCACGTTGTGCCTTCATGTAGAGAAGGGTTCCCGGTGCATATAAAAGTGTAGTGAGAAGTAAATAATCGATTCCAGCGGCGTATATGAGCCATAGTCCATAAACGGAAGCGACCAATCCAATCGCTAAATCGCGTGTTTTTCGTTCACCGGAACTGTATCCGATTCCGTTCTTCGCCACTTTCACTTGGTAAAAGGCCGAGAACACGTATGGGATCAAAATCGCACTCGAAGCGAGAGAAAAGGCAAAGTTATATGCGGCATCTGAAATCAAGAATGTGAAGAGGAAGAGCTGAATCAACCCATTCGTTAGCCAAAGGGCATTGACAGGAGCTTGATTTTGATTCTCTTTCGTGAACCATTTCGGGAAGACTCCATCTTTGGCGGCAACGAATGGGATTTCTGCCGCTAACAGCGTCCAACCGAGCCATGCGCCAAGGACAGAGATGACGAGTCCCCCGTTGATGAGCATCGCACCCCACGGACCGACGGCCGACTCGAGCAAATATGCCATCGCTGGTTGCGAGGCGTTCGCTACATTTTCGGGAGTCATGAGACCGAGCGACATGATAGAAATGAGCAAATAAATGACGAGCGTTCCAAGTAGCCCAATAACGGTTGCTTTCCCGACGTCCGAACGTTTCCGAGCACGGCCAGATAGCACGACGGCCCCTTCCACACCGATAAAGACCCAAAGTGTCACGAGCATCGTCGAAACGACTTGGTCACGAACACTTCCCCATGAGAAGCCGCCTTGTCCCCAAAAATCGAAGGTGAAGTTTTCGAGATTAAAGAAGAACAAGGTAATCGTAATGAATGCAAAAATTGGGACGAGCTTGGCAATCGTCGTGACGATGTTGATCATCGATGCCTCATGTACCCCACGTAAGATGAGTGTATGCACGAGCCAAAGCATAATCGATGCGCCAATAATCGACGCGATATTCTGTCCCCCTTCAAAAATCGGGAAGAAATAACCGACCGAACTGAACAGCAGTGTGGCATACGCCACGTTTCCAAGCCAGGCAGACAACCAATATCCCCATGCCGAGTTAAATCCGACGAACGATCCAAAACCTGCCCGTGCATAGCTGTATACGCCACCATCGAGATCTGGACGACGCATCGTCAAATTTTGAAAACTGAGACCGAGCGCGATAATCCCGATTCCCGTGATGACCCAACCAATAAGAATGGCACCCGCATTCGCACCTTGCGCCAAATCGGCAGCCAAGTTAAAGGCGCCACCGCCAATCATCGACCCGACGACAAGTGCCGTCAACGCTCCGAGACCTAACCGCTTATCTTTCTTTTCAGGATGTACTCCAGCCGAACCACCTGAGTCATGCTCCAACTTCGTAGACATTCTACTCATCCCTTTCGCTTATTTTGAAGCAGGAGGGGAAACCCCCTCCTCGTCAACGATCAAGCCATTCGCGTGTCTCCGTGAGCGTCGCTGCCATCACCGCCTTGATGGTATGCATCCGGTTTTCTGCCTCATCAAATACGAACGAATGACGGCTACGGAATACTTCGTCGGTCACTTCCATTTCAGTCAACCCATATTGCTCATGAATCGCCCGCCCGACCTCCGTTTCTAAGTCGTGGAATGCCGGAAGGCAATGTAAGAACATGATGTCCGGATTGCCACTCTTTTGAAGCATGTCCATGTTCACTTGATACGGTCGCAACAGTTCGATTCGTTCTGCGAACGCCGCTTCCTCGCCCATCGATACCCAGACATCGGTGTAAACGACGTCGGCTTGGTCCATCGCTTCCTCAATGCTCTCTGTCAAGGTGATCACAGCCCCTGTTTCAACGGCGACCGACTTCGCATAGTTCACGATCTCGTCAGATGGCCAGAGCGATTTCGGCGCACAGATTCGCATATCCATCCCAACTTTTGCACCACCGATCAACAACGTGTTTCCCATGTTGTTCCGTCCGTCACCTACGTACACAAATTTAATTCCGGCAAGTTCTCCTTTTTGCTCTTTTACCGTCAAAAAGTCGGCCAAGATTTGGGTTGGATGATACAAGTCGGTCAAACCGTTCCACACCGGTACGCCGGCGTCTTTTGCAAGACCTTCGACCGTCTCATGAGCGAAGCCACGGAACTGAATGCCATCAAACATGCGTCCAAGAACGATCGCGGTATCACGTACCGATTCCTTCTTCCCGAATTGAATATCATTCTTGCCTAAATATTCAGGGTGCATCCCTAAATCGATGGCAGCGACAGTGAACGCACAACGCGTCCGTGTCGATGGTTTTTCAAAGAGTAAGGCAATGTTTTTACCTTCACAAATCCGATGTGGAACACCTTGTTTTTTCTGACGTTTGAATGCAGCAGACAAATCGATCAAATAGTTGATTTCTTCACCCGAAAACTCGTTTAGCGATAAAAAATGACGACCTTTCAAATCAAAATTGAACGTTGTAGACATACTGCTTCCTCCTTATCACATTTAGATGTCTTGGCGGATAATCGGACAGCTCATGCAACGTGGACCCCCACGACCGCGCGATAGTTCACTCGACATGATTTCGATTACTTCGACGCCTTCTTTACGAAGTAACTCATTCGAGACATAGTTTCGGTCATACGTGACCACGACACCCGGCGCGATGGCGAGCGTGTTCGATCCATCATTCCACTGTTCGCGGGCTGCCGCAATCGGATCCCCACCGCCACAAGGGATCAACGTCGCCTCTTGTAAGCCGAGGACATCTTTTAACACCTTCAACAAATCCGAGTGCTGGGCAATCTGAAGTTCACCTTCCGCGTTTAGCGTGAGTTCGAAAATGTTCATCTTCCCTTCCGGTCCTTGAATGAACGGATGGATGGTAAATTTATCATGATCGACCATCGTGAAGACGGTATCAAGGTGCATGAAGGCGCGTGATTTTGGAATTTCGATGGCGATGACTTTTTTGAAGCTGTCTCCATGCTTGAGTAGGTTGAGGGCGACACGTTCGATGCCTTGCGCGGTCGTTCGTTCCGAGATGCCGATGGCGACGACTTCTTTCGACAAGACGAGTTCGTCTCCCCCTTCCATCGCAAACCGATAATCACGGTCCGACCAGATGGGAACATCATGTTTCGCAAAGCGTGGGTGATAGCGCATAATGTATTGCGTGAAGAGCGATTCACGGCGACGTGCCGGTTCTTTCATGCGGTTGATGGAGAGTCCGTGACCGATTGCAGCGGCCGGGTCTCGTGTAAAGTAGAGGTTTGGCATTGGATCCAAAAAGAAGGGGTACGTATCTTCAATCATTTCATGCAGATGTCGACGTTTTTCTGGCTTGATTTCCGATTTCCGGATACCGGCCATCACCGTCTCAATCAACATTTCGTTATCAAAATCGAGTAAATACTCTTTTAATGTTTCGTAAGAACCGTTGATATTTGATTTGGACTCCGATAAGATATCCGCGACAAACTTTTCGCGCACACCAGGGAGTGATAACGTTTCGGCCATTAGTTTTTCGAGGTAAAGGACTTCCACACCACGATTTTGAAGCGCACTCGCAAAATAATCGTGCTCTTTTTGAATGACCGGTAAATGGGGAATATCATCGAACAAGAGGCGCTCTAAATATTCCGGGGTAAGGTTCTCTAACTCCCGGCCCGGTCGCTTCAGTAATACCGTTTTTAATTCTCCAATTTCTGAATACACATGAATCGGATGTTTCAGCGTCGTATCTTGTGAAATCGGTTGATTCGTCATTGAGATCATCTCGCTTCCTCCTTGTGATTCGGGTGTGTGACTACCCTTACCTTATCACTTTACCAAATTTGCGAATGTCTAATCCGACAGTTCATCTGTTGTCGATTCCGCATTGATATGAATAAATGTTCACTCATGTGAATGAACAAACAATGCTCTAGAAATCAGGACGATGGCAAAGGGAAATAAGATGTATGGCTGATGTATAGCATCGCCCTAAAAAATGTAGAAAACTTTTTTTATTCACCGTAAATGAAATTGAAAATGTGAGAGATCAGGATGTGAGCATATGAAAATTGAAGAAACGGAATACAACGAACATGAAGCAGCGCTTCGTACATCGATTCAAAAGGGAGACCCGGTCGATTTTCAAGACCTCTTTCTCTCCCTCCACCCGGGTGAACAGGCGGATCATTTTATCGAACTGAATCAACATGAGCGGTCGTTCGTGTATCGAACCATCTCCCCTGAGGTATTCACCGATCTATTTGAAAAACTGACGTTAGAAGAGCAATGTACATTCATCCAAGAAACACCCCAACCGTATGCCGTCCGAATCTTGAATGAAATGTATTCGGACAACGCGGCCGACTTGATGCGGGAACTACCCGATGCGTTCATGGACACGCTATTTGAGCAGATGGATGATATCGAGGAAAAAGAAGTCAAAGACTTGATGCAATATCCGGAAGAAACAGCTGGAGCGCTCATGACGACCGAGTTCGTCGTCCTTCAAGCTGATAAGACGGTCGGACTGACCCTTGAAGAGTTGCGTGAACTCGGACCAGATGCCGAAACGATTTATTACCTATATGTGGTCGACCAAGCGCACCAACTGGTTGGTGTTGTCTCCTTACGTGATTTGATTGTCGCACCGCTCGAGGCGAAAATTGAAGACATCATGGGGTTCCGCGTCATTTCGGCAAACGTCATGACCGACCAGGAAGACTTGGCCAGGATTGTCCAGAAATACGATTTGTTGGCCCTTCCCGTTATCGATGATCAGCAAAAGCTACTTGGCATCATCACGGTCGATGATGTATTAGACGTCATCGAGCGCGAAACGACAGAAGACTTTGAAGAACTCTCCGCGACGAAAGGTTCGTCTGATATCAACATGAGTCCGCTTGAAGCAGCGAAAAAACGTGCCCCTTGGATTGTCAGCCTCATGTTTCTCGGCATGATTACAGCTTCGACGATTGGCGGTTTCGAAGACACCCTTGAGACGATTGTGCTTCTCGCCGTCTTCATGCCACTTGTCATGGGCTCTGCCGGGAACGCAGCCACGCAATCACTCGTCGTCGCTGTGCGCTCAATTGCACTCGGGACCATCAATCGAAAGAACGTTATGAAGATGATTCGACGCGAACTCGGAACCGGCATCATCTTAGGGATTGCGTGTATGATTGTCATTTTTGGCGTCATCACGCTGCTATACGACAATATGCTGATTGGCTTCATTGTCGGAGTTTCTATCTTTGCTGCACTCAGTGTCGCTACGATGATTGGAACGATTGTCCCGCTTCTCATCAATCGCCTGAAGTTAGACCCCGCTGTTGCCTCTGGACCGTTCATCACGACATTGATGGACAATCTAGGGCTCATCATCTACTTCACGGTCGCGACGTCCATGCTCCAGTTTTTATGACATTCGAAAGAAAATCCGATTATAAAAGCGGTGCTGATGTTGTCAGCGCCGCTTTTACTCGTCATGTTGTTGAGACTCCTCAAACAAGCGCTCTTCATTTTCATTAAAAGCCTCGATTTCCTCATCCGTCATTACATCGTTTTTTTCTGCCACATAAGGATGGTCTTTCAATAATGCCTCTAGTTTGCTCAAGTCCGCACTGAGCCCGCTTTCTTGATAAAGGTTAGGTTTTCCTACCGAAGTTAGAGTCCCCGTCCGATTCACTTTGAAATATCCTTGTTGTAGACCGACAATCCGATATGCGTTCTCCATCACGGGTCCTTCATATCTTTGTAAATACAGTAAAACGGTCTCGTCTCGTTTGACGAGCGGGTCTTCTTCCATATCATTTTGTAAAAGGGTGATCGTATCGGCTGACTTCAGTTGACCATTCACGTCTCGATAGACACGCTGCACTTGAATGTGTGATTCAAAGAATGTGACCGATTGATGTGTAAACGGTTTGGGAGCACTGCTCACTTTGCCGACGATGACAATCGGCGAGCTTGTAGCTAAATCGTCTATGTGTCGGAAGCTTTCGGTCACAGCCAAATCACTCGTGTTTTCTTCTTTCAGCATTTCGCTAAACATGATATAACCTGCTATCACTACAACAGATAACATTCCAATCATCCACTTCTTCACGAGGTCCCTCCCATCGGTCCATCCATCCTCATCGATTTTCTACTCTCGTACGACAAGTACGCAATCGTCCCCACGTTCATGGTTTCTGTATGATTCGATCAAAACAATAGGACTACCTTCTTATAATTTAGGGTATTTCCTAAAAATACATATAAAACATAAGTAAGGAATGAGGGGATTTCATGACATTTCAACAAGTACTCTACATACTCGTGACCGGCGCCCTGTTCATGGCGCTCGTCGCTTACGTCTCGTATCGCATGACGAGAGGAAAAGTCGAAAGCGCCGACGATTACTTCTTGGCTGGTCGCGGTTTAACGGGTGTCTTCATCGCGGGATCGCTCCTGTTGACCAACTTGTCAGCGGAACAATTGATTGGCTTAAATGGCCAATCGTTCGCCGGCAACATGTCAGCGATGGCATGGGAAGTGACGGCCGGTATCGCTGCCATCATCATGGCGCTCTTTTTGTTGCCACGTTTTCTTGGCATCGGAATTTCGACCATTCCTGAATTTTTAAGTCAACGCTATGACGAGGACGTTCGTCGATTGACTGTCTTGTTATTTCTACTCGGCTATATGTGCGTGACGATTCCATCGATGCTGTACTCGGGTGGATTAGCCGTCCTGCAACTGTTCGATGTGCCGGCCCTTCTCGGCATCAGCTTTGAGCAGTCCCTTTGGCTCGTCGTTTGGTTCATTGGGATTATCGGGGCGATTTATGCCATCTTCGGAGGTCTTCGTGCCGTTGCCGTATCGGACACGTTGAACGGGATCGGACTCATCATCATTGGATTCCTCGTTCCGACACTAGGCTTTCTCGCACTAGGGGACGGGAATTTATTGGACGGGATGAAGACGATTGCGACGACGAATCCCGAAAAGTTGAACGCCATCGGTTCCGCTAACGACTCGGTCCCGTTTCTCTCCATTTTCACCGGAATGATTTTTGCGAACTTGTTCTATTGGGCACTGAATCAATACGTGATTCAACGGGCCCTCGGTGCAAAAAACTTAGCGGAAGGACAAAAAGGCGTTCTCTTTACCGGCTACTTGAAATTACTCGTTCCAATCTTCATGTTGTTACCTGGCGTCATCGCGTTTCACTTGTACGGGTCGAACGTCGAGAAGGCAGACCTCGCTTATCCGAGTTTGATTGCCGAGCTGTTACCGATGTGGCTCATGGGCTTTTTCCTCGCCGTCTTGCTCGGTGCCGTATTCAGCTCGTTCAACTCGCTCTTGAATAGTATCGCGACGCTCTTCGTACTCGACATTTACAAACCGAAGTTTAAACCGGATGCTTCTGACCAAGATTTGATTCGCGTCAGCAAATGGTTCGGGACGTTCGTTGCACTCGTCTCGTTCTTTGTCGCCCCGAATCTTATGTATGCGCCAGATGGCTTGTGGGACTTGATTCGTCGCTTCACCGGTTTCTTCAACATCCCGATTCTCGTCATCGTTTTAATCGGGATGCTTGTTAAACGTGTGCCGCCAATCGCCGCGAAGACCGTCGTCTTTTTCCACGTCATCGCTTACTATTTCCTCGTATGGGGGACGAAACAATGGTTCGGCGTCGAAATCGGCATCAACTTTATCCATATTTACGGAATCCTCTTCGTCATCGAGACGGGGATCATGCTCGTATTTGCGCGTGTGCGACCAATGCTTCAAGCGAATCCGATCCGAATCGAACTAGGGAGAGTCAAACCATGGCGTCATGCCCTTTCGACATCCATTTTGCTCGTCGCTTCGATGATTTTAGTTTACCTTGTATTCTCGCCAATCGGACTCGCTTATGCGAACGGCATCGTTTCCGGATGGTTTGCTCCACTGACAGTGGGACTTGTCGTCATAACGTCCGGGCTCATCTGGGCATCTTACCGCTATGGTATTTCTCGTTATGAACGCTATCTAAACAATTTGGGTGAAGAGCCGTCCGATGTAAAAGAACAAAGCAGCTAAACCAATAGACCTCCTTGAACTTACACGTCAAGGAGGTCTACTTTTTGTTGTCGCTTCCGTTCATACATGGCATCGTCCGCACGTTGCCAAAGCGCCTCAATCGTTTCCGGACATGATGCCCACGCCAACCCGATGGCGACAGAAATCGATTCTTTTTGACAAGCCGCTTCGATTTGAAGAACCATTCGTTCACATGCGTCGCGGGGCATCATCTCTAGAAACAAGACGAACTCATCTCCCCCTAAACGATACACGGATGATTCAATTCCCTGAAGAATCATCCCGACCCGTTTCAACAAATCGTCACCAGCAGAATGTCCTTCCATGTCGTTTACGACTTTCAAATCGTTCACATCCAGCACGATGATTCCGACGTCACACGCATTTCTTGCTTGAGCAATCGTTTCTTCAAACGCCCGACGATTGAAGACACCGGTCAAGCTATCGTGGCGACTTTCATACATGAGACGTTCACGCTCGGTCATGGCTGCTTCGATGTTCCGAATCACACCTTGAACCGCTACGATTTCACCATTCTCATAGATTGGTGTCGTATATTCCTCGAACCATACGTAAGCGCCGTCATTCGTGCGCCATCGTTGAAGAATCGCTTCTTCATAATTGACGCGTCCCGCCACTTTGTCGAGTAATAGTCGCCGATCGTCCGGGTGGATTCTCCGAAAACACTCTTGTGCATCTGAATAACTTTGCATCACCGTCCCGTCTCCGAGATATAAATCTAAAGAAGGACTGATGTATCGGAAACGCCACGTCGGTTTCGTTTCAAAAATGTAAATGACATCTTTCGTTTGATTCCCGAAATGCATAAACGAAAGAGACTGTGAATGTGGCTGTGGACGTTTATATAGCCACAAGGCAATTAAAAATCCAACGAGTATCCCCCAGAAGAATAACGTCATTGAATCCACTTCCTCTCTGTTCGCCCATATCGTACCACGTTCGAGGTCAGACACCTGTCTCAATTCCTGTTATTTGGTAAATGTTTTTTTGAAAATTGAGTAAATTTTAGAGAGATTGTGATGGACATGATATAGTCGACTTATTGAATCACTCAATACATGGAGGTTTCTCATGCCACATTTCACACATCCATCGATTGACGAGACATTTTCGGGTGTCTATTTGCTCACCAATCGAAATGGATCAATCCACCAGTCTTACGGCTATGCGAATCGCTCAGAACAGATTCAACATGACGTGATGACACGGTTCGGAATTGCGTCCGGTTGCAAGCTGTTTACAGCAATCGCGATTTGCCAGTTAGTCGAGCAAGGGAAACTATCCTTTTCCACCTCGCTTGACTCATTTCAAACATTTGCCTTAACTCATCTGTCACCAAACGTCACCGTACATCAGTTGTTGACGCACACATCAGGAATCCCTGACTATTTTGATGAATCCGTCTCTGATGACTTTGAAGCGCTATGGCGTGATATCCCGATGTATCGGCTTCAACAGTTACGTGATTTTTTACCGTTGTTTCAACAAAAATCTATGAAAGACGAACCGGGTTCTCGATTCTCCTACAATAATGCAGGATATATTCTGTTAGGGTTGATTGTAGAAGATGTGACCGGGCAATCTTTCACCGACTATGTCGAACAATCGATTTTTCATCCTGCTGGTATGATTGATTCTGGATACTTTTCACTCGATGCCTTGCCTTCTAGAACAGCACTCGGTTATATTGACCACTCGGACGGCACATGGCGTACAAACCAATATGCGATTCCAATCAAAGGAGGAGCAGATGGTGGCGCGTATGTGACCGCTCAAGACATGACTAAATTTTGGAAATCGCTGTTTTCACATCAGCTTCTTGATACCGCTTCTACGTCGCTTCTTTTGACACCACACGTGACGGTTAATGACCGCGGCGGGAGTTATGGATACGGACTTTGGATTCAACATCACGCATCGGGAGATGTCTATAAATATCACGTGATGGGCTATGACCCTGGTGTCAGTTTCCATTCTGGTTACTATCCAGAAATCGATACCATCTCGGTCATTTGTTCAAATCAATCAGATGGGGCGTTCGACGTCATGAAACAGATTGAAATGCAGATTGGAGAACGGATTGAATGAACATTCGTACTTATATGGAATCAGACTTTGACTCGATTCAACAACTTAATCGCGATGAAGGTTGGAGCCAATTGGTAGAACGTGACGCGTTGACCCGTGAGGCATGGCGTCAATCAAACGTCACCTATGTGATGGAGTCTGAAAATGGAAAGATTGTCGCTTATTTGCGCGGATTGACTGATACGACAGTCAGTTTGTATGTTTGTGAACTGTTGGTCGCTTCTACATATCGTAGACGTGGTCTTGGCGAACAGTTACTCCAACACGTCCATACACTTTATCCAGACACACGGCTTGAGATGCTCGCAAGTCAAAATTCCCACACATATTACGAGAAATTACGGTTTCGTCCGTTCTACGGTTTTCGGAAAACGATTCACGAATAGGAGGAATGTATATGAAACTTGCTCTCATCACAGGCGCATCGCGTGGTCTCGGCCGTTCCATCGCTCAGGAACTACAAGCTAGAGATTACGAGGTGGTCGGGCTCTCTCGCTCACAGGCGGAAGACGTTACGTATCAGCAACGATCAGTCGACCTATCAAACGTCTCGGGGATTGATGCAGTCATTCGGGAGATCACACCGTTTCTAGAGCGGGCTGATTCGGTTTTGCTCGTTCAAAATGCAGCATGGATTGAACCGATTCATCGTGTCGGACAATTAGATGGTGAGAAAGTGACCGCTCATGTCCACGCCAACCTGCTTGCGCCGATGCTATTGGCGAATGCGGTCCTCGCTTTCGGTAAGCCGACCGATTTGATTCATGTGACCTCTGGCGCGGCCAAACGTCCGATCTCAGGTTGGAGCGCATATTGTGGCACGAAAGCAGGACTCGATCATTTCACGGAGACGCTTGCACTAGAGCTAGAAGGAACCTCACATCGTGCAGCTCTATTCAATCCAGGTGTGATGGATACGTCGATGCAGGCGGAGATTCGTTCTTCCTCGAAAGAGGCGTTCGCTGACCTTGAACAATTCCGTGCATACGAAACAGAAGGACGACTCCGTTCTCCTGAAACGGTCGCTCGTATATTTGCTGAACAGTTGATTGACCGTCCTCTAGAAAATGGCAAGACCTATTCGATTTACGACTTAATCAAATAATTTACCAGGTCAAAAAAATAAACACCCTTCTCTCGTCAAACCGTCTACACTACATGCATAGATACGTGAAAGGGTGAATTTTATGAAAACCATTGCTGGAGGATTACTGCTATTTGGACTGTTTAGCCTCACAATGTCGTTCACAATGATTGGTGATACCGCTGTCGTCGGGGCGATGGTGAGTGGTGTTTCAATTTTATGTAGTGTCGGATTATTATTTGGGGCGACTGAACTCAGCCGAATCCGTCACGACCTGCTCCACGACAAAAAAACGTCTTTCCCATCTGAATGAGGGAAAGACGTTTTTGATTCAATCTTCTTCGTATTCCTCTAATAAATCATCAACATCATATTCTTCGAAGTCGTCTTCATCGATAAAGATATCGCGATCGTTCACGACGTGAATCGGACCATTGGCCACATCGATTCGAATCGTCCACGCCCAAGGAATGCGTAATCGGTTATAAACACCTGTCCAGAACTCCATTGACTCTTGCTCATACTGTTCAAATTCTGTCAGAAGTTCTTTGAACGACACGCCTGTTAACTGGAAGTTTGAATCTTGGAGCCGTTGGAGCGCATGATGCTTCGCTTCTAATTCGGCCGCTCGAACCATTTCCTCAGCTGTCGCCATCTCCAGGATCGTCCCGTCTGGTGGGAGAATATCGTATACGTTGAACAATTCGCCTTCTTCTACTTCTACATCGTCAAACTCATAGTCATCGTGCCGCATACTACATTCCTCCTTACGCAATTTGAATCCCCTTTATTGTACCACTCTCTACCCGTTTCCCCCTAAAGATTCGTGCATATATTTCATTTTGCCAGGGAAAGACTGTTAGAGTGAGGACATCTATAGGAAAAGAGGTTAAGCAGATGAATGAATCATTCCAAGCACTCGTGCTAGACCAACACGAGGAACGCCTTCATGCCGAAGTAAAAGAAGTGAACGCCGACGTCCTTCCGAAAGAAGAGGATGGAAACGTCTTAGTCGAAGTCCACTATTCCGCATTGAATTATAAAGACGCGCTCGGATTGACGACTTCAGGAAAAATCGTCAATCGCTATCCGTTCATTCCGGGATGCGAATTCGTTGGAACTGTCGTCGAATCAGACCACCTCGACATCAAAGTTGGCGATGAGGTGATTGCCACTGGTTTCGGGATTGGGGAACGGCATTTCGGTGGATTTAGCCAGTATGCGCAAGTACCGGGGAAATGGCTCGTGAAGTTACCTAAAGGAATGAGCATGCGAGATGCAATCGCCATCGGAACACCAGGACTCACCGCCATGCTTTCCATTGATGCACTCGAACACGCTGGTGTGCGTCCAGGCGAAGAAGTGCTCGTCACAGGAGCGACAGGTGGTGTCGGAAGCTTCGCGATTACGTTGCTTCGTCGCCTCGGCTACCATGTCGTCGCCTCCACTGGTAAAACAGATTCACCATACTTACGCTCACTCGGTGTCGAGACGATCATCGATCGAAGCGAATTAGAAGGACCTGCCCGTCCCCTTGCCAAGCAACGCTTCGATGCCGCTATCGATTCGGTCGGTGGAAATACACTCGCCAACATCTTGAGCCAGATACGATATGAAGGTGCTGTCGCCGCATGCGGTCTCGTCGGAGGCGCCGAGTTGCCGACGAGCGTTTATCCGTTTATTTTACGCGGCGTGAAGCTCATCGGCATCGATTCGGTCATGCAACCCATGGTTCGTCGTACGAACGCATGGGAACGCCTCGAAGAACTCATCGATCCGAAAGTTCTCAACGAGATGATCCATGAGATTCCGTTACACGACGTCCCTCGTCACGCCGAGGCGATGATGCGTGGCGAATTGAGCGGTCGTACCGTCGTCCGCCTTCGCTAAGCACATGAAAAGAGGCTGAATCACTCACGATTCAGCCTCTTTCCTCTCTATTCTCCATGGTGTGAAATCAGATGGTGAATCCGGCAGGTGCGTCTTTCACGACAACGAGTACCTTCCCTTGATCTAACTTTTCTTCGAGACGCTCTGATTCTTCTTTTGTGAAGCCGAGCTCCTGAAAATCGGCTCGCAGTTCATCTCCTTTTTTGCGGAACACGTTTTTGGCAGCTGTCCCCAAACCGACGTCACTTGCTGAGACGGTGTTCGCATCGGCATTGTCCGCGACACGCTTACTTCGATCATCGTCATGTGTGATGACGTAGATGTTAGATTCATCAATCCCATTTGTTTTCATCGATTGAACGGCGGTAACGACTTCTTCATCATTTGTAAATTCTTTGTACAAAACTGACATGTCTATTCTCCTCCTTCAATTCTACTACATTATTAGTTATTACCTTCCTTCCTGTTCTTCACACATTAAAAAACGATGACAAACGTCATCGTTTTGTTAAACGGCAGGTTCCTGCCCTTTTCGCTTTTTCAATTCTTCTAATAAAATGTTCGATTCATTGAATGGAATCGACTGGCGACCAATCCGTTCGATGTGGTCATGTCCTTTCCCGACGACCACGACACGCTTTCCTTCTAACGCTTGCGTGGCCGCATGGCGCAGGGCTTCTTCCCTTGCTTCAAACGTCACATACTTCACATCCGGTTGGATTCCTTTTACTAAGTCACGAATGATTTGTTTCGGGTCTTCCATGCGGATATCATGTACCGTGACAATCACCTCGTTTGAATAGCGGCTTGCGATTCGTCCCATATCTTGACGTTTCGTGGGATCTCGGTCTCCTGCCGCACTTAACACGACGACAAGTGCACGGTCGTCTTGTTGCAATGTAGACAAACATTTCTCTAGCCCGTCTGGTGTATGAGCATAGTCGATATATATCTCGGCATCCTCTGTAGCTAAACGTTCTAACCGCCCTTTTGGCAAGGTGAGTCCTGGAACATTTGAAACGATGGTCCGTAGCGCCATATCCGAAGTCGACACAAGTCCAATGGCCGCCGCTAAGTTCGCTGCGTTGAACGCCCCCATGAATCGGACGGGCACTTCGAGCTTGAACTCCTTCATACTGACGAGTACCGTTTCTTCACGCCAAATCACTTGGATGTCCGCCTCGATGTCCTCTTTTGTACTATACATAATGGCTTGACGTGTCGGCGCAAACTCAGCCATGACATGACTAGCCGGATCTTCCGCATTTAACACAATCGCCTCACCATTCGTCACTTCCACCTGTTCAAACAATCGCGCTTTGGCCCGGGCATACTCATCCATCGAACGATGATAGTCTAAATGATCATGCGTCAAATTCGTAAACGCAGCAGCATGAAAGTGTATTCCCGCTACGCGACCTTCCATTAAGGCATGCGATGATACCTCGAGTACGCAATCCGTGACGCCTGCATCGACCATCTCTGCTAATATGCGATGTAAGACGACGGCTTCTGGTGTCGTATTGGCTGTCTCAACCGTTTGATTATGAAAACGCGCGCCAATCGTACTAACGATTCCGGCACGACGTCCTGAAAGACGCAACAAATCATAAGTCAATGTCGCCGTCGTAGTTTTTCCATTCGTTCCTGTCACACCGTATATACGCATCCGATGAGAGGGATGATCATAAAATACACTCGCAACCTCTCCTGCCGTCTGTTTCGTATCGGCAACAACCACATTCGGAACATCGAGATCGAGTGGATATTCTGAGATGACCGCACTCGCACCGTTGGCGACGGCGTCCTCCGCGAACTTATGACCGTCAACCGTATAACCGCGAATGCAAATAAAGACATTCCCTGAACTGACCTTCCTGGAATCGGTTTCGACTCCGGTCACCCATGGATCAAAAATGTCATCCATCTCATTTTGTAAAATGGCGGATAAACGTTTCGTTCTCATGCTGTGTACGTCCTTTCTCATGGGTGTCGCTAGGTTCATAAAACCTTATCGTCATGTTACTAGATTTTAACGGCAATTGAGATGACAAATATATTACTTCCCGTTTTCAAAGAAAAGCAATCACTTCACAAAAAAAACCTAGACGTTGCACTCACGTACTAGGTTCCTCCATTTTGAATGCTAAATTGTATTTTAGTAGCTCCGCCTCAAGGACAAAAAGGGCATTCGGTCCGATTCCATGCCAACTCGCAACCTCACGGCGTGTATAGGGACACAATTCATGCAGAGACTCGATTCCTTTAGCGACTAGTGCCCTTTTAGCTGGCGCTGCTAACGTTGGTAAGGCAATCATCCAATCTCCGCCTTTCGCTTTCTAAATCGTCCGTTGATGGGAAGACAGGCAAGAACTTGCTCGATTCGAAACGTTCGTCTCGCTTGTTTATTCAAATCCCATGCCACCACGTACTCTCCTTGCACTTTAATCAGTTTGACCCGCCGCTCTGAAAATGTCCCATGTCGATCGACATACACCATTTCTGTGACTTGTCCCGAACGCATCCATCGTAACAATTCTTCTCTCATCCTGTTTTCCCTCCTTTATTTTCATTATACAGAACATTTGTTCCTATTTCTATTGATAAGCTGTTCGCTGATTCAAATTTCGATTATGATGAAGGAAATCAAATGAGAGAGGAAAAAACCGATGACTTATGTATTATTACTGATCTTGGCTGCCTTTTTATTCGGGGCAATGATTTTCGCTGCGCTCGCGTTACCAAACCTTCGCAACATTTTATTCAATCGTGGCAGTTTGTTCAATCAACAGAGTGAAACCGTCACTTGTCCGAAGTGTAAAACATCATTCAAACGCGCGCCGGGAGACGCACAAACTTGTCCGAATTGTTATCACACTTTTTGAATCGTTGAGGGGCATGCATATTCGACCGCAATTCTTCATATTCCTTGGTTTAAATGGGAGCAAATGAGTGAAAGAACAGAGAGGATGCTTTATCTGAGTAAAGTTCCTGATTCTTTTATCGTTGAAACCTTCATTCCATACGAAAGGAGTTGCATATGCTTCCTACACTCGATGAACGCCTGGTCGATCAAATTCGTCTTAAAAATCGCCAAGCCTTAGAACATTTATACTCACGCTATGAAAAATTACTTTATCGATATGCGCTTCATCTGAATGACCATCCTGCAACTGCAGAGGCGGCCTTGACCGATTTATTTTGTCGGATTTGGCAACAACGTCTCGATTTCAATCCACATTCCGAAACGATTCGTGCGACCCTCATCCGTTCATTAGAGGAAATCATGCACTATATGAAAGAAGACAAATCAGATTCCAACACTTCTAAAATCCCTTCTGCATAAGGTTTTGTTGTCATCTCCGGATACATCTGTTTTGCCTGTTCGGTCGCGTTGTTCACCAAGTATCCGTTCCCGACATATGCTAGCATGCTAATGTCGTTCCCACTGTCGCCAAAAGCGTACGTATCTTCTCGTGAAAAGGAAGCAGTGGCGTATACATATTCCAGGCTTGATACTTTCCCCGCATGCTTCGGATAAAAATCGACATCGAATGCATCAGCCGGGTCACCCGCTTTCGGATTGCATCGACTCATATTGACAGCAATGCCAGCTGAATCTGTCAGCATCCGAAGCGTTTCTCTCCATGAACCGACTTGGTCGCGGACATAGTAACTTCGAATCCAAGGACTCATCCCATTCCCTGGCTGTTCATCTAATTCAATATGCATCTGTCCAGTCTGTGACACGATGCGTTCCACACGTGATACAAAATCGCTCGGAAACGGTTCTTGATAAGCCTTGTCCTCAACGAACGTTCCGTCCGTCTCGATTCGATATAATTCTGTGCCAAGACTCGAGGCGATTCGATGAGGCCAAAAGCGAAGATTCGCCCGTTTTGCTTTTTCGTGTATCGACGCAAGCGAGCTCCCCGTCACCCACATCGTCGACACGCTTGACGAATGTCGTTCCAAAAAGTCCTCGAGCCGACGGACAGAAGCTAGTTGGTCAGCTGAACATGCATGTGGAAAATAGGTCTCATCAAAATCAAAACAAACAAGTGTACGTCCTTCATCTGTGAATCGCTTCATTCTATCGTCTCCTTATCGTTTTCCCTTTCCTGTATAGTACAATGAAACGGAGGAGGGATCTTATGATTCAACGTATCGCTCAAATCTATTGCCAAATGAGTAGCCTGATCACGGGATTGATCATCGTTTTCGCTTTCCTATTTGGCATTCGATCGTATTTCTTTTGGATCACGGTCAGTTCTCCTATGGTCGCCATCGGGTTGATGCTCGTGACGGCGGTCGGGCTGAGCATCATCACCTATACCTTTTCAGAGAAATTACGATTATTCATTTTTACGAAACTTCCAATCCCATCATCTACGTGTTCAATAAATAGTCACACAAAATAGGCATCCATTTTTCGATTTTATACGTTAGATCAATACAAGGGACATCCCTTCTGCGCAAAGGAGTATGTTATGACTGACTTAGAATTGTACGAGCGTGTCCGGCAAAAGGACAAAGAAGCGCTCGAAATATTGTATGATCGGTATGAGCGAATTTTATACGCCTTTGTCCTACAACTGACAAAGGATCGCGATTTAGCCGAAGAAGCCATGCAAGAAGTATTTATCAAGTTGTGGCGCGGCGGTGGCGTCTATGATGATTCGAAAGGCAAGTTCAGGTCCTGGCTCTTTACGATGAGCCGCCACGTGGCCATCGATTTGATTCGAAAGCGTAAACCTGATTTACAATTAGATGAGTCCTACGCGGAGGCCATCCCTTCTGAGTCACCATCCGTTGAAAAAGAAGTGGAGTGGCAAGAAGAACGCGCTCAAATCGAGACGGCCATGGCAACACTTCCAGCCGAACAACAGCAAGTCGTCCGACTCATGTACTTCCAAGGGCTCAGTCAGCAGAAGATCGCTGATGCATGTGGCATCCCGCTTGGTACAGTGAAAGGAAGGGTCCGACTGGCGCTGAAGCAACTGAGGAAACAGTTATCCCATGAATTCATCGGAAAGGAGGTAGAACAATGAACGCATGCGACCAATTGATTGACTATTTCAACCAACATCTATCAGAAGATGAGCGAGCGAAATTTGAACAACATCTGGCTTCGTGTAAAGATTGTCAAGAAGAGCTCGAACAACTCGAAGCACTCGTCGGTGGCGTCGCGTTCTTGTCTACTCCGATTGAACCACCCCGAGGCATGAAAGCACGTGTCCTCGATCGTGTATTCGAAGAAGAAGAAGACAATGAACCCGTGACATCTTCTGTGACATCTGATCCCGTTCCACCTGTCACACCTTTCAAAGCAAAACGAGAACGGAAAGTACCTGTCTGGGGGATGGTGACGCTCGCGGCGGCACTCCTTCTCTCTTTGATCGGAAACGGGTATCTGCTCACCAATCAACCCGACTCACCTGGCATCGCATTGACCGAGACGATTCCACTTGAGGGTGAATCTGAAGGAACCGCTTATCTTGCAGAGCAAGACGGTACGACGCAATTGATTGTCCAAACGAACGGCTTAGCTTCACTCGACGACAATGAAGTGTACCAAGTCTGGCTTTTAAAAGATAATGCTCCGATCCCAACCGGTGCCTTTGTCACAGACGACAAAGGTAACGGGACCGTCATCTATACGCTCGACTCAGATGAAGTCGACGTCGACTGGGATACGGTCGCCGTCACGAAAGAACCAAACCGTGGAAACGAGACACCACAAGGTGAAATGGTCTTAAGCGCAAGTTTATAATTCCCTAACCGGACGCATCTGCCGTCCGGTTTTTTGTTATGATGAACCAAAGGAGTGAATGGGATGCAAAAACCAAAAATCGGTATTGTCGGACTTGGAAATATCGCTCAAAAAGCGTATTTACCCATCCTTTCGATTCATCCTCGAATCGACTTGATCGGTGCCTTTTCCCCGAACACATCTAAGCGAGACATGATTTGCCAAACGTATCGAATGACCTCTTTCGACACGTTGAATGAACTCGCCTCATCCATCGATGCAGCGTTCGTACATAGTTCAACGGAAACTCATTATGACATCGTATCGTATTTATTAGAACACGGCGTCGATGTTTATGTTGATAAGCCCCTCGCCGCAACAATCGAGGAAGCGGAGCAGCTCGTCATTCAAGCCGAACGTCTTGGGCGTAAATTGATGGTCGGGTTCAATCGACGTTTCGCTCCGATGTATATGCGTCTACAAAACGAGTCCTCTGCTCACATGATTGATGTGGTAAAACATCGCGAGAATGACGTCGGCCCTAAGGATGCGACCTTCACCTTACTCGATGATTACTTACATGTCATTGATACGCTACGTTTCCTCGCTGGTAATAAGCTAACACTCGTCTCAGGTCACGTCGAAGTCAATGACAAGCATGAGCTTCGATTCGCCCGCCACGTGTGGCAAGATGAGCACGGAATGCACACGACATCGATGCACCGTTCAGCAGGAGTGAACCATGAGCACGTCTCGATCGTCCGGGATGGCGAACGATTGTCTGTCGAAGAGATGGTCACGCTACATCGTTTCAAGCAAGGTCGGCATGAGGTCGAAACGTTCGGGTCGTGGGACACGACACTCACGCAACGTGGTTTCCAGGGCGCGATTGACCACTTCATTTCCGCACTCATCGATGATACAGCGATTTCAACAGACGGTCGTGTTGCCCTTGAGACACAACGACTTGTCACAAATCTAATCAAGTGAAGGAGGGCTATATATGGATTTCTTTTTCTACATCATGGTTATGGTGATTGTCGTTTCGTCAGTCGGTGCCAATACGATTATCAAAACGAGAGAAGCACGTGTCGAAGAACGACGATTGAAGATCGAAGAAGAGAAACTCGCGATCCAACGGCTTGAACTCGAGATGAAGCGCGAACAAGACAAACTCGACCATCATGGATTTTAATCAAAAGCGGTCACCCTCCAAAATGAGGGCGACCGCTTTGCCATTACAGATGACGATTTGAAATCGGCAGTTGTTCTCTTCGTTCCGCGAGCGTCGACCACGTCACAGCCGTCATGATACAACCGGCACCGATAAAGAAGTTAAGATGGAGCGTTTCGTTCAAAACGAGCCACCCGAGCGTCCCGCCAACCAAGGGTTGAAAGAAGAAAAAGAGTGACCCGACACTCGCATCCATTAACTCGAGTCCTTTGTTCCAGAAGAAAAACGCTCCTGCCGTCGATACGACACCGATATAGAGAACACTAAGCCAAAGGACGCCATTTAACTTTGGCCAACCTGCTTGCATCACCTCTATACTCATCAAAGGCGTCATCAATAACCAGGCGACTCCAATCGCAAATGTCGTGAGCGTCAAGGTCGACAACGTCTGTGTGCCGATTTTTACATAAATCGACATGAGCGCCCACGTCACGGCAGCTAGAACAAGTATGAAACTGCCTACTCGATACGTCCCTTCCCCTTCCCAACCAACCACGATGAGAACACCGACCGTTGCCAATCCAAGTGCTCCAATCTTGACAGGAGTCAGTCGTTCCTTCAATAGGATTCGGGCAAATAACACCATGAAAGCTGGCGTCGCTGCGGTCACAAGGGACCCGGTATGTGCATCCGATAGCTTCGTTCCGATAAATTGAAACGAAATCGAGGCAACGTATCCGATGACACCGACAAGTCCGATCCATTTCCAATCTGCCCTTCGAATCGATTCTCGTCCAAACCGAAACCAAACGACGAATAAGACCATAAATGCAACAGCGTATCGTAACCAGACGAACGTGAACGGTTCAATATATGCGAGTGCATATTTACTGACCACATACATTCCTCCCCATATACTCGCCGCAAGGGTCAAACTGAGTGCTCCTAGCCATTCTTTCCTCATTTTCTCGCCTCCTCAATGGCGACTATATACGACGCCTTCGCTTCGATTCCCTCTATTTTCATTGTCAGGTAGATGAAAAACGCTTACAATCAAGATATAGATTGAATGAAAGGAGGGAGAAAGGTGAAATTTGTCGGACGTACGCATTGGACAACTGAACATTTGTACGTTTTGCGTGCGATTTTTCACGATGTCGCTTAATCAAGGGACCCGTCTGTCCTTTTTTAGACATTGCTGAATATACGACAAAGCGCCTCTCTCTTTCTAAACCGAGCGCTTCTTTGCGCTCGGTTTTTTTGATAGGCCCTAACCTTAGGAGGAACCTATTATGTTGATCGATCTTCAACACATTCAAAAACAATACGGTGGGCACGCTGTTCTCACAGATGCCAATTTATTCATGAACGAAAATGAACGAGTCGGGCTCGTTGGTCGAAACGGCAGTGGCAAAACGACGCTATTGCGCATCATTGTCGGCTCCGAAGAACATGACGATGGAACGATTTACCGTCGACAAAGACTTTCCGTCGGTTATTTGGTCCAGCTTCCCGACTATCCCGGACGAAGTGGTCGTGAGGTCCTCTACACTGCTTTTGAGGAAGTGATTCGTCTAAGCGAAAAGATGGCTCATCTCGAGCAAGAAATGGCGACGTCCAAACAACTAGAACGTCTTCTCGAATCATACGGTGCTATCCAAGAACAATTCGAACATGCGGGTGGATATGTCTACGAGTCAAAAATCAGCGCAATGATTGATGGACTCAAATTGACCTCATTCGCGGACCAACCGTTTGATACGCTAAGCGGTGGCGAGCGTACAAAAATCGGTCTCGCCTTGGCGCTTCTTCAGGAACCAGAGCTACTCATTTTAGATGAACCGACGAACCATCTAGATTTAGAAGCGATGACATGGCTCGAATCCTATTTACAGGATTATGCTTCAGCGCTCCTCATCGTCTCCCATGACCGGGTCTTCTTAGATGCGGTCGCCACGCGAATCGTCGAGTGCGAGGATGGAGAATTGACGAGTTATCCTGGGAATTATACGGACTTCGTTGCCCAAAAAGAAAAACAGTTGCTTGACCAGTTTCATGCTTACACGGAGCAACAGAAGAAAATCAAAAAAATGAAAGAAACGATTCGACAGTTGCGGCAATGGGCCAACGAGGGCAATCCACCGAATGAAAAGTTCTATCGTCGCGCCAAATCGATGGAAAAGGCTCTCGAACGAATTGAACGAATCAAACGACCACAACTCGAAGCCGAGCAACCGAATATCCAGTTCACGACGAACGGGCGAACCGGGCGCGACGTCTTCGAAGTAAATGATATGACACTTATCTATGATCGTCCTCTATTTGAAGACGTGCACTTCTACACAGGGCACGGGGAACGCGTCGCCATCGTCGGACCGAACGGGAGTGGAAAGTCTTCGCTTTTGAAAATATTGCTCGGTGAAGTTATCCCGCAAGCCGGAACCGTAAGGCGAGCCGACCAAGCCAAAATCGGCTATCTATCGCAACACATCACATTCGACGAATCTCATCGCTTAATCGAGGCGTTTCGGGACCGGATCGCAGTCGATGAAGGCAAAGCGAGACACCTTCTCGCTCAATTTCTGTTTTACGGCGCGAGTGTGTTTAAACCGGTCACGAATTTGAGCGGCGGGGAGAAGATGCGACTCATGCTTGCCATCCTCGTCCATGAAGAAATCAATGTCCTTGTCCTAGATGAGCCGACGAACCACCTCGATATCGAATCGAGAGAGGCACTTGAAGAGGCACTCGAACGTTTCCCTGGAACGGTCGTTACGGTTTCCCATGACCGCTACTTCTTGAATAAGCTGTTCCCTATCACGTATTGGCTCGACGGGACGATGACACGTTTCGAAGGTAACGTCGCCTATGCCCTCGACAAACGTGGACAGGAATCGAAAGATGAACCTAAAACGGAACACATCAAACCATCAAAATCGCTGAAGCAGACGAAACCTGCTCCATCTACGGTTGATGAGGAAACTCACCTAACCCAATTAGAGACAGAACATCGGGCACTGCTCCAACGGATGAATGAATTGGATGACCTTGATGAATTGATGGCGTTACAACGACAAGTTGATGCATTGCAAAAAGAAATCGATGACGTGATGACACGTTTGCTCGAATCTTTATAACCTAATATAGAGAAGCGGCACCCAATCAAGGGCGCCGCTTCTTTTGCTCGAATCGAATCTGTATGAAATAGCCGATGACCGCGATAGCCATCAACCCAATTGGGAGTATGCGGTAAAGACCTTCCATCGTTCCCGTTGTCAAAAGAATCACTCCACTAAGGAACGTTCCGAACCAATATAGCTTTGGCATATGATCCCTCCATCGGTTGCATTCACTCAATAGGATACCACAAGAAAAGCGCCCTCACTCGGCGCTTTTCTTGATTCTCTAGTCCCCGGACTTTCATCCAACCAAGCCCTTGCTCGATTGACCGTCCCATCCATGATTTGGTTCGACTAGAGATGTCCAAGCCAACGTGACGCATCATTCCAATCCGTTCATCGTCCATTGGTTCACCAATTGTTTTTCATTCGAAAACATGAAATCGAATAGGTGACTCATAGACATTTTGATTGAATGGGCACGAGAGGACTTGGCACCTATGATGTCCACTTCTGACGCGGATCATGTGGAATTCCGTATACAAACAGTCTGTCTGGTATGCTTGCTCCGATGGCAAGCAGAGGCCGACGTATCATCGTTTGGAATACACGATTCACGTTCATATGGACTTTGCCCATCCCTTTCATCCATAAGCGACAGGTGACGAAAGTGCCTCCCCGTTCCCCGACTCATTTCAGAAAGTGAATGGTTACATGTATACAATATCCGTTTTAAGTGAGATTCAATCCTCGTTCACGATTTCTCCATAATCCATTTTATACATAATGCGTCAGCGCGTAAGCGACCCCGTCCTCTTCCACATCCTTTGTAATATGCGTGCTTAAATCTTTTAACGGATCCACAGCATTCCCCATCGCAATCCTTATTTCTGCCACTTCGAACATCGACACATCATTCAGATTGTCTCCGATGGCGACGACATCACGCATCGGAATCTGTTCATGCTCAGCTAGCTGTTTCAAGGCTGCGCCTTTACTCGCATGAGGATGTCCGATTTCAATTTTCGTCCACCCCGCAGTCGTAATCAAAATATCGTTCCGTGGTTCATAGATTTTACGCAACCGGTGTAGCTTTCGGCGATCGAACGAATAGACAAACACCTTGTACACTTCATCTCGTGCAAAGTCGATGTCTGCCATCGAATCCATATACGTCAGACCGAATTGCTCATTTTGAATTTCAATCTCACGTTCCGCCCACTCGCGAGTGAACGATTGATCGTGTGGCAACACCTCATCGAGTTCCCGCTTCAGTAAATCGCTTCCTGAACGGAGAACCTTCACTCCCGCATTCGTATAAAATTCAACGTACGCATCGTCCGCATCAGCGATTTCCCACAGTTCATTTACGATTGTCTGATCCATCGCATGATAGTAAATTCGCTCGTTCTCATAGAACCCGATTGCTCCGTTACCTGACAAAATCGGACAGATGAGGTCACTTCGCTTCAACAGCTCCTCGATATCATGAATCGAACGTCCTGAACAAATCGCAACGATATCACCATTATCTTGCCGACGACGAATCGCCTCCTGGTTTGCCTCTGTTATCACGCCTGTGCGCGATAACAGCGTCCCGTCTAAATCAATCGCAATCAATTTCATATCGTTCCCTCCTCTTTGGTTCTTTTCCCGATTCAACTATACAAAACACGATGAAATGCGTCTCCTGTTTGCAATGTGGAGATTAGGGAACCGTTTATTAATGCTACATAATTTTTTTGAAAGGGGACATCTATGAAGGATTCTAAACAAAAGCCACGTTTGAATCGCGTCTTTTACATCTCAGCAAGTTTGATCGCCTTACTCGTTCTATTCGGAGCCATTGCCCCAACATCATTCGCTTCAATCGCAGGATCTATTTTTAACTTTACAACTCGCTCGTTCGGTTGGTTCTATTTACTTTCCGTATTCTTGTTTGTGCTCTTTTTAGTCTTTTTAGCGTTCAGTAAATACGGAAAAATCCGTCTCGGGAAGGATGACGATCGCCCTCAATATCCGTTCTTTACTTGGATCGGCATGTTATTCTCCGCGGGATTCGGTGTCGGACTCGTCTTTTGGGGTGTTGCCGAGCCGATGAGTCATTTCTTTACGCCACCTTATACGGATACGGAGGCATTGACGGTCGAAGGGGCACGCCTCGCGATGGCCTATTCGTTCTTCCATTGGGGTGTCAGTCAATGGTCTGTCTTTGCGATTGTCGGACTGATCATCGCCTATTTCCAGTTTCGTCGTAATGCGGACGGGCTCATCTCGACTAGCCTCTCACCACTTATAAAAGAACGACCGTACAAACAACCGTTGAACCAGACGATTGATATTTTAGCGGTCATTGCCACCGTCATGGGTGTCGCGACGTCGCTTGGTTTAGGTGTTCTTCAAATCAATGGCGGACTGAACAGCGTGTTCGGGCTCCCGAACACCGCTTGGATGCAAGTCGCCATCATCGTCGTCTTGACCGCTCTCTTTTTAACATCGACGACGACAGGGCTCGATCGTGGCATCAAGTGGTTGAGTAACATCAACTTAGGTACCGCACTCGTGTTGATGGTCTTCGTCTTCTTTGCCGGTCCTACCATTTTCATTTTAGAAACCTTGACGCTCGGTCTAGGTGACTACTTACAAAATTTCATTCGCTATAGTCTTCGTCTACAACCGTATCAACAGGGGACGTGGGTCCGGGATTGGACAATCTTTTATTGGGCATGGGCCATCGCCTGGTCCCCATTTGTCGGAGCGTTCGTCGCACGTGTCTCACGAGGACGTACCATTCGTGAATTCATCGTCGGTGTCCTCATCGTTCCTCCGTTCATTGCGCTCCTTTGGATTGCTGTATTCGGGGGCACTGCCCTACATCTAGATTTATTCGAAGGGACTTCCATCGCTGAAGCCGTCAATGCGGACGTGACGAGCGCATTGTTCGTGACGTTTGCCGAGCTCCCGTTTAGTTTTATCCTCTCCGTCTTGTCGATTCTCTTGATTTTGACGTTCTTGATCACGTCGGCCGATTCTGCCACCTACATCATCAGTAGTATGACGACGAACGGTAGCTTGAATCCGCCCCTCCCCGTTCGAATCGCTTGGGGAGTTCTGTTAGGAGGAATCGCTGCCGTCTTGTTGATTGCGAGTGGCTTAGAAGGACTTCAAACTGCGTCGTTGATTTCCGCCTTGCCCTTCACGATTATTCTTCTGCTGATGGTGTTCACATTATTTAAGTTACTCCGACAAGAGAACGTACGAAAAATAAAATAAGCTGTATTTTTAAACGCTCGGGAAGATCCTTGAGCGTTTTTTAGTTTGACTCGCCGACATCTTGTTGTTTGTTGACTTCCTTATGTCCGATTGCTACGATTTTGACAACGTATAAGCTTTAAAGGGGGATTATGGGGAGATGAACGATTTCACACGTGCTTACGCACAACAACTAGACAAACAAGACCCGCTCGCATCATATCGGGAAGAATTTTACTTACCGGAAGACGGGATTTATATGGATGGGAATTCACTCGGGCTCTTATCGAAACGAGCCGAGCGTACGCTCCTTGAATCGCTCGCGGACTGGAGAGAGCTCGGGATCGATGGTTGGATGTCCGGTCGCCATCCTTGGTTCAACTTGTCCGAAGAGCTGGCTGCATTGAACGCGCCGCTCATCGGTGGAAAGTCGGAAGAAGTAATGGTCACCGGTTCGACGACCGTGAACTTGCATCAACTTGTCGCTTCGTTTTTCAAACCAGAAGGCAAACGAACGAAGATTTTGGCAGACGCCCTCACGTTCCCGTCTGATATTTACGCCTTGAAGAGTCAGCTCGAACTTCGTGGACTCGACCCATCAGAGCACCTCGTCCAAGTCAACAGTCCAGATGGGCGCTTCTTAGCAGAAGACGACTTGATTGCCGCGATGACTGACGAAATCGCCCTCATCGTATTACCGACCGTCCTCTATCGGAGTGGTCAGATTTTAGATATGGCTCGTCTAACGAAAGCGGCACACGAGCGTGGAATTTTGATCGGCTTCGATGCCTGTCACTCCGTCGGCGCCATCCCTCATGACTTCCACGACTGGGGTGTCGACTTCGCATACTGGTGCAACTATAAACATTTGAACGGGGGTCCGGGAACGGTCGGGGGCTTATTCGTTCATGAACGTCACTTCGGCACGACACCTGGACTCGCCGGATGGTTCGGTTCGCGCAAAGATAAACAGTTCGATATGGACCATACGATGACACCGGCCGAACATGCCGGTGCGTTCCAAATCGGAACACCACACGTTATGAGTCTTGCTCCTCAACTTGGCGCGCTTGAGATGTTCAACGAGGTCGGGATGGAAGCGATTCGTCAAAAATCACTCGCGCTCACGACGTATATGATGGATTTGATCGAAGAGATGCTCGCACCTCACGGATTCTTCATCGGTAGCCCGACTGACACACGACAGCGCGGCGCTCATTTGAGCCTCGAGCATCCCGAAGCGGCACGCATCTGTAAAGCGTTGAAGAAACATCACATCATCCCTGACTTCCGCGCACCGAATATCATCCGTCTCGCACCGGTCGCACTATATAATACGTTTACCGACGTATATGACGTGATCTTGACGTTGAAGAAAATCATGGACGACAAAGAATATGAGGCGTTCGAGAACGTCCGCGAAGTGGTCGCATAAGGGGGAACTGTCATGAGTGAACGCACAGAACATAAAGTAGAAAAATCGATTCAAACGGATTTCTCAAAAGACATGTCGTACGGGGACTATCTCCAACTCGACCCGATTTTATCAAGTCAACATCGCCTTTCTGACCATCATGATGAGATGCTGTTCATCATCATCCACCAGACGAGCGAGTTGTGGATGAAACTCATTTTGCATGAATTGACAGCAGCCACGACGGCCATCACGAACGGCGAACTCGAACGTTCGTTCAAGATGCTCGCCCGCGTCTCGAAGATTCAGCAACAACTCATCCAGTCATGGGGCGTTCTCGCGACGTTGACGCCGGCCGAGTATTTAGAGTTCCGAGACCAACTCGGCTCGTCCTCTGGTTTTCAATCTTACCAGAACCGACAAATCGAATTCGCGCTCGGCTTCAAAAACGCACGGACGCTCAGTGTTTACGCGCACGATAAAAAACTGTATCCATTGCTCGAAGGCTCGCTACAAGCTCCTAGTATTTACGATGTGACCGTCCGCGAAATGCATCGCCGCGGTCTTCCGATTGATGCGAGTGTACTCGAACGTGATGTCACTCAGGACTGGGAATGGAACGAGAGTGTTGAAAAAGCGTGGGTCGAGGTCTATCGAGACGTCGACACGTATTGGGACTTATATGAGCTCGGTGAAAAGCTACTCGATATCGGTAGCCAGCAACAGATGTGGCGCTTTAACCATATGAGCACCGTGGAACGCATTATCGGACAGAAGATGGGGACAGGTGGTTCGTCTGGCGTGAACTATTTACGTCGCGTGCTCGACCATCGCTTCTTCCCAGAACTGTGGACGGTCCGGACATCACTATAAGGGGAGCTGAACAAAATGACTTGGATTGATGTATCACAGCCACTTCATGCCGATGTTGCGACATGGCCGGGAGATACAAAATTTTCGTATGAAATCGCGTGGCCGATGGCAGAGAGTGGTTCGGTCAATGTCGGGAAGATGACATTGAGTTTACATCTCGGGACCCACATCGATGCACCGTTTCATTTTGACGACCATGGGAAGCGCGTGATCGACCTCGATCCGTCCGTATATATCGGACCAGCCCGTGTTATTCATCTACCGCATAAGGCAAAGATTGAAGCATCTGATTTGGATGGTCACGATTTGACTGGGGTGGAACGCCTCATCTTAAAAACGGATGGTTGGCCCGATAAGAGCGTCTTCCCAGAGACGATTCCTGAACTGACACCCGCTCTTGCCGATCGTCTCGGAGAACTCGGAATCTTCTTGATCGGACTCGACTTACCGTCCGTTGATGCGATTGACAGTAAAGAGATGAGCGGCCATCACGCGTTAGCACGAAATGGTGTGCATATCCTAGAAGGACTCGTTTTAGACAATATCTTACCGGGAGATTACGATTTGAATGCCGTCCCTCTCCCAATCGTCGAAGGGGATGGAAGTCCCGTTCGCGCATTGCTTCGCCCTATATTGTAAAGAGATAGCCGGAATCGGCTGTCTCTTTTTTGATTAGACAGGGATAGTCCGACGTTTGGCGAAATAGATGAGAAACTCTATTTGAAGAGAGGACATTCGATGAAGATTCTATTATTATCTGGCGGTGATGGAAAAAGACTATGGCCACTTTCGAACAATTCGAATGCCAAACAATTCATTCGTTTATTGCCTAGCAGAGATGGAACGAAACAATCAATGCTTGAAAGAGTTTATAATCAACTAAAAACACAAGATTTAGACACTAACGCTTTCATTATCACAAATGTTCAGCAAAAAGATTGTGTCATTCATCAAGTTGGTACAGATACTAATATCATTTCCGAACCAACTCGTCGTGATACATTTCCCGCTATCGTTCTCGGGGCAAGCTATTTAAACGAGCAACATGTGCCTCTGGATGAAACGGTACTTGTGATGCCGGTCGATGCTTACGTCGACCTCCGCTTCTTTGAATATTTCCCTCAAGTCGATGAAGCAGTCCAAGCGAACGATGATGCTTTGCATCTAATTGGGGTCACACCCCTTCATCCGACATCAAAATACGGATATATCGTTCCAGACGAGACGGCCCAAATGTCCTCGGTTCGCCTATTTCAGGAAAAACCGACCGTCGATGTAGCAGAACAGTTGATTGGACAAGGTGCCCTTTGGAACTGTGGAATCTTTGCTTGCAAGTTACATCTGTTACTTGATGAACTAGCAGAACGAAACTTACCGACAACTTATTCAGACCTCACTTCACGCTATGACGAATTAGAAAAGACTTCGTTTGACTATGCCGTTGTCGAACATGCAGAGTCGGTATTCGTTCACCGCTACGATGGCGATTGGAAAGACTTAGGAACATGGAACACATTGACTGAAGAAATGACGTCCACAACTCACGGTCAAGTCGAACTGTTCGAATCGACGAACACGCATGTGATCAATGAATTGAACCTTCCTTTGATTGGGATTGGGCTAGAAGACCTTGTCGTCGCCGTCAACGCGGATGGAATTCTCGTCTCGAAGAAAGAGGCGACCCCGCAGCTGAAAGATTATCTCGCCTCATCCGACGACTATCCAAAATTCAAATGGAAGCGATGGGGGCAGTCGGAAGTCATCCATCATGAGACACTCGCCGATGGGCATCACAGTGTGACACGTCGCATGCTCGTTCAAGCAGGGAAAGAACTCAGTTACCATTATCATGAAGAGACCGATACAATTTGGACGATTCTCCAAGGCACAGCAATCGTGACGATTGATGGAGAATCATTTGAGGTAAGACCGACCAATGCCATCTCAATTCAACGCGGAAAAGCACATATGTTAAAAGCAAGCGAAACCGTCATTTTAATAGAAGTGCAGTACTCTTTAAAATATATGAACAACGATACACAATTTCTCATTTCCCCATATAAATAAAAATGACCTCACGAGCTCTACCCGAAATCAAGGCATCGTGAGGTTTCTTCTTACTTATTTGATTAATTCGAGTTCGACCGGAATGTTTTCCTCCACTGTTTCACCTTTCAGATGATTGATTGCCGCTTCTACACCCAACTTCCCAATCTCAGCGGGCTTTTGTGCAACCGTAGCTGCCATCGTCCCACCTTCGACCGCTTTGACGGCATCGTCTGTCGCATCGAATCCGATGACTTTCACGTCACTCATTCCAGCCGCTTCGAGTGCTTGAACGGCACCGAGTGCCATCTCATCGTTATGTGCGAATACAGCGACGATGTCTTTATTGTCCTGTAAGATGTTCTCCATGACCGTCAATCCTTCTGCACGGTCAAAGTTTGCCGATTGTTTTGCCACGACTTCCAATTTCCCATCGATGGCTTCGTTGAATCCTTGTCCGCGGTCACGTGTCGCAGACGCTCCTGGAATCCCCTCGAGCTCGACGACTTTTTGCCCTTCGCCTACGAGTTCGACCATGTAGTCACCCGCCAACTGTCCACCTGCGACGTTATCTGATGCCACGTGGGCGACGACGTCCCCTGTTTCAGCGTTACGGTCTACCGTGATGACGGGAATGCCCGCATCGTTTGCTGCCTGTACTGCCGCGCCGACCGCTTCTGAATCCGTCGGGTTGATGAGAATCAAATCCATCCCCTTTTGAATCATATCTTCGACGTCATTCACTTGCTTCGCCGCGTCGTTTTGCGCATCCGCTACCGTCAACGTCGCATCCATTTCGTTCGCCTGTTCTTCTGCGCCTTCTTTCAGTGCGACGAAGAACGGGTTATTCAATGTTGAGATCGATAAGCCGATTTCATAATCGCCATCTTTCGTTTCCGTTTCAGACGATGACCCCGGTTGTTCAGTCGAGCAAGCTGCCATCAGTACCATTGTCAGTGCGAGTAGCCAAGCTGTCCATTTTTTCATGTTCCGTTTTCCCCTTTCGCGTGTTACGCGTTTTGTCGACGATCAAGCAATACTGCAAACAATATAACTGCACCTTTTACGACGAGTTGGAAGAATGATGATACGCCAAGAAGGTTCAATCCGTTATTTAATGTTCCGATGATCAACGCCCCAATCAACGTCCCGACAATCCAGCCACGACCACCCGCAAGACTCGTTCCCCCGAGAACGACCGCTGCGATGGCATCGAGTTCATACGACGTTCCTGCTGTAGGTTGTGCGGAATTGAGACGTGACGTCAAGATGATGCCAGCGAGTGCCGCAAGCATACCGGATAGCGAATAAATCATGATTTTGACTTTATTGACGCCAATCCCCATCAATTTAGCCGCTTCTTCATTCCCACCAATCGCATACGTATGACGACCAAATGTCGTCTTCTTCAAGATGAAGTAAAGGACACCGAATGCGAGTAGCATCGTCAATGCCGGCACCGGAATGATCCAGAAATAACCACGTCCGAGCATCTCGAACCAACCGGAATTCCCGAGACCTGTAATCGGTCTTCCGTCCGTATAGACTAGCGTCAATCCCCGATAAATGGTCATCGTAGCCAATGTCGCGATGAACGGTGCCACTTTTCCGTACGTGATGACCGCCCCGTTGAACGCTCCGAGAACGGCACCTGCAATCAAGCCGAGTGCAACGGCCATAACCGCATGTTGACCGTCCACCATCATGCCTGCCACCAGTGCAGAAGCGAGCGCCAAAATCGAACCGACCGATAAATCGATGCCCCCTGTCAAGATGACAAACGTCATCCCGAAGGCAATCAAGGCATTGATCGACACTTGGCGGAGTACGTTAAAGATATTATTTAATGATAAAAATCCTGGTTCGAGCGCCGTCACGACGACGACGATGACGAGTAGACCGAACAGCGGTCCTAATTTTTGTCCCCATCCGAGTCGACCTGGGCGCTTCAGCGAAGTTGTTGCTTTCAATTCCATATCATTGCCCTCCTGTCGCATACGTCATTACTTTTTCTTGTGTCGCCTCTTCTTTCGTGAGCGTTCCGGTTACGACACCTTCCCGCATGACGACGATCCGATCACTCATCCCAAGCACTTCCGGTAAATCAGAAGAGACCATGATGATGGCGACACCTGATTCCGCGAGATTGCTCATGATATTGTAAATCTCTTTCTTAGCACCGACGTCGACGCCTCGGGTTGGTTCATCCAAAATCAAGACGTCCGGTTCGACACCTAACCATTTACCGAGCACAACCTTCTGTTGATTCCCACCAGACAGCGACTTCACTTTTTGTTCCATCGAATGATGTTTGACCCGCAATTTTTGTAAGTATGTCTCGGCGAACGTCTCCTCCTGTTGCTTCGAGATGACCGATCCTTTTGCTCGTTTATCAAGTGTCGGGAGCGACAGGTTTTCTCTTAGCGAGAAATCGAGGAGTAAGCCCTCTCCTTTTCGGTCCTCTGTCAAAAACGCGATACCGTGCTTGATGGCGTCGGCTGGGGTCTTGATTCGAATCGGTTTCCCATTCAGTTTAATGACCCCCCCTTTGTGGGTGTCTGCTCCGAATAGCGCACGCATCACCTCGGTACGCCCCGCTCCCATCAATCCAGAAAACCCAACGATTTCTCCGGCACGAACGTTGAACGATACGTTGTGGAACCGGTTACCTATTAAATCATCCACCTCGATCACGACGTCCCCAAGTGTAGCGGTACGCGTCGGATAGCGTTCTCCAATCTCGCGACCGACCATATCGCGCACCGTTTCCTCAAATGAGGTGTCCTGAATCATGCGAGTCGAAATGGATTGTCCATCCCGAAGTACCGTGATCCGATCACATAAGTCAAAAATTTCTTCCATTCGGTGTGAGATATAGATGATGGATACACCTTGATCACGCAAGGCCCGTGACACTGCGAAGAGTGCCTGGATTTCACGATCCGTCAAGGCGGCCGTCGGTTCATCCATGACGATGACCTTCGCATCCGTCATGAGCGCCTTGGCAATCTCAATCATCTGTTGCTGACCGACCGACAAATTGCGCGCCACTTCATCGACATCCATGAACACGTTCAATTCAGCCAAGTATTCTCGGGCACGTCTGGTCATTTCCTGCTGTTTGACCATCCCGAACGGTCCCGTCAGTTCTCGACCTAAAAACAGATTTTCTGTCACCGTCATCTCCGGTAAGATGTTGAGCTCCTGATGGATGAAGGCGATGCCTTCTTGCTCCGCTTCTTTTGGGTGCTTGAATTGACGTTTCGCGCCGTCGATGAGAATCTCGCCTTCATCCTGTGCATACAGACCGGTCATCACCTTCATCAATGTCGACTTCCCGGCCCCGTTCTCGCCCATAAGGGCATGAATCTCTCCAGGCAACAGTTCGAAATCGACTCCTTTTAAGACGGAGACTGGTCCGAACGACTTATGGATGCCTTTCAACTGAATATGCATCGAATCCCCCCTTAAAAAATGACCCCGGCATGTAAGATGACGTTGGCGTAAGGTGTCGCTTCCCCAGTTCGAATGACCACTTTCGCTTTTGCGACCTCCCGTTTGAAGTCTTCATGCGAACACATGTCGATGCTCGTGTACCGTTCTTTCAGTGAATCCGCAATCGTCGAGTTGTGTGTGAGGATTTCCTCAGCAATCGTGATGCGCTCTACGACCAAATCCGATTCGACGACATCGAGCACCTCAAGAAAGGAAGGTTCCCCGATGCGGAGACTAAGATCGACCCGCTTGACCCCGTCTGGAATCGGTAGCCCACAATCGGCGATGACGACGCGATCCGTATGCCCGAGGTCGGCAAAGATTTTTGCTAAATGACTATTCAAAATTCCTTGTTTTTTCATCACACGCGCTCCAATCGTTGTTGTACATCTTGTCGTGTCGGCATACCACCTTGTGCACCGAAGCCTTCGACACTCATGCCGGATGCGACTACGGCAAACCGTACGGCCGTCTCCAAATCGTCTTGTTCGATGAGGGAGACAGCGAGTGCACCGTTGAACGTGTCACCTGCTCCTGTTGTGTCGACGACGTTTGCTCGGATGGCTGGCACATGACGGACGTCTCGTCCGTCATGGAATCGAACGCCATGGACGCCTTCCGTGACGAGTAACTTGTTCGGATAACGTTTGAGAACATCATCTACGGACATTCCGTTGAATAAGTCACGGCATTCATGTTCGTTCGGCGTTAAATACGTGACGTCCTCAATCACTTCTGGTGGAAGCAGTTGAGACGGTGCCGGATTGAGTAGCACCGGAATCCCTTTCTCTTTACAGTAAGCGGTCACTTGTTTTACCGTCTCGATTGGAATTTCGAGTTGCAGGAGCACGAACGCCTGCTCGTCGAGAAAATGTTCGAGCTCCTCATCCGTGAAAACGACTCGTTTGTTCGCCGATTGGACGACGACAATCGAATTATCCCCTTCTGCTAATACGATATGGGCCGTACCCGTCACTTCCTCCGGTATAATCTGAACATGCGTGACATCGACATCGTGTCGTTTGAAGTTTTCAACAACCTGTTGACCGAACGGATCACTTCCCACGCAACCGACCATCTGAACAGTGCCGCCTAATTTGGAGGCAGCGACCGCTTGGTTCGCACCTTTTCCCCCTGGAACGGTGCGGAACGACTCACCGATGACCGTTTCTCCGGCTTGTGGCCGTTTGTCGGATGTGACGACAAGATCCATCGATATACTGCCAATGACAACAATGCGTTTCATTCTTTATCTCTCCTTCCGCTTTGTCGTGTGTCTTTCAAGTAACGTGACCGGTAATAACATCTCTTTCGGTCGCGTGTCTTTTTTCTCAATCAAATCGAGCAATCGTTCTGTCGCCACTCGCCCCATCTCATAGATCGGCTGGACGATGGTCGTCAGCGGCGGAGACGTCATCTCGCCTAATTCGATCCCGTCATATCCGATGACCTGTAGCTCTTCTGGGACACGAATGTCTCGACGGACTGCTTCCTGTAATACGGCGGCTGCAATCACATCGTTCGCTGCGAAAATGCCATCGAATGGCCAAGCATGGTCGAACAGCTCTTGGGACGCTTTCAATGCGTCTTTGAACGTGAACGTGGACTCGGTCATCCCGACGAGCTTCTCTCCCGCTACTTCGACAAATCCTTCGGTTCGGCGTTTGACCGTTTTGAGATGATCCGGTCCGGCAATGTGTGCCAGTCGTGTCGCACCACGTTGTAACAGCGTGTCGGCCGCCAACTTTCCACCCTCATATCCATCTGATACAACGGCGTCGATCCCCGCTTTTACGATTCGGTCTAGTGCGACCATCGGTAAATCCAACGTCTCATAATTCGGATTGTGCGAATGATTTGTTGTAATAATCAGGCCATCGACGTGCATCGTTTGCAAGGCGACTAAATACGTCTGTTCTTTTTCAAGTTGTTCGTCTGTATTGCATAAGACGACTTGATACCCATGTTGATTGGCGACATCCTCAATCGCCCGAGCCAGCTGTGGAAAGAACGGGTTCGTGATATCTGGCATGATAAGTCCAATCAAATTCGACGATTTTTTATAGAGCGAACGAGCAACTCGGTTCGGCGCGTAATTCAGTTCCGCAATCGCCTTTTCGACCGCTTCTTTCGCCTCTTCGCTCACATATCCGCTTTTATTCATAACGCGTGATACGGTCGCCACTGAGACGTTCGCATGTTTTGCTACTTGTTTGATGGTCGCCATTTGACATCCTCCGTTCTGGAAACGCTTACAAAACCATCTTAATGTGTAACCGGTTACATATCAAGAGATTTTTATGATTTCATGAAAAAACACATTGAAATCGTGCTTCAATGTGTAGAGAACGTGGGATTTAGTTGAACATAGACGAGACATTCTACCGTTCGTCCATCGAGCCGGGTCAATTCCTGTTGTTTTGTAAACGCATAGGTGAATCCAGACTTTTCAACGACGCGTCGCGATTGGTCATTGAAGCTGAAGTATCCGCACCAAATCCGCTCTAACCCTAACGCTTCGAACCCAAATCGAATCATCGCCTGAACGGCTTCTGGCACGTAACCATTCCCCCAATTGTCTGGACTGAGCACATAACCAATCTCACGCTGTGCCTCATGTTGAATCGAAGGGTCTGGTCTTCGGTCGTGTAACCCGATGCTACCGATCACTTGCCCAGTCTCTTTCAAGACGATGGCCCATACATCTGCTTCCTCGATAAACAGTTGAATGACGTCCCTTGTTTCTTCAATCGATTCATGGGGTGCCCAACCAGCCATCGGTCCGACTCGTTCATCTTTTGCATAATGATACATATCTTCTGCGTCTTTTAACGTAAATGCCCGTAAAATCAATCGTTCTGTCTCTAGAGTGATCATATCAACCTGTCCTTTTCCTTCAAGTTGTTTCCTCCACCGACCTAATGGGAAACGTTAGGCGAGGAGGAATGAACATGCCATTTGATTATGACTTAAACTTCGATGAAATCGACTTCCGACAACAACCCGAATTGTATCGGGTCGGGCGTGGCGAACAAGGCGTACTACTCGTCGAACCGTATAAAAGTGAGATTTTGCCACATTGGCGATTCAAGACGCCCGAGATTGCGAAGCAATCTGCTGAAGAAATTATGGAATTGTTTGAAGCGTATCGCGCGAATGACGATTTCGTCGGGATGGACATGGCCCGAAAGTTCATCCAAATGGGCTACACGCGGGCCCGACGCTATGCCAATTATAAAGGCGGTCGTAAATATAAAGAAGACGGTGACCTCCATGAGCGCGAAATCGACGAAGAGAAGGCAGAGTCTGCTCGCATCTTCAAAACGTATTGGGATCAACTTCGTGCCGATGAGGATTATTTACGACGTAAAAAGGCACATCAAAAACAATATGGTTAATCGCGCACCATCACTTTAAACGGGGTACCATTCCGCTCGAATGATGTGATGGTGCGAAATCCGACCGTATCGTATAGATGAATCGCTCGTTCGTTAAAAGCGGCGACGGTCAAACGAAGCGGTTTGCCCCGTTCCATCGCTCTCTCCATGACGTACGTCACAAACAATCGGCCATGTCCTTTCCCCGTCATATCGGGTCGCATCCCCAACCCGATATCCGTAAATTCTAAACAATACGGATATGTCGAATTGGGCACTTGAGCCGGGGAACCGATGCAATAAAATCCAATCAGCTCATGCTCCTCTACAATCACCTGATACGTCATCAACTCGGCGATTCCCTCTTCAGAAGGCGATTGATTATAGAAGTCATAAGGAGCTTCATAGGTCCATTCTTGAATTTGACATGCCCATTCACGCGTCATCGGTCGGTGATGCATTCGTCTTCCCTCCGTACTCTTTTCACGATTTCTATGTAAAAAAGATGAGGTTGCCCTCATCCTTATTTTCGAGTCCATTCTGCCGTCATCGCTACGTCTGCTGCATGCATGAGATTATGAATTGGACAACGTGCCTCGACAGCCTTCCTTAATGCTTCGATTCGCTCATCCGATTCGGTCGTATCCAATACGATTTTCATATATGTCGACTCAAAGTAAGTTCGGACACCTTCCATCCCTTGGAATCCTCGAGGATCGAGCGTCCCTTCTGTTACAAACTCGACCCCTTCATACTCAAAGTTCAAATCCTGGGCGGCATAGGCAATCATGATGGTCGTACAGGACGACTGGGCACCGAGAAGATACTCGAGTGGATTCGGTCCCTTGTTCGTCCCACCGAGTCGTTCTGGCTCATCCACGATAAATGGGGTGTGATCGCCTACACGCACAGTCGTCTTAACGCCTCCGGCTTCTCCTTCGGCGCGCATCGTTACTAATGGTCTTTCTGACATGTTGCATCCTCCTCTCCATAATCAAACACTACTATTTTCCCTTTATTTCGGACCATGTAACGCCTCGTCATAGATGGCGTAATCATTTTTTCCATCTTGCTTGATCTGATACATCGCCTGATCCGCTTTATGGATCAACGTGTCTAAATTTGTTCCTTGGTCGGGAGCATGACTGACCCCAATACTCGCACGGATTGGAATCGTCACATCGGACGTGTGGTAAGGGTTTTGATTTAACGTCATCTGAAGTTCGTGAATAAATGCAAGCACTTCCGATTCTGTTAAATCCACTAAATAAATATAAAACTCATCCCCGCCAACACGAGAGGCCAAGCCAACGTCTCGTGTCGACGCTTCCAGCAATCCACCCAAATGAGTTAAGAAATAATCTCCAATCTGGTGACCGTACGTATCATTGACTGCTTTAAAACCGTCCAAATCAATAATCAATAAAGACAGCATCGAGGAACTAAGCAACGCCTGGTCTGCGCGTTCATAAAATGCACGTCGGTTCGCCAGCTTCGTCAGTGGGTCATGATAGGCAAAGAATCGGATTGTTTGCTCGGCCTCTTTAAACGAGTGGACATCCCGAATGATAATCATCCCGTGAATCGTGCGGTCGATATCGACAAAATCCCCATCGATGACGACGTAAAGCTCTTGCCCAGACTTTGTCATAATCTTCGTTTCAAACTCTATAAACTTTTTACGTGTCCGAAAATGTTGGCTGTAGTGTTCCATCCACTCTGCTTTTTTCTTTTCTGGCAACAAATCGATAAACCGTTCATTCACGACACGGACAGTATGAAATAGCGTGCGTGCGGCCGGATTCGCACTTTCCACCCTCCCATCCGGGTCAATCAACAAGATGGCGGATGGATTTAAATTATAAAGTGTCCCATATCGTTTTACATAAGAGGTTAAGAAGTCTAAACGATTCATCGCAACGACCAATGCTACCGCCCAAACAAGCCCCCCATACATGTATGAATAGGGTGGGATCAACCCACGAAATTGAAAGTAGCCGAATACAATATCCCATATTAGTACGGCATTTGCAGTCCAAAAAAGCATGCGCAATACGCGTTGGTGTTCTCTTCGTTCCGCACGCTTCAATGCATAAAAAATGAGACCAATAATCAATAGATGAAAAATGTTTCCGACGGTCAACGTAGTTAAATACGATGAGTTGAACTCAGGATAAATCCAAATGCCTACTTGTTCAAACTGTTGACTGTTGATGATATTCTCCTGACGGACATACGTCAACACAACAGGAATCAATGGTAAATAGACGACCCATGGATACAACCACTTCGGTGCCTTTGCGCCGACGCCTGTGATACTTAATATGAAATGAACAGAGAAGATAAAAATGAAAATCCCAGCGTTCCCAAACCAATAGGCAATGAGTGCCGGACTGTATTCAATCGGCGATAGATGGCGGACAAATTCAGCCAAGAAGAGCATCGAATAACCGAACACAAACAGGCTCAGCAAACGATGCTCGACTTTATTCGGATTTCGTTGAAAGACATCGAGTGCTAAAAAGCCGAGTAAAAATGACGGCAACAAATAGACCGCCAGATAAATGAACATCTCGGTCATGCGGAACCTCCTCACCTGTTCGTATTCTTCTATTTCGTTATCCTGCGTTCTTTTCCCTCTTTAACGCGACAAAAAACGGGATGGTTTTCTCATCCCGTTTTTGATGTCACACACTTATAGCGTTTCTTCGATTGGGGTATCCCCTTTGATCAAATCAATTGCTTTGTTCTGCACGTTTGAATGGTTATGAAGGACATGCACCAAGAATGATGCGACGTCTTCGCGTGGAATCTCTCCACTTCCCTCGAATTTCGTGTTCACTTTGCCCGTTCCCGCATCATCTGTCAATGCACCCGGACGAACAATCGTGTACGTGAGTCCACTCTGTTCGAGTAAACGATCTGCATGATGCTTCGCTACGTAGTACGGCTTCATCGAATCTGGCCAAGCTGAGCGATCCTCCGCTTTCAAGGCACTGACCATGACGAAGTGTTTGATGTTCCCGTTCTCTTGTGCTGCTTCGATACTCTTCGCTGCACCGTCTAGGTCAATCAAGAGTGTCTTGTCTGCTCCAGTACTTCCACCAGAACCTGCCGCGAATACGATAACATCCATTCCATCAATCGCTTTTTGCAAATCATCTACTGAACCTTCGAGGTCACCGAGTACCGCATTGTACCCTTTTGACTTAAAATCCTCGAGTTGTTCTTCTTTACGCACCATCGCCGTGACGTGATGCTTTCCTTCCTTGTGTAACTTCTCCACCAATTGATGGCCAATTTGACCGTTTGCACCGATTACAAATACGTTCATCTGTCTTCCTCCTCAAAAATGAATTCAGAGACAAGCGAAACGCCGGGTAGCCGTTGCTACATCCGGTGCAGAAGCAATGGCAGAAATGACGGCAACGCCGTCTGCCCCGTCACGAATGATTGAAGGCACATGCTCTGGACGAATACCTCCGATCCCCACAATCGGAAGCAGTGGATAGTGATGGCGAACTTGTTGAATCAGTTCCGTGCCACGCACATGTCCTGCATCCAGTTTACTTTGCGTCTCATGAATCGGACCAATGCCGACATAATCTGCAAATGGAAGAGCCGTTCTGACTTCCTCCATCGTATGGACAGACACCCCCAACCATTTATCTGGTCCTAGCCGTTCTCGAACCTGTTTGGCAGGTAAGTCGTCTTGTCCGACGTGAATGCCATCCGCGTCAATCGCGAGCGCCAAGTCGACGTCGTCGTTGATTATGAACGGAACACCCGTTTCTCGACACAGACGTTGGAGCGTCCTTGCCATCGCTTCTTTTTTATCTCCATACAATGCATCTTTACCTTTTTCGCGAAATTGAAAACATGTCACACCACATCGAAGTGCCGTTTTGACGGTCGCCACCAAATCGGACGCGTCCGTCGTTCCACACACAAAATAAAGGCGAAGCTGCTTAGCGAGCGCTTGTTTCGTACAGAACGTCAACGGTAATCACCTCTTCTTTCGCTAAACGATGTCCCCAATGATTCGTCGGTCCATGCCCCTGTCCAATCGATAATCCATGTGCAATCGCCTGATGAATAAACTGCTTCGCATCTACGACGGCTTGGCGTAGTGTCTTCCCATACGCTAGTTCGGCCGTCAATGCGGCAGAGAACGTACATCCCGTCCCGTGCGTATCTTTCGTTTGGATTCTAGGTGCTTTTACACAGAACATTTCAGTCTCGCTCATAATCAAATCAACGGCCTCCACATCATCCGTATGCCCACCTTTGATAATGACGGTATCGACACCAAGTGCTCGAATCGCCTGTGCGGCTTTCATGCGGTCTGCCTCGGTTCGAATTTCCATTCCTGCCAGCACTTCTGCTTCAGGAATATTTGGGGTCACGATGGTCGCCTGTGGTAGCAGCTTCGTGCGCAGTGCTTCGACTGCACTTTCCTGTAGCAAGGAAGCGCCACCTTTCGCCACCATGACAGGATCGACTACTACATGTTCGAAATGATATCGTTCGAGCCCCTTCGCTACCGCTTCAATTCGTTCAGCGTCTACCAACATCCCGGTTTTACAAGCGGTGATGTTAAAATCATCCGCTACCGCTTCAATTTGTTGGTTAATCATTTCCGTGGAAATCGCTTCAATCCCATGGACCCCAAGTGTGTTCTGGGCTGTAATCGCAGTCAACACGCTCGTCCCGAATACACCGAGTTCTTGAAACGTTTTAAGATCGGCTTGAATACCGGCCCCTCCTCCTGAGTCAGATCCTGCAATCGTCAACACTTGAGGTCTCATGATGTCGACACCTCAATTCGATTCGTCGGGATGGTATGCTGTGCCAATTGATGGAGCGCATTTAAAAAGTGAATCGGGAAGTCTCCCGGTCCTTCAGCCCGTTCACTCGCCAACTCACCGCAATAGGCGTAGCCTGACATGGCGGTCACCGTCGCTTTAAGGGTGTTCTTTTCGACTGCTAAGCAAGCCCCGACCACTGCACTGAGTAAACATCCCGTACCGGTCGTCTCGGTCATGCGTTTCGTCCCGCCATGTATTTCCATAACGACGTTCCCGTCACTTACCATATCTTCTTTTCCTGTCACGGCCACGACACATCCGTATCGTCTCGCTGCTTCAAGCGCCAATTGTCGAGGCTCGCATGCACCGTCACCAGCATCGACACCACGAGCCGCCCAATCGACGCCAATCAATGTCGCAATCTCTCCTGCATTCCCTCGAATGACCGATACACGAACATGACGCAAAATGCGTTCGACCACATCTCGTCGAAATGACGTCGCTCCGACACCGACCGGGTCGAGTATAATCGGGCATCCCGCTTCGTTCGCAGCCTGACCTGCGCGAATCATCGTCGCTTCCGTCATCGTTCCAAGTGTACCGATGTTAAGTACGAGCGCATCGCTCACGAATGTCATCTCCGCTACTTCTTCGATTGCATCCGCCATGACAGGAGAGGCGCCGATGGCGAGCAATCCATTCGCCGAAAAGTTCGCCACGACCGTGTTCGTGATATTGTGAATCAATGGCGCCTGCTGTCGAATCTCATTCCAAATCTCATGTCTCATTGGTTGACCTCCTGCGACAATGACCACGACTCAAGCGTCCAAGCCATTTCCCAAAAAGCGACTTCGTAATAGCAACTCTTCAAGAATAGTTTCGTATAGCGCACGCGCTCTTCTTCTGTCGCTTGACCAGCCAGTTCATCCAACCGATCAATTTGCTCTTCCACCAGCTCACGGAACCACTCCGAACCATACGTCGCAATCCAAGCTGAATAAATCGGATGATCAGGACGCTTGTCTTTAAGACGTTCTCCAATCTCGTAATACACCCAATAACACGGAAGGATTGACGCCAATACGTCCCCGAGAGTCGGTCCTGCCTGTTGCATATGAAGGGCATATGCATAAGCGGTCGGTGCTGGCTCAAATGTCGCCAATTCGACATCCGTCACGTTGAGCATCGTAAAGAACTCTCGATGAAGGGAGAGTTCCGCCTCAATCGTGTGTAGCGCATGCGTCAAAAAGCGGCTCGATAGTTCCATCGTCGGAGCGAGGGTTGCCCCTTTGGCCTGCACTTTTGAAAACTGATTCAAATAGTATGAGTCTTGCATGACGTAATGTCTGAATTTCTTCTCATCGAGCGTCCCTTCTCCGAGTGAACGAACAAATGGGTGATGAAAGCTTGCTTCAAACAATCCATCCGCCTCTTGACGTAAGTGATCTGTAAATTTCATAATAACTCCCCCTTATAAACTGATAAAAAAGACGCCGCCTCCCATAACGGAAGCGGCGTCTCGAACAATCATATCTAGGTGAAGCCATATGAGTCGTCTCGCCCACTTCCCTACGCTAGCGTGAACTAGATCAGGTTCGAAGGGTCTGGACCATGTCCATCTCAGCCGCGTGACGCGACTCCCCTAGTGGCAAACATTATGAAATTCAGTCGTCTTCGACCACATTCTATCAATCTTTTCATCAATTGCAAACCTTTTCTGATTCCGTTTCCTATTCTTCGTTACGGGAATGGGTAAGTGACTCTGTTCGTACTGAAAAGGATGTGTAGAGATTGAATACCATTTTATTGACGATTGCCTTACTGTTCATCAATTTGAACGTATTTTGGTTTTTCAAACGTCGAACGTACAAGCAAACAGGATTTGATGGAAGATTGTTCACTCAGTTGTTCGTCAGCCTATTCGGTGTCATGTTAGGATTCACATTGATTTATTATGCACTGTCTCGTGATTCAGTCATTCTCGTGACTTCACTCGAATCCATGAATGCCGTCGAACCGACTTGGGAAAATTTATTGTATTTTAGCGGTGTCACTTTACTTTCGATTGGCTTTGGTGATTTGTTACCGGTCGGTTTAACCCGATTATTCGCTATCATCGAAGGAGCCATCGGTATTTTGTTACCGAGTGCCTTCTTCATCAAATCGATTTATCAAAAAGACAAGTGAAAATCTTCCTATCGTCCCGTGATGAGTAAAAACATATTAAATGCAACAAGACCAAGGGGAAGCATCGCAACCAGAATGATCGGCCATTTCTTTAGACGAATGCCGACAAAGAGGACCAGACTCCCAACAAGTAGGGCAATAAATGTCGTGTATGGATTCATGAAAAAACGCTCCTTTCTCTATAAGGAGCGTTTCCCGGCTCTCGCCGTCATTAATCGTTTGAATGTCGAAGTGTTGCACATGCGGCACGAACGCGTCTGGCTTCCTCTTCTCGAAACACGAAATCCCCTTGTTCGGCGACACGTTGTGCACAAAAGAAGAAGAGCGACTGCAACCGATCATGTGTATCTTCAATGGCACTCAACTCAGCTGAAGCGTATGTTGCCGTGAGCATCTCCCATAACTCTTCTGGCAAATGGTCGCGGATCCCGTCACCGGACTTCCCTAGATTCACGGAGAATTCCGTCGCATAGCCAATGTTCCACTCCATCATCTGACGGAGCATATTCCGCATGATATCGAGGTGGTCGAGCGCGTATAACACCTGGTGTCGCTTGATTCCTTTGACAACATAAAGTGACACCCACCAAAACTCATTCCAACATGCCGCATACTCGTCAGCAGACGGACGTTTCACGCGATACGACAGGTCAGAAGGCGTGACGACTGGATAACGGTCTCGGTCAAAGATAATTTGACTGAGCGAGTCGACTTCGAGCATGGTTTCAAGTTGATCCACACTCCGAATCGTCAAATCAATCCGATGTCCGTCTACATATTGCACTAAAAACGTTACATGTCGTCCGGAATCAGCCGTTTCAGGTGTCTGCATGATCAAGACCTCTCCACATGTGTCAATCCATGAGCGATCGGCCGCAACCGCTCGGACGTCTTCCACATAAAAGGCAAGGTCGACATCCTGGTACGGGTCTGGTCGGATGTTCGGATTGACGAGTGAGCCGTTCAAGACGACCGTTCGAATGTGCTCACGTTCTTTTGCGAACGCAATCAACTGTTCAATGATTTGTTCTGGTTTCATTCTACAATCGCCCCCAATGAGCGCGCGACTTGAATCGCCTGCATCGCGTCTAGTTTTGTTTGTTGTAACGTCACGTTCGAAAAATCAACCCCGTCGACAAGTGCTCCTCTGAAGTCGGCGCCACGGCACACCGCATGTTGAAGTGTCGCCCGTGACAAGTCCGCCTGATGCCAAACCGTTTCGGTCAAGTCCGTTCCATACAGGTCCGCCTCGACCAAACGAACGTGGGACCAATCCATCTTCTTGAGCGACACGTGACGAAGGTTGACGAATGACCAATCCCCTTCCGTTACCCGGACGCCTTCAAACTGACTCTCCTCAAAGGAAGATCCCGTCATTTTACATTGCTCAAACTCACTCATGAACAAATTGGCACCATGGAATTGACAGTTTAAAAATGAACTCCCGACATGACGGGACGCATTCCATTTTGAATCCGTGAAGTCGCAGTTGATGAACTGACAGCGTTCCGTCTGTAGTTCCGTCGCATCGACGTATGTGAAGCGACAGTTCTCGAACGTGACGTGTGACAACACTTCGTCACGGAGTGTCACGTCACGAAAATTTTCATCTCGATATTGCGTATGTGGTTGAAACATATGATCCCTCCTTCAGGTATACTAGAACAGATTACAATGATTGGAAGTGATATAGATGGATCTCGTATTTCCTACTGAACACGGCGTTTTCAATTACCGCGTTGCTGGTATTTTTGTGAAAGACGGTCACTTATTGATTCACCGAAACATCCGAGATGACTTTTGGGCATTACCCGGGGGGCGCGTCACGCTCGGTGAAGAAGCCGCAACCGCCCTCGCACGCGAGCTACATGAAGAGTTGAACATGCACGTGACTGATACCACGTTCGCTTTCGTGCACGAGAACTTATTTACGTACAACAATCAGCCGTTTCATGAGATTGGACTGTACTTTTATGTAGACGGTGACCTCCCGCTCCAAGACGGAGACTTTTATGGACCTGAAGGAGATCACCTGATTTATCGTTGGATAAAGCTTGACCGTCTACAAGACGTCACGCTTTATCCGGAAATACTCGCTCAACTCCCGAACCGTTTGCCAACTCATTCACTCAATCCAGCTTGAACTTAGAGTAGCGATTTCAACTCGTTTAAATGTCGAATCTCATACGTTGACTCAATCGTCGCAGCCACTTCGTTCGGATTGAACCAGCACGTATCCAAACCATACATCCGCCCACCGGCGATGTCTGCCGTGACCGAGTCACCGATAATCAAACCTTTCTCTGGCGCTACATTCGGGATTCGGTCGAAGACGTAGTCGAAAAACGGTTTCATCGGTTTTTGCGAGCCGGTCGCATCCGATACGAAGACATCTTGGAAGTACGGCAATAGTCCAGATGACTCTAACCGTTTGAATTGCGTCTCCGTCACACCGTTTGTGACGATATAGAGCGGATAATCGTTGCTCAGCTTTCGCACGACCTCCAAAGCACCATCAACCATGTGCACGCCTGCATGTAAATAGTCTCGATATTGCTGTTCGACATATGGTCCATCGACCGTGAGACCGAGCGAATCGAACAGTTTCGTGTGACGACCGATGAGCACTTCTTCCCGGTCCACTTCGCCGCGCTCAAACGCACGCCACAGGTCCGTGTTGATGTCGACATAGCGCGACTTCACTTCATCCGTCATCCGGACGTTGTAGGATGCAAGTAACTGTTCCAAGGCGACATGTTCACTTTGTTTAAAATCTAGTAGTGTGTCATCAATATCAAATAAAATCGCTTCATAACGTTTCATATTTCTTTCTAACCCCTCTCTTCGTCTTAACTGTACAGGAAGTAGAAACGAACATCAAAAAAGGGAGATATGCCGTATCCCCCTCTCAATGTCTATTAGATGACTGGTTTTATTTTTGAGCTCCATAATTAATCAATATCACGAGTACCCCAATCAATATCGCGACCGACCATGCGTGAACAACCCCACTGAGCGTTAACGGCTTGAAGAAGTATCCTCAATCGTTCTCAAACAAGTAGGCCAAATAAACCGACACACCATACGATCCAAGCAAGAAAGCTAATACAAAGCGTATTTGCAAATGCCTCAAAGATTGTTTTGTTACCCACCAAATGATCACCGGTACAATCAAATATCCAAATGGAAAACCCCATACATAATCCATTGCCGCCACAAAAAATGCCCAAGGCACGAAGAGGAATAAACTCACACAGCAAGTTTTAATCGTCTGCTCCTAAACTTGTTGAATTTACTTGATTCAAGTTTACCAAATCCAATACATTGATATGTTTATTTTTCTAAAACAAGTGAATACTTCTTATGGTGAAGAAAAAACAAAGGAGTGTTCAAATATGCATACAGATTTTACGAACATGTACATCAATGGTGAGTGGGTAAATGGATCAAGTGAAAAGTCGATCGACAACGTCAATCCATTCTCGAACGAGACTCTCTTCTCGATTCAATCAGCGGATGAAGAGGACTTGAATCGTGCTTATGAAGCAGCGAAAGCGTCTCAGACGGACTGGGCCGACATGCTTCCACAAGCACGACGTGAGTTGATTGAGAAGTTTGCCCAGCTGACGATGGACAACAAAGACTTTATCGTCGACTGGCTCGTGAAAGAGTCCGGTAGTACACGTATCAAAGCAGAGAGTGAGTTCGCTGCATCAATGGCAATCATCAAAGAAGCCGCGACGTTCCCTTTCCGTATGGACGGGCTCATCAAACCTTCGATCGTTCCGAATAAAGAGAACCGGGTATATCGCAAACCACTTGGGGTCATCGGCATCATCAGCCCATGGAACTTCCCGTTCCACTTGGCTGTCCGTTCAATCGTGACAGCTCTCGCGACGGGGAATACGGCCGTCGTCAAACCGGCTACGGCGACACCAGTCACGGGTGGTCTCCTATTCGCATCCCTCTTCGAAGAAGCAGGACTTCCAAAAGGTGTGCTCAACGTTGTCGTCGGACGAGGGTCTGAAATCGGGGACGCCATCGTCGAACACCCAATCCCGCGCCTCATCTCGTTCACAGGTTCGACCGAGGTCGGTCAAGGGATTGCGGAAAAGGCAGGTCGTTTGTTGAAGAAAACAGCACTTGAACTCGGTGGGAATAACGTGTTTGTCGTTCTCGATGATGCCGACCTCGACCGTGCCGTCGAATCAGCCGTCTATAGCAAGTTCTTCCACCAAGGACAAATCTGTATGTCGACGAACCGAATCCTCGTCGCCGAGTCGATTCATGACGAATTCGTGGAGCGCTATGTCGAGCGCGTTAAACAGTTGAAAGCGGGTGACCCGAATGAAAAAGATACGCAAGTCGGCCCGCTCATCGACCACGATCAAGTCGATCGCATCTTAGACCAAATCGAGAAAACGGTTGATGCCGGTGCGACCGTTCATACTGGCGGGACAGCGGACGGCAACGTCCTCGAACCGACCGTCCTCAGTGGCGTCACGAATGACATGCCGCTCGCGAAAAACGAAATATTCGGTCCGGTCGCGGTCATCCTTTCGTTTAAAGATGACGAAGAGGCTGTTCGTCTTTCGAACGAATTACCGTACGGATTGAGCGGTGCCGTTCATGGCTCGGTTTACCGTGCAACCAATTTTGCACGAAAAGTCGAAACTGGCATGATTCACGTCAACGATCAGTCGGTCAACGATGAACCGCACATGCCGTTCGGAGGCGAGAAAAACTCTGGTCTCGGACGCTTCAACGGTGAATGGGTACTCGAAGAGTTCACGACGCTTCAATGGGTGTCCATCATGCATGAACGTCGCGAGTACAAACCGTTCTTCTCGTAATACAAAAAGTGTTTCGGCAACTCGCCGAAACACTTTTTTAGATTTTCTTCACGAACTCCGACTTCAGTTTCATCGCACCAAGTCCCTCGATTTTACAGTCGATATCATGGTCACCTTCCACGAGTCGAATCCCCTTCACTTTCGTTCCTTGTTTGACGACAAGCGAGGTTCCTTTCACTTTCAAATCCTTGATCACGGTGACAGTGTCTCCGTCTTGAAGCGGGTTTCCGTTCGCATCTTTGATTTGTGACGCTGCTTCTGCTTCTGCCGCCTCACTCGGTGACCATTCATAGGCACATTCTGGGCATACAAGCAACGGGCCATCCTCGTACACATAAGATGATTGGCATTTTGGGCAATTCGGGTACTCAGTCATTCTATTTCCTCCATTCGATTCACTCGTTCCAGTATATCGTATGGTGGCTCCATCTTTCTAGACCGTTCACTCTTCGGTAGGCGATGCAGGACCTTCTAAATCAAGTTGATAAAACGATAAATCGAGCCATTTGCCGAATTTATATCCGGCATTTCGAATCGTACCGGAATGAACGAATCCAACTTTTTCATGCGCACGGATACTCGTCACGTTCGATGCGTCAATTCCACCAATCACCGTTTTCATTCCTCTCACTTCGGCGATACGGATGATTTCTTTTAACAGTTTGTTGCCAATGCCTTTCCCGCGGTAACCGGGATGCACGTATACAGAATGTTCAACCGTATAATGGTACGCTGGCCACGGACGGAACGGACCGAACGTCGCAAACCCCATGACGACGTCATCCTCTACCCATACGATGATTGGACAATCTTGCTCTTTCTTCTCCTCATACCATGCCACTCGATTCTCGAGTGTCACCGGTTGATAGTGATAGACGGCCGTACTGTTTACAATCGCATCATTGTAAATATGTAAAATCATTTGAAGATCATCTCGTCGACAATTGCGAATCATCCCCATACCACCTTTTCGTTTTTTTCATTATACGAATCCCCTCTTCAAAAGACACGAAAAAAGTGACCGGTCCCATCAACCGGTCACTCAAATCATGCGGCCAAGCGGTCACACATTGAGGCGCATTCTGTACAAACTCTTGCGCATTCCTGGCAATGTGCGTGCTTATGTTTCCCGCACTCCTGTGCGCATGCTTTACAGATGACTGCACACGCTCGCGCGAGTTCAGGAACGAATGCCGAATCACGCGTCATCGCTTCCGCAAGAAACGCACAGGCAGCGGCACATTCCCGATCCAGTCGGATACAATCAACCATCATCTGTACATCTTTTTCTTCTAAACAAGATTCCAGACAATAGTTGCACGTTTCCACACATTCGTGGAGCATTTCGAGTTCGTTCGCATAGATACGATGAGCCATACATCATTCCCCTTTCGTTTCTTCTGCAATTTCGGACACGTTACTCCTGTTCCCTAATCGATAAAAGAAAAACGACCCGGCTCAAGAATCCGGATCGTTCACGAACCTGCGATACAAGTAAGCGATTCGATTCAGTAATGTCTCGTCATATTGTTTCGGCATGAAACGATAGCGATATAATCGATACATTCGTTTCAAGTCTTCCCACTGATGATCGATTTGTTGCCCTTGTCTGAAGCGTGCCAAATCAATCAAGAATATCTGTCCGTTTGGCGTCAAAATGATATTACGCAAGTGGACATCCGATGGTGTCAGTCCTAGTAAACGTGCCTGTCGAAGCGCTTCATCCACTACCTCGATGTAAGAAGGGTCAATCCAGACGCCTTCCGTCAGACACTCAAACAGCGTCTTTCCTTCGATGTAATCCATCACTAAATATGACGGACCAGAATCATAGCACTTCGGAAAGTAAGGGAGTCCCTTAAGTTTTTCATAGATTGCTGCCTCTTCGGTTGCGATTTGTTCATAACCTGGAAAGAACACTTTAATGACACGATCCTTTTCCTTTAAACGAAACACGGCCGCACTTCGTCCAATCCCATGTAAACGAAGATCTGGGTGCATCGAGGCTACCTGAAACGAGTCACCCACCTGTTCGAAGGTGACGTCCGCATATTGTTCATAGTCACTCATCTGTCACGCCTCTTTCCTATTTCTCTTCCCTCTCATCATAGCGCATACAAGCTCATTTGACGCCAAAACTGCTTGAGTAGGTGACAAGTGACGTCCATTCTCGTAAGACGTATAATGAAGAGCGACTGACAACCAAGGAGGAGTTATAATGCAACGTATCGCTTTGACAGAAGAATTATCATTCTCACGCATCGTCCATGGGATGTGGCGGCTCGCTGATTGGGACATGACCCCACAGGAACGCCTCACATTCATCGAACAATGTCTCGAGCTTGGCATCACGACATTCGACCATGCAGACATTTATGGCGGTTACACATGTGAAGGTTTATTTGGAGAAGCCTTAAAGTTAAAGCCTGAACTCCGAGACCAAATGGAGATCGTCACAAAGACAGGAATTAAATTGACGGGGTCATTTAACCCAGGTCAAACACTCAATTATTACGATACGACAAAAGAGCATATCATCGCGCAAGTAGAGCGTTCGTTAAAAGAGTTGGCCATTGACCACATTGATACATTACTCATCCACCGTCCAGATCCGCTGATGAATCCGGATGAAGTGGCCGAAGCCTTCATCGTCTTGCGCGATAGTGGTAAAGTACGTGAGTTCGGTGTATCTAACCATGTTCCGGCTACACAGAACTTGCTTCAATCTCGCCTTCCATTCCAACTTGTGACGAATCAACTCGAACTCTCTCCGATGCAATTGAAACATTTTGAGGATGGATCGGTCGATTTGTGTCACGAAAAACGAATGCCACTTATGGCTTGGAGTCCACTAGCCGGTGGTCAACTCTTCGAAGATGAACAGTATGCACCCCTTCGTGAAAAACTCGAGGAAATTCGTGCACGTCACAATGCAAGCGGAATTGACTCGATTGTGTATGCATGGCTCGTCAAACACCCTGCGAACATTATGCCGATTATCGGATCCGGAAAAATTGAGCGCGTTCAGACAGGAGTCGACGCCCTTCAAATCGACCTCACTCGTGAAGAATGGTTCGAAATTTTGAAGTCGGCACGCGGTCGAGATGTTGATTGAAGGAAACTTCATCAAATAAATCCCACTGAATTATAAAGTGATAATTTAGAAGAATAATCGGCTTTTTTCAATGTCTCGTAATATCAACGTTTTTTCGTCAAAAATCGACATACAAAAAAAGTTAAAAAGTAAAAATAAGTCATAAATGGTTTTATCCCCCGTCCAGTTCAAGTTGGACGGTTTTTTTGATTTTTTTTCGAAATAACAAATTAATTTTCCTAAGACTAAAGTCACAAAAAATTGGTGCTAGAATGGTGAAAGTGATTCATCGAAGGAGAGTACCGATGTGAAAAAGTACCTGATTTTCAGTACCCTCGTCATCCTGTTTTTCTTATTCGGATGCGAGGAAGAACGCGCACTCCGACTCCAACCCGCTCCTGAATATTATCAAGGACGTGCCCTGTTACCAAACGGACAACAAATTGAAATGCCCGAATCGGATCGTGCAGCGATTATCGAGTTATGTCAGCCTGACAACGCGATTCAAAGAATTCCAAGTGGTGAAAGACATTGGCTCGGGACGGTCACATTGAACCAACCGTTGACTGATGCCGCCACCGAATCTTCTTTTCCAACCGCAACTTTTTTCACTGTCGAAAATAAATCATATGTCCAATGTCAACTCGATTCCGTCACATATGCCACCGAAATTAACACGCTTCCTGAAAGTTTAAACGATGTTCAATATACGGCCGAACCTTATCCGGATGTTCCGAAATTCCGATTTGCTGAGCCCCATGAATATGAGCATTTCGCACAAGAGATGAAAAAGCCGATAGGTAATGAGCCCTATCCAGAAAGAAAAGGGATCGAGCATACACTTTTCCATATCACGATGCCTTTCAGTGGTGAATTTGAACTGACCTTTACATCGTCCGAAGCCAAAGACCGCCTCGTCATTCCTGTCGAATCAATAAGGCATCCCTATTTGTCACTCGGGCTCGGGACAGAAAAGTCTGATGAGGTGTTACAATACGCGATTTATACGAGCCGAGATCAAAATGACTATCAAGAAGTATTGCGACCGAAAGAAGCGCATATTTCACAAATGTTCGGAGCCAAAACAGCTCCGCAACTCCCTTCGGTTCTTGTACCGGGTCACGAGTATCCACTCTACAGTTTTACGTTCATGAAAAACGGAACGGCCCATCGTCAGAACGTCTCCTTGACGTATCATGAACCCAAGTTGTTGTATGGAAAAGAATTGGGTGAACAAATTCACGACAAATTAAGTAGTCAACGTCATGTCATTTTTCATGACTTGGCACTCCTTGGAACGGAATCAAAAGATGCCTCCTTCCTACAACATGTCGGTCAAGATGAAATGGAATTTATTTTTGGCGCCATCAAACGAGCCAACGCGACCGCCTATGCAGGTAAGACCGCTTCCACACCTTATGTGACCCTATTTCAAGGGATATGCGCCCAAACGTTTGATGTTAGCTATGATGGTGCAGATGTGTACGTGACCAATTCAGAGACAGGCGCCCATTTTAAGCTACTACGTGAGGATGCCATCAAGTGGTATAACCTGTTTGAACAAAACACTTAATCTGACAGATGCGAATGCGTCTGTCTTTTTGCATATTCATGAAGCAAATATAGTACGATGAGACACATTTTTTGGGAAGATAGGAAGGGAAAGGAGTGAATTTTTGTGACAAATCCATTTATACGTGACGTGAACCATCATTGGCGCGTTTCCTATCGACAAAACGGGTATCCCCATGTGCAACAGGGCTGGGTGTTACCTCCAGAACAAAAAGAGGAGTTCGATCCATTTATTTTGATGGCAGAAGACTGGTTCAAGCGTGGGACGTTTTCGGACCATCCCCATCGTGGGTTTCAAACAATCACGTATGTCATCGATGGTCGTCTAGAACATATTGATAATCATGGGGGACATTCGATTTTGGACGCCGGTGATGTTCAGTATATGAACGCCGGATGGGCCGCTAGACACGCCGAAGAAGCGGTTGACGATGATTTGATCCATACGCTGCAGCTCTGGTTGAATTTGCCGAAGTCGTTAAAAACAACAACCACTTCCTATCAGAACGTATACGTCGAGGACGCACCCCTCGTTCCTTTCGACGGCGGGCAGCTTCGTGTCTATTCCGGCGAAATTGTGGGTGTAAAAGGGCCGATGGAAAGTCTCGTCCCCATCACGATGACAGAAATAACGCTGAAAGAAGGTGGCGAATACGAACACATCTTGCCTGCGAATCATAACAGCTTTTTGTACGTACTCGCTGGTTCAATTGAAGTTGGGTCTTCCAAAATTCCGCTCAGTAAAACTGATGTGGCGACACTGACGTTCGATGAAACATCTGAAGCGATGAGCACACTTCAACTGAAGGCCACGACGCGTACACGGGTGCTCATCTATTCCGGAAAACCGATTCGCGAAGACTATATTGCGCATGGTCCATTCGTGATGAACACGGAAGAAGAAATCCGCCAAGCTTTCCGCGATTATCATAGCGGCAGGTTCGGTCCCCCAGCCGTCAAATAAACAAAGGGAGTCTCTCGACTTGAGAGCTCCCTTTTCTGATTATGATCGATCCGGTTGTAACACCGTCTGTTGTGTCGGAACATGACCAATCGGTACGGTCCGTTCGACGAGAACGTAACGCTTGCCCTCCACTTCAAACTTGCGGTCGCCAAGATAGTGAGCGCTTTTTCCATCTTCGTATAGTTTTGACAAGATAGCAGGTACGTACTCTTCTAGTTTTGTATAGTGCTCATCGAGGGTCATGACGATATTGCCCCCTTTATATCCGAGCCAGTAACTATAAAAGAACCAACCTAACGACAGAACTCCGAGAATACCAATTCCAATTGTAAGTAACTCCTCCATGATCTCATTCCTCCAATTTTTTCATGACAATCTGACGTTTTGGGGTGAACCCGATTTCGCTATAAAACGAGGCGGCATCCGTATTGCTCATCCAGTAATCTAGTTCAATCGATCTGAATTGGTGGTCAAGTGCCCATTGCTCCATCCATTCCATCACACGCCGACCGTAACCGTTCCGTTGATACATGGGGTCGATACTGATGTGATGAACATACACCACGCGAACAGCTTGGCGAAATGCGTTTGCTTCACCCACTTTCTCCTCGAACCATATGTAGCCGACAGGGGTCGCCTCTACTTCCATCACCATGAAATGATGACCCGGTTTCCCCACCAGCGTCAGAAAGGATTCATATATCTTCTCTTCCTCATATTCCGCAAAGTAATCTGAATTCATGCGAACATGATGTTCATGAATGGAACGATTCAATCGTGCGATGAGTCGGGCATCTGTTGTTGAGACGAACACACTGTCCATCAACCGTTAAATCCTGTGTGATTCCGATCTTCTATCACCCCATGTGGTTTTTCAGTCCCATGCAACAGATGCTCTTTCGAAGTCGAAGTCCCTTTCCCCTCTAAGCGACGTTGAAGTGGACGAGCCAGAAAGTGGCCAATCAAGAGCGAACTAGGTAAGACGAGAAAAAATGTACCGAGCAATGTCAACATGTACCCTTTGTCCGAGTCACCGGCAATCGCGCGAAGGACAAAGAACAGACCGACGAAGACAAGTGCGGCCAAAGAGTATTCCACACATTTCCCGAGAAATCTTTTCATATGACATCTCCCCCTTTAAGGTTTGATGTATTATACGACCATTTCCATAAAAAGGTTTCACGCGTCTTGATTTTCTTTATACCACTTCGTCGCCAACCGTTCCGTCTCGATGATCCAGTCATGCTTTCCTTGAATGTATCCTTCCATATCTTCTGGATGCTGTGCCGCAAGTTGAAGCTTCAGCTCACCATACGCATCGCGAACGTCAGGATAAGCTCGCAAGTAATCCCGGAAGGCAAGGTGTCTTATGACATCCGGATTCCCTTCTTCAAACACATGCACGTGAACCGTCCGTTCTTCTTCTCCTTTACGGAAATAGCGACGCTTCGGAATCCCATATTCACCAAGTCCACGGTACCCGAGTGCCTCCATCCGCTCCGTGTAGTCATCGACTCGTTCGATGTCCCGTACGACCGGCATCATGTCGATGATTGGTTTTGCCGCCAATCCTTCGACCGATGTACTTCCAATGTGATGGATCGCGACAAGCTCCTCTTCGAATAACCGACTCAATTTACCAGCCTCTTCTTCAAACTTTTGATTCCATTCTGGATTGTATTTCACTACTTCGACTTTTCTCATGATTCGTTCCTCCTTTTTTAAAAGAACTCTTTATTCTCATCATACCCTTTCTAAACATCGTTCGACATGAGGGATTCCACTTCAAATGGTTTGTACACAAATAAAATGGGAAACCTTATATTAATGACTTGAGAACTGGAGAGTGAATGGATATGTTGACTGAAGAACAAATCGAAACGTTTAAAAAACGATTATTGAAAGAAAAAGCAAAAACCGAAGGATACATGGATAATCGGGAAGAGACATATGATGAAGGAGAGCTCTCTCATTACGACAACCACCCTGCCGACTCGGGCGAAGAGCTCTTTTTACGAGAACGAGACCAAGCCCTTAATGAACTCGATGAAGAGTTCTTGAGTGACGTCGATAAGGCACTATTAGCCATTCAGAATGGGACGTATGGACAATGTGAGGTGTGTGGGAAAGACATTGAACTAGACCGTCTGGAAGTCATTCCAGAAGCCACCCTTTGCATCGAACACGCCCGGGCACAAGAAGAGGAAGAGCACGCGCATGAAGTCGATCGACCGGTCGAAGAAGACGTGTTGAACCCTAATGAGACAGCTCGACGCAAAGAGTTAGACGGAACGGATCAACCTGGTCAAAAAACGGACGCCTTCTCCCAAGTAGAAGACTACGGAAGCTCAGATACGATTGCCGACAGCGAGGGCAACCATGATCCTACGCGCGAACAGTAAAAAATGCCCTGACCTCATTCGAGAGGCTCAGGGCATCTGTCTGCTTAAAACGTGGCTTTTACCGGAGAAGCACCACCGAGGCGCTCTGCCAGTTTCATCGGGTCGACGGAATTCCCAGCTGAACTAGCCGAGAAATTGTAGTCCCCTTTATGAATCTCAAAGTGTAAGTGCGGACCTGACGAGTTGCCCGTGTTTCCGATTTGACCAATCGGTTCACCTTGGCGTACCGACTGACCTGTCTTGACATCCACTTTGTGCAAGTGTGCATACACGGTCGTCCATTTTTGACCGTCTACGTTGTGTTCGATTTGTATGTGGTTCCCATAAGGTCCACTCGAGCTGACTTTTGTCACCTTTCCAGCTTCCGCGGCGTATACAGGTGTGCCTGTTTTGGCAGCAATATCGAGACCGTTATGGAATGTGTATCCGAACTGTCCACTCGCCGAACCGAAACCTTGAGAGAGGCGACCTTCCGCCGGCATTAAGAACCGATCGGGTGCCATCGCTTCATACTGTTTCTTCAAATCACTCAACTGATTCGTTTGTTTCTTATATTGTTTCGACTTTTCGTCATACGACGCTTTCACGTCTTGACGTGTCGCTTCAATTTGCTCTTGTTCTTCTTTCAGTTGCTCCAATGCTTCATTTACTTGGTTTTTCTTTTCAACAAGCTCTTGATGTGCTTCTTCCGCTTCAGCGGCTTCCGCTTTCGCACTCGGCAACACCGAAGAAACGACTTTTGCGAAGAGCGACTGTTCTGCAGGAACGAGTGACTCCTCCACTTCTTCTAATTCTTTAGAAGTTCCTTCAATTTTATCTCGCAACGCCTCCGCCTTATGATCGACTTGCTTCAACTTCGTTTGAATGGCGTGAATGGATTGTTTCGTATCTTTAACCTGCTGCTTCGTTTGTTGCAATGACTTTTCCGTTTGAACGAGGTCTTGCGGGGACATGTTGTCGGCAGATGCGGTTTGTCCTTGGAATAAGAGAACACCAACACCCGCTGTCATGATGAGTTGTTTCCACATATATATAATAAACCCTCCAAATTAATACATTCATGAGCTTCAAAAAAGCTACATGTGCGAATATACCACTGGGGGTTAAAAATTTCAATATATGAAGTTTTTCATTTTCATGTCATACATGACAGCATGATGTGATATTTTCAAGTGTCACTTCACAAGGATTTCACTAGCGTTTTTTTGTATAGTATCCCACCCAGACGATACCACCGATGGAAAGGAGTGTTACACTCACACTAACTACTAGTATACCTCGCGACAGGTCGGGTGAAAGATTTGTTGTCAGCGCAATCAGGGTCGCGGTATTTCCACTAATCAGCGCAATGATACAGATGACCAACAACCGCTTCATCAAGCGTCCTTCACCATTTCAAATTGGGCAATCTCGTCTTGGACAAATCCCAATCGTCGTGCCGCTTCGACCCATTCAGGACGGTCTGATGTCAACGTGACATGAAGTGGCGATCGGCTCGCGGCCGCCCGCAATAGCCATTCCGCTTCTTCTGCTTGTCCAAAAACATCGAGCAAGACGTGATCGCGGTATAACAAAAATCCTATTCGATTCCCTTCTACGACTTTCACTAACTCAGCAGCTTGTTGGGTCACGCGCACATCGCGTTGCCAAATCGGAACGTGACTCGCCGCCGGATACAACTCATCAAATAACGTTTGAATCGGTTCATACGTCATGTCTGCGTTCGTTTCTAATGACACCGCTTGGAAGTAGAGGATTTCTCGAGTCGTTTCGTAACCTAGTCGTTCATAGAGAGACACTGCCGCATCATTGCCTTGAATGACTTCGAGTAAACGAGTGCCTACTGCCGCCTCTTCAAATCGTCTCATCAATTCGGTCGCGACTCCTGCTTTTCGGACATGTGGGGCGACAGCAAGTCCACCACAACGTGTCTGCCATCCTGAATCAAGATGTGCAATCCCGGTTAACACGACACCGACAGGTTCTTCACCATCATAGGCTACAATGGAACGGGACGGCTGATTTTGATCACGAACAAGAAAAACATCTTCGAACGTCTGCTCATCAAATTGAAACGGAATAATATAATCAGAAAAACCGCTCATAAACGCGCGGTATAAATCTTGTAATGGTGGATTTTGACGGTATGTAAACTGTGTCGACATATAATTCCCCTTTCTGAATGAAAATCAATAAAGCCCGAAGGAGACCCCTTATGAAAATTACGCTCGAATATCGAAATGATACGCATCAATCGATTCTCAATACGTTCGCACTACCGACGGACCAAGAAAAGTATACGACCCTGCCCAAAGACATGGATGACCCATTGCCCGATCGCATTTATCCGATTGTCATCGTCGCGTCAAAACCAGTTGGGATGTTCTTACTGCATGACAACGAACGCGTTGCTTCCTATACAACCGAGTCGAATGCCTTGCTCTTCTCCGCCTTTGCCATTAACCATGAGGACCAGGGGAAAGGCTACGCTAAAGCTGCACTCCAAGCACTTCCGCAGTTCGTAAAGCAACACTTCCCTCACATTCGTGAAATCGTCCTGTCGGTCAATCTTAAAAACGAAGCCGCTTTCTCCCTTTATACGAACGTTGGGTGGAGCGATACCGGACGTCGAATCGGTGGACCGATTGGCGAACAACGTATTCTTTCCTTAACGATTTGAGGCATCCATTCGTGTCAAACTCTCAAATATGTTTTGCCAGTAAGTCTGACGATGCGGAACTAAATCGGCTTGCGTGATTTGAACAAGATGATTCGTCATAAGAGAGCATCCTTCAATCGTACACATGCATCCTTCTGTCAGCGACCTCAGTTCATTTCTTTGAACAGCTACGACATCCATCACTTCCTGGTCGTCAAAATGAATCGGCTCACCTTGATAGAGATAGCAATACGTATGTGCAAACTCGCGATCAAGAAACTCGTCCAGTTCAATCACGTCTTCAAAGATTCCCATAAAGGTGAGCTGTTCGAACGTCAATGACAGTCCGAGCTCTTCTTCAATTTCACGAACGCCATTCGCTATTGTCTCATCTGTTGCAAGGTGTCCCGCTGCCGTAATATCATATTTCCCGGGAAAATCCTGTTTCTCCATGCTCCTCCGCTGAAGATAGATGAGGTCTTCTTTCCAGAACCAGCAGTGGAACGTCTCATGCCAATCCCCGTCAACATGAACTTGATTTCGCTCCTTCTCCCCTATTTTCCGGTGATTCTCGTCAAAAATAGTGAGGTGCTCCTTCATTCCGACACCCCATCTTCTAAAAATCGGATAACCCCATTCGTCGTATCTAACTCAACTTGAATGCCAATCGGGAAAACGTGTGATGGAAACGTGTGACCGATATCGACATTCGTCAAAATCGGAAAATCTTTTTCTCCGATGATTTCAAGCAACAAGTCGTTGAATGAGAAGGGAGCTGATTGATTTTGAAAATGCTCGTGCTTCCCGATAATCAGACCCGAAATCTCATCAAACACACCCGCCAGCTTCAGCATACTAAGCGAACGTTCTTCTTCAGCCATCGTCTTAAACGAGTCTTCTAGGAATAGAATCGCGCCTTTCAAATCGGGATAATAATCCGACTTGAAGAACCCAGACATCGTGTTCAGATTCCCGCCAATCAACGTTCCTTGTGCCTTTCCATCCTTCAGAGAAATCCATCCTTCATTCGGTTGGAACGTCTTGACACGTTGTTGTGTCGACCAATCGAGCATCTCTTCCGTCCATTCATCAGGGATATGTAACTGAAACGGAGCCGTTCGTTCTAAACAGAGAATGTCTTTGACATATTGCTCCCCCGTCTCGAACATCCCTCCGTATTCACCAAATGAGGGGACGATTGCCGGACCGTAAAATGTGACGACGTCCGTTTTGGCATAACAGGCCATCAAGATTGCCGTGACATCACTATATCCCATGATGATTTTAGGATGACGTCGGAGTTGTTCATAATCGATATATGGTAACACCGAGTTCGAATTTGTTCCACCGATTGTACTGATGATGGCTTTCACTTCAGGATCATGTAAAAATGCGTTTAGTTCGTCAGCACGATCCCGAATGGACGAGGACCGATATCCTTCTGTTTTATATGTACACGTGCCCTCTTTCACCTTGAATCCCATCCGCTTGAGCTGTTCAACCCCACGTTGGTAACGCCCCTCAAACTGAACAGGTGCCGGAAAAGAAGGCGTAATGATCCCTATCGTATCCCCCACTTGCAACATTGGCGGTTTAATCATGATCCCCACTCCCTCACAACATCATTATGACCGCATTATACCGTAGGAGTGGTAAGTCATGCTTCAAAATAAATCAGGGTCTTCTGATAACGTTCTCACTTTTCGAACTTTCGCCGGGCGTCCTGTCCATCCGAGTGCAACAAAGAAAAATGCACCTGCGAGTACGCCGAATAAAGCGGTCAACCCTACTTGAATCCCAACAAATCCATACTGTTCTCCAAGTTTCACGAGGAAGAGCGGTGCAAACAGACAAGTCATACTGAGTGAAAAAAGACCTCCCCATACTCGTCGCTTTGCATTACCAATGGTGAACCAACCGAACGCGATCCATACACAAGCAACCAATCCTAGCGCACCAACCATCATCCACATGCCCACACCTCACCTTTTCGTTTTCCTTTCTATTCCCCATTTTTCTTGTGATTCCTACTATTTTTTCAAGTAATGAGAGAATTTCCGGGTAAAGGTAAATTAGACAAGATGCGAAACGGGACAACAAAGGAGTGAGGTGTGCATGCGTTCACGATTAACCTTTGCCTTAATCTTTCTCGGTCTTTTTTTAGTCGCCGTTTATTGGATGAGCACGTGGAATGACAACTTAGTCGAGGGACAGATTGAACGAGTCGATATCCCCCAAATATTGATTGAATCTACCGGATCCTCGGAAGAAGTCACATTGCGCGTCGTCTTGATCAATGATCAAACCGAAGTCACCGGCATCGTCAATAGCGTACAAGGGTTACAGAGCGGACAACTGGTGACAATCGAGGTCATCCCGACGGATTCGAATTTGAACATCGCACGCACCATCGAAGTCAACGCTCCATGATTTTTTGAAATGAAGCGTAACTTTTCCAGAACTGTGGAATATGAGAACAGAATCATAAAAAGGAGTGATCGGATTGATTTCAAATAAATTACTATCTGGAAAAGTAGCTTTTGTGACCGGGGCAGCCTCCGGAATCGGACGTGCCGCGGTCATCCGCTTCATTCAAGCCGGAGCGAAAGTCGCCATTGTCGATTTGAATGAAGAAGATGCGATGCGTCTCGCAAGCCTTGTCGGGGAAGAACGCGCCATCGGCATCAGTGCAGATGTGTCAGATGAATCTGCAATGAAAGAGGCCTACGAACGGACAATGGAACGATTTGGTCAACTCGATATCGTCTTCGCTAACGCCGGTCGAAACGGGACCATCACACCGATCGAACATTTATCATTGGATGATTGGAATGGAGTGGTGGAGACGAACCTCACGGGAACCTTTTTGACCGTCAAACATGCTATTCCCCATTTGAAAGAGAATGGCGGTAGTATCATTATCACTTCATCGATTAACGGGAACCGCTATTTTAAAAATTTCGGATTCAGTGGCTACGCGACGACGAAAGCAGGTCAAACCGGCTTTGCGAAAATGGCTGCTGCGGAACTCGCTCAATTCGGGATTCGTGTCAATTCCATCTGTCCCGGGGCCATCGATACGAATATTGACGATTCGACCAATCGAGACGATGCGTTGCTCGAAGAAGTCGTTATTCCAATCGAATATCCACTTGGGAATCAACCGCTTGCCGGAAAATCGGGCTCCGCGAAACAAGTCGCCGATGTCGTCTTATTTTTCGCGAGCAACATGTCGAGCCACGTGACCGGCTCTGAAGTATACGTCGATGGGGCTGAATCGCTCTTGTAATCGAAAAGCAGGTCACCTCACCCGAGGCGACCTGCTTATTTAAGGATTGGACTTTTCATGACCGCTTTTTGATAGAACGGCTGAAATCCAAGCCGTTCCATATTGCGACCAGACGCCGAATCGACTTTCGTCGTAACCGTCAACAGATTGCATCCAAGTGCTTTCGCTTCGGCAATTCGTTCCAAAATAAGTTGTGTCTGGTACCCTTTTTGCCGATACGTCGGAACGGTGCTCGTCAGAAACAACTCTCCAATCCCGTCTTGCGTGGCTAAAATCCCACCCGCTACGACAGCATCCTCTTCTCGCACGAGATAAGCATGATTACTCGGTAGTGCGTAAAAGCCTTTGGCTGTATCGACCGTCTCTTGAAGGATTGTGCCCGACTCGGCGAATCCAGCCGCAACGGCGTATGCCCACTCATGGAGTGTCTCATCCTTCACTTTTTCGACCTGAGTCGGTACAGATGTGGAGGCATGCTGTGTCAAATCCAACGTCCATACGTCCAAAAAATGATCGAGCGTGTAGTTACGTTCTTGCAATAAGCGGAGCAAGGAGTCTTCCGCTAATGGACAAACCTCAATATGTAGACGCGAGACATTTTTCCCGCGTACCCATTTTTCCATTTGATGCAGGTCGTAAAAGCTTGTCGGCCGATTCAATCCAAATCCGACCGCAAAACTCATATTTCCCATTTTGAACACATGCCCTTTTCCTTCTACGTGTAGTTCCGCACCTTCATAGGGAGGGGTTTGTTTACGATGTCGAATGTAAGCAGACGTCCCCTCTGCTTTGATGCGTTCGATACGCCTTGCCAATTCTAAACGTTTCACGCTCTTCCCTCCCTTGTATATTCCATGTTGAGTGTAGCATATGTTCACGGTCGGATGAGATGACCGTATTGAATCAGCCGTTCCCGGACAGAAGGAACAAGTTCTACACACTCAAGGACCGTCTCCCATTCTTGTAACGTCACATCGACGACTTCATCTGCTTGCAGTGACAGTTGTTCGAAGTCGATTGGTTTCTCGCACACGAGACAATACATATCCAAGAAATATGTGCCCCGCTTAATCGTTGTCACGAACCGGAGTTGCTCAGGCAATACATATAGTCCCAACTCTTCTTTTAGCTCACGGACCGCACCTTGTCGACTCGTTTCTCCAGCCAAAATCGAGCCGCCCGTTCCTTCCCAAAGAAGCGGATACGTCTTATCCGGATGACGCTTCGACAGCAATAATCTCCCATCCGGATTGAACGTGAACACTTCGATGACCGTGTGAAACGTATGCGGCTCTAATTCATCCCCACGAAAGTGCGTTCGACCGAGCGGTTGCCGGTTTTCGTCGAGTAAATCCCATACTTCTCGATTCATGGACGAATCTCATCAATCACGAACGAAGAGGAACCTTGAATCTCTTCGATAAAGTGAGATCCGAATAGCATGGCTGGTGTAAAGCTTCCGGCAAGCATCCCACCCGAACCGAGCAACCGCTTGACGACGGCGAGCGCCCCGTAAACAGTGAAGGCATACGTACTTGCCGTTTGAATACGGACGACTACTTTTCGTCCTTCCTCATTCGTTGCTTCGCCCCATACGTACGTCGATGATTTTTCACGTACAGCCTCGTCTGGTCCCGATACGTTTTCGTCGACATAACGGAGCAATCGTTCCTGCACGGCCTCTTTTCCGAGAATCGGGCTGAACCATGACAAAGCGCGAGCAGCATAGGCGGCCGCTGTCGGTACAGGAACCCAAGTCGTAATATTCGGAATGTCCGTTGTGTAGTAGGCGGTCGAAACGTCTCCCCACGGAATCGCAATGGCGGTACGGCTTCCGCGACCAAAATCAATCGTTCTCCGCTTTGCCCCAATTGGAAATGATGATAATTTGCCGTTCACACGTTCCACACTACTCGACCCTAGTCCACGAACGGCCGTCTTCATGGTTCCTGGTGAGATGCCGGCTGCCGCCGAAAAGCCAAGAGCGAGTGTTGTCGCATCCGGTATCAACTCTTTTAATTTCCGCGCGACACAGTCGGTCGGAATGACATCAAATCCGACACCCGAGCATAAAATCACACCACGTTCTTTGGCTTGAGCCGCTCGCTGTTTAGAATGGACATATTCGAACACGTCGATTTCCCCGGTAATATCTAAGTAATGCGTACCTGTCTCTAGACATGCCTCGATCATCACTTGGCTCGTATCCGTGAAAGGACCTGCACAATGAAGGACTAAATCTACATCGTGAAGCGCCTCGATTGCGGCTTCACGACTCAATGCGAAAATCGATGTTTCGCAACCCAGTTCATCTCCTAGGTGATGAATCGCTCTTGCGTTTCGTCCGGCAAGAACCGGACGCATTCCGTCACGAGCGGCTTGTCGTGCAATCAGCTCACCCGTATAGCCATTCGCCCCATAAATCATCCATCTCATTTTTACCCCTCCTTATGTTAATGTATCCTTGTTCGTTTCCCTAAAAGAAGTTGAATCCAACGAAAAGATCTTGGATGACATCGATGATATACACACTTCCCGTTACAATAAGCAAATATCCGATTGGGATGAGCAGACTTTTCACTGTTTGTAGTTTTGTTATGTCTCCCCGATGCTGTAGTAGACGATCCACCAAGTAAAACAAGGTCGCTGCGAGAAGACTGAGCCATGACAAGACGAGCCCGAATAGTATATGTAAAACAAGCGAAGTGAACCACCTGAATCGTTTCGAACTGAGTCGATTCGCCAACCAGTCACTGCACCATGAGGTCACGACACCGTAGGTCAACATAATCGGAAAACTGACCGCTACATAGGCAACCGTCATCAAAAGGAAGCCATTCAGTACGCCACTCATTCCTCCATTTTCTCGTACACCCATCATAGTGACCCCACACGCTAACAGAATCGCATAGACGGGCGAAGCGATGGATGCTGTGACGATTTTACGATTCCACATCTGCACTCCCCCTAATCCCTTCCAACTTTACACGACCTGTTCTGAAAACGCACAAAAACCAGCCTAAATTCAGGCTGGCTTCGCGATTTGTTAATTGTTTGCAACTTCTCCGGCTTTCGTACGGACCGATTGCATCGCTTCCGTCCATGGAAGGAGTTGGTCGAGCATATCGTTTACCGATTGTGCTTGAACGTCTTTCGGAGCGAAATGCGTACCGTTCTCGAAGTCCGTGAAGAGTGAGAGTGCAGGATGGACACGTACGTGAGCGATTGACAATTCACTCAAAATGCCCCGTAAATGTTCTGTTGCCCGTGCTCCACCAACAGAACCGTAAGAGACGATTCCGGCTGCTTTGTTGTTCCATTCGACGCGTAAGTAGTCGAGTGCGTTTTTAAGAGATGCTGAGATGGAATGGTTATACTCTTGGACGATGAAGATGAATCCGTCCATTTGCGCAATTTTCTCCGACCAGGCCGCTGCGCCAGATGCGTCCTGACCCGCTTCGCCGAGAAGTGGCAAGTTGTAGTCTGCGATGTCGATGACTTCATAGTTGGCATCGCCACGTTTGTCGGCGAGTTCTTTCACCCATTCCCCGACTTGTGGACTGACGCGACCTTCACGAGTTGATCCGAGTACGATTCCGATGTTTAACATAGTAGTTCCTCCTTGGTTATGTTGTGATGCATCTGATTTTCCAAACAAGCGATTTAAGAAACTCATTTCATGCCCTCATATTCTTTCTCAAATGTTTTCGTGCTTCTGACCGTATCGATTGGTCGTACCATCGCCTCGATTTGCGAACGTTTCGCTTCGAGGAACGGCGGGAGTGACAACTTCTCACCGACCGTCTCGTACGGCTCGTCTCCCATGAATCCAGGTCCATCTGTCGCCCATTCGAACAAAATTTGCGGCGCGACACGTGCATAGGATGATTCAAAGAAGAAGCGATCGACGTAGCCAGAAGTCGGCAAACCGAACTGTTGGAGACGTGCTGTCCATTCATCGAGGACGCTACGGTCTTCGACACGGAATGCGACATGGTGCACGGTACCGAACCCTTGACGCGCTTGTGGAGATGTCTCGTCGTGAATGACGATCACTTGCGCTCCGTTTCCACCTTCACCTCCTTCAAAGAGATACACATCACCTTCTCGCCCGATCTCTTTAAACAGCATCACTTGCTCCATCACTTGTTTGAAATATGTGATATCTGCGATGCGAATAAAGATTGGACCGAGTCCCGTAATCGCGTATTCAAGCGGGATTGGACCGTTCTTCCACGGCTCGCCCGACGCGATGCCTTCGTTGAACTCATCCGAGATGAGTTGATACGCCTGCTCATCAAAGTCGATGAACGAGAGCGTCTTCTTCCCGAACTGTTCTTGAATCCCTTCGTGCTCGACACCGAGACGGTCGAATCGACGGACCCAATACGTCAACGCTTCATCTGTCGGTACGCGGAACGACGTCTTCGCGATTTCATTTGTTCCGTGCTTACCTTTCGGGATACCTGGGAAGTCGAAGAAGGTCATGTCTGTCCCTGCGTTTCCTTTATCGTCCGCAAAGAATAAGTGATACGTTTGAATGTCGTCCTGGTTGACCGTTTTTTTCACCAAACGCATGCCTAACACGTGAGTGAAGAAATCGTAGTTTTTTTCGGCACTACTCGTGATTGCTGTGACGTGGTGAATTCCTTTAACATGATTCATCATTCTCTCTCCTTTTATATCTTGATTTCAAGATACATGATTAAAATTTTTTGCGGCTTCTGCCCGCTTTCCTATTTGTTTCAACTGTTCAATCGTTTCGTTTAATTGCATCCCTTCAAACACAGCGTTCATATGCTCCGTATGCTTAGGGAAAATATCTTGCATCAAACGCTCTCCGTCATCTGTCAGCGCAGCGTATGTGATGCGACGATCGCTCGGACAAGCCTTACGAATGAGATATCCTTTTTCTTCTAACCGGTCCACGACGTACGTCATGCTTCCGCTCGAGAGGAGAATTTTCTTCCCGATGACTTGAATCGGTTGATCCCCTTTATGATATAAAAACTCGAGTACGGCGAACTCGGTCGCGTTTAACCCGTAAGACGCCACTTCCTGCTTCACCAGGTCTTGTAACGACTGAGAGGCACGTAACAGCACAGTAATTGTTTTTAGTGCATCAGATGGTTCCATCTGTCTCCCTCCTTTGTCCAAGAGAGCCATTAACTTAAATTCAAATATCTTTAATTCGAGATAAATATATCATGCGACAATTCTTCCGTCAATCGATTTGATTCAAAAAAATGAGACGGGTTGTTCCCATCTCATTCTCCTCGCCGAATCACAGCCATTTCGCGACCGAATCGATGGCCTTCATCAACAAATCCTAGGCTTTCATATAAGTGATGCGCTGCCTCGTTCTCGGGGTGATAGCCAACGACAATCGGTTTCCCCTCGCCGATTTCTTCAAGCATCAGCTCTGCCGCCTGTCGACCAATCCCTTTGCCTTGATGAGCATGGTCGATCATGATTCGGTAAATCCACCATGCATCCAACTCTTCAAGCTCTGTATTGTACATGAGGAAACCGACCATCGTCTCGTCCTCATAAATTGCGCGCGGGCGTAGCGTCGGTTCGTACATCGCTTGAAGTAACGAAATCGCATTCGGCTCCATATACGACTGTTGTTGGTCACTTAATGCCAATTGACAGCATGTATACCAATTTTGTGCATCGATCGGACGTAGTGAAATCATGTCTTTCTCCTTTAGTCATATGTCTCATTTAAGTTTCTTGCATAAAATGCGATGGCACGCCGGTACCGCGCGATGCTCTCGTCCGCTTTCGGACTAGCGAGCAGCTCAAGTAATGTTCCCGTCGCTTCTTCATGGCGACCGACGTTGTAATGGGTCATCGCTTGAAATACCTTGAGCGCCCCGTGATTCGGGAATTGCTCAATCGCCTCTTTAAATAACTGTTCCGCCTCTGCGTATCGTCCGAGTGCCCGATACGTACTGCCGAGTCCGAGATATGATTCCGCCAACTCTTCCCCCGTCAACCCGAGTCGGATGGCCCGTTCATAATGCGGGACCGCTTGACGTTCTTCACCGAGCGAGTCATAGCACCACGCACAGTACGCATGTAGCCTCGGATTCTTTTCATCTTTCCGCAAGAGCGACAAGAACAGTTGCTTCGCCTGCTCAAGTTGTCCCTCCTCACGGAGACGAACGGCTCGATCAAACTCATTCTCTTCTGTCACGTCGGTCCCCTCCTGTGCGAATTCTTGATCTAACCATGCTTGTAACGTTTCATAATACTTACCGATATGTACTCCATCGACGAGTGCATGATGGGCTTGGACGGATAACGGCATAACCAGACGCTCGCCTTGACGTTCGAACTTGCCCCAGGCGATGCGCGGCACGCTGTCATGTTGTTGCTGATGCGTCGGGTGCATGATACTCGTGAACGTGACCCACGGAACACTCGTGATATACAGTAAGTCGTCGGGCTCGTCATCCCCGACCACGACTTTATCGGCAGCTCGCTCCATCCGCGTCGTCACTTCCTGTAAGAATGTCGGTAAATCTTCATAGAACGTAGCCGCACAAAAGTTGAAGACATCCTCGTCTAACATGACCGTGAACGAAGGGTGGACCACCTCGTGTTCGACGACCTCTTCACCACGGATACGATAGCGCAATTCCGGAGTCGCGTTCGCCGCTCTCACCGCACCGTATAAAAAGAGTTTGAAGAACGATTGATTGCTCTCCTTTGCATATGTATATAGGTTCGTGACATCTACGTTTGCCGTCACGTTGAAATGTGGCGCATCAAACGCTTTGAAAAACTCGAAGTGCTTACGTCGTGCCCACGTCTCAATTTCAATTTTTTTCATAAAAACTCCCCCTCCTACGCTCTTACTGTAGCAGAGAGAGTGAATTCGCTCATAGCTTTTGTTTTAACTGTTCGTAATGTCCTTTTGCCAAATCAAAGTAGATGAAGTCTCCACGTTCGATTCGTTCGAGTGTCGCTTCGAATTCACGCCATCCACGTTCGACCTGTTCAGGTGTCAGCTCGCCGCTCTTGGTCGCCTCTTCAAACTCATCCTCATCCTTTTTGACAATATCTCCGTTCGGAAACACAAGAATATCGAGCAACAAGTCATCCATATAAGGGATACCCTCTTCTTCGCCGATTCGGTCAACGAGGTCGATATACCACTGCACGATTTCGCCTTCCGGATTGATCATCGCTGTCACACCGAACGGTTCATTGTCCGGGAAATATTGGAGCCAAGCAAACCCGGCATCCGCCACGATGAATTCTTCCCCTTTATGCTTTTTATATAATGGTGCCCGAACCTCATCGATTTGGAATAAGGCGACGACGCCTGAAAATTGTTCCGTCTGAACACGAATTTGCGCGTAGCGGTTCTTTAAAATCCGTTCCCAGTCTCGTCGATTCGCATACTTTCGTTTTGCCATATGGATCTCCCCTTTGGTCATCTCTGTATGATACAGTTCGCCAAAAGAAAGAAAGTTCCTTGTTAGTCATACAGGTTATGCTGATTGAACCAGACGAGATGACTTTGCTTCAAGCGTTTCCGCTCGACCATACGGACGAACGCGTCTGTCGAGATGAAACGGTTCCCGGGATGGAGGTCGGCCAGCATCAAGAGGATGAGGCGTGAACCTCGCTCTCCCTCTTGAAGAGAGATATGTTCCATCTTCCCTTCCCCGTTGAAGCGGTTGATGAACAGCTCGACTTTACACTCTTCTTTTAAGAGTCGGGTCGTCACATATGCGACTTGGCTGATGATCGACTCGAAGTCGTGATGTAACGTGTAGCCGGACGGCCCACTCAAATCTACTGCGAACGTGAACGTATCGAGCGATGTCTTTTGAAAGACTTTCGACTGGACTCGTCCAAGTTTTGCCGTCGCGACCCAGTCAATCTCTTTTACCGGTTCCCCTTCATAAGGCTTTGACCCCAGAACCTGCAGTGGATTCCGAAGTGGTGATGCGGTCAAAGGCCGGTCACCAAGCGCTAAACGTTTCGTGCCGACCGGTGGGTGTAACGTAAGGGACGGTAATACCGTCCACCGCTTCTCGATGGGGCACTCGAGTAAGTACGTCCCGAGATGAAACGGGAGCGTCACAGCAAGTATGCATTCTTCGATGTAGGCAGGACCTCGGAATTCGGCTTGAATGTGAAGCATCTGACGAGCCTGATCTGTCCGTAATGTCAAATCCAAACTATTCGGGGACCGGTCGTGGGCTGGAAAACTGAGCGCTGTATTGGATTTCAGCCGAACACGAACCGGAAGCCCGAGTCGTTCGACGACTTCACTTCCATCTAAAATCAGTTGTACCTCCGTCTCATCCCCGACAAAGAGAAGGGATTCATGGCTATGTATGTGAAGCCGAAGAGCTTGTTCCAACTGTTTCCGTGTCCGTTCAAAGAACCAAACGATGCCCGCAAGTAAACAAAGCGCATATCCGACAATCTCCATGTACGGGACGAATACGAGAATCACCCCAGCGAATCCATAAACCGGAATCCATTGTTTCTGTAGGGCGTTATGTGTCGAGAAGGTCATCTTCAGCCCTCTACCGGCACAGAGACGGTGTCTAAGATGTAACGGATAATGTCCTGTTTCGTCGATTTGATGCCTCCTTCAAGCGTCAACGTCAAACGATGGGACAAGACATAAGGTGCCACGGCTTTCACATCTTCCGGAATGACGTACAATCGATCGTTCAGATAGGCATAACTTTGAGACGCTCGCATGAGCGCGATGGCTCCACGTGGACTGACACCGACCTCGACGGATGCATGTTCCCGGGTCGCGTGAACGAGCCCGAGTAAGTAATCGAGGACATCATCTTGAATCGATACTTGCTTCACTTCCTCCTGAGCACGGCGTAACTCGTCTAACGTCGCAACCGCCTCTACGGTTTTCCTCGTTTGGCGCATCACTTGTAAGAGGAGTTCTCTCTCTTCCGCAACATCAGGATAACCGACTGGAATCGAAATCAAGAAGCGATCGAGTTGGGCATCCGGTAAGGGGAACGTCCCCGCTGATTCAATCGGGTTTTGCGTCGCGATGACGAAAAATGGTTTCGGCATCGGATATGTCTCTCCCCCGATGGAAACTTGTCGTTCTTCCATCGCCTCAAGCAAGGCGGACTGCGTTCGTGGAACCGCTCGGTTGATTTCATCAATCAAGACGATGTTCGCAAAGATTGGTCCTTGGCGATGATCGAACGTCTGCGTCTGCATGTTGAAATAGTCTGCTCCGATCACATCAGACGGTAACAAGTCGGCCGTGAATTGAATCCGGGAAAACACCCCGTCGAAGCTAGCCGCAATTGTTTTGGCAAGTAACGTTTTTCCCGTGCCTGGCACATCTTCTAATAGAATATGTCCTTCCGCGAGTAACGCCGTACAACAGAGGCGTACGACATCCTCTTTTCCTAAATACACTTCGTTCAACTGTTTGATGACCTGCTCCATGCCCATATGACGACCTCCATTTTTTTGTCTTAATCAAACTTTACCTTTTTATGGTAAGATAAACAACAAATAGTCTGAAAATTCAAAAGGAGGTACCCTCTTGCGCTGGACGAACAAGTTTCTTCTCATGATTGTCGCCACACTCCTCGGCACCTTTACGATAATGGTGATTGCGACGAGTGTATTCGAGTGGCTCTATAACCCGGAAACGATACGGGTCGAGGAAAGTCATAGTCTTCCAACTGATCTCCTATCGGATGAGGATGATGGAATTTTAATTGGTGAATCCAAAGCAGATTACCCGTTTGAATTGGATCCTCAAAAAGGAAAACATCACTTTTTTGAGAGAATCACGGGATCTGGAGAATCAACACGACGAAATCTCGGACTATTCGTCGCTTTGATCGCATTCTGTTGCTTCAGTTTCTATGTCTATCGAAAACGAAAACGGCATTTGACGAACGCACGAGATGATGATGATTCAAGCATAGACCCGCTTGTAGAATCGCTACAACACAAGAACGCCTCGTCCGTTTCGACGCTCACAGCGTTCACGAACGTCCCGATTCGCGATGCACTGATCACATTCAACCAATCTCTCGTACCAGTCAAGCGATTGCGTGCTCATGAGACATTGCAAGAGTGGTTCCAACGCATCGATTTACCGATGAACCCGTCCGTTTATCATGCGGTTCGCTACGGCACCTCTTCAGGTGTGACGATTTCTGAAGAAGATACACTTCACTTCAAGAGAACACTCGATACCTACGCGACACGTCCTCACCCCGAGTGAGAATGTGCACAGGTTCTGCTTTTTCATCATGAATGATAAAATGGTGGAAAATGTCAGTTAAGGGGATGGAAACATGAAACGATGGGCGATATTCGGATTAAGTGCACTTTTACTCACGGGTTGTACAGATACGGTGGCAGACAATCCAATCCCAATCGAATCACCCGATGAACCCATCACCGAATGGACGCGTGAGGACTTTAAAGACGTCTATGACCAATACGAACAAACGAAACCGCTCCTTACTGCCCTTGAACAACAAGGAATCAAACCGTTTCGGGAGACGTTCGAACGGGTCATCATCGCCGGCAACGGTCTCGAGCATACGTATGCGGATATTTACCCATTTAAGCTCGATGACGGGACGTATGCTACCATTTTCGATAGTCAGGACGGAACGGTGATCAATGGTTCTGAGTCGGTCGCTCCGCTATTTTGGCAAGAGGAATCCTTCCTTCAATACGTCGAAGAGATTGAAAATCGGAAATTCGGTACAAGTGCCCCACCTACCGATGTCGTCCTCACGCAGGATGAATTCCAAACGGTCTATGACCGCCATGCCTACACGTCAGCCCTCCTCGTCGAACTCGATGAAGCGGGCGTCGAACTGGCACGGGAGCCAATCGATGACGTGATCATTGCCGGGAACGGCGTGACCGAAGTCACTGCCGACTTGTTCGTATTCGATGTCGAGAGCGGGTATGCCATCGTATATGATCAGGACGGAGAAATTTTAAAAGGCCCCGAATCCATCTCACCGCTCTTTTGGAACGAGAAGGACTATGTGGACCTGTTAGCCAAGAATGAAAGTTAATGCGTGTCACGTTGTAACTTACGATATTCCAGCAACAACTTGAGCCATTGTGCCGGTTTGTCGCTGGAATCTTTTTTGTCCCGACGATGTGCTGTGACGTAGGTGTGCCATGAGATGGCCCGATACACGCATCCCAATTCCTCCGCAATCTTCATATGACGCTCGAGTATTTCTGTTGGCGCGACGTGTCTCCATTCTTTCAAATAAACCTTTCGTAACTCATGGATTTTCTCTATCCATAATGTATCGTCTTCTTCCGGCAATAAATCGAACAAGATGTTCCAAAAGACACGCATGCTAAAGAATGGATGTGTGATTGTCGCATCTCCCCAATCGAGAATCACCGGTTGATTGCTTTCAGGCTCCCAGAAAATATTCCCTCCATGCAAATCGCCGTGGTCGAGACTCATCGGTATACCACTTTCTAGTTCTTCACACATCGACAGAAGTTCAGGTTTTAGTGCCAACACTTCTTCCCGCTGCACCCGCTCCAGATTTAGACTCATCTCAACGAACGTCGATTCGATTTCCTCCCTGAGCATAGACGGACGACGGTCTGGAACCCCCATTTTTAAAAGTTGCTCCGTCTCACCACTCATTCGTTGCTGTAATTTGGCATACTCTCGTAGCGCAACCTCATACTGTTCCTGATCAGGTACATCACGTAACGGGTGACCGGAAACTTTTCGCACGATGAACCATGGATGAACCGGATGCACAGCGACTACGTCTGGCACGAGCCCAGGCAACATATGAGCAAGATATTGTGACAACATTCCTTCACTCTGACTGATTGAAGTGACCGCTTTAGCATAGACGCCATTGCCATGAACCAGATACGTCAAATCCGTATCTTTTTCTAGATGCCACGTCTCATTCGAAATATATTCATCAATCCACTGATCAAACTCATGCTTGAGATCAGTGTTTTCCCAGAAAACAGATAGTTGTTCCATATTCGTCCCCTTCCAATTTATGCTATACTCAAATCAATAAACGACCACTAGGGGAGCCTTCGGGCTGAGACGGCATTTGCCGGACCCTTTGAACCTGATCTGGCTCATACCAGCGTAGGGAAGTGGCTTGGAATACGTCTCTGTATGTCCACGCCATTTTTCCGTCTGGAAACGTGGCGTTTTTATTTTGAAAGGAGACTATTCATGCGTATTCAACAACTCACTTGGATGGCGATGCTCGTTGCCATCGCCGTCGTCGGTTCGATGTTCATCTCGATTCCTACAGGTGTCGCCCGCGCTTATCCGATTCAACATATGGTGAACGTGATTGCCGCAGTCACCGTCGGTCCAATCGGAGCCGTTCTCGTCGCTTTCGTCACCGGACTCATTCGCGTCATGACCGGTACAGGATCACTGCTCGCATTCCCTGGTGGCATGATTGGCGCGTTTCTTGCCGGCATTTTCTTCGTTCGCACGAACCGCGTCTATGCGGCCGCTCTCGGAGAAATCATCGGGACCGGCGTCATCGCTTCGTTGATTGCCGTCCCGTACGCAAAACTGTTGATGGGTTCGACGTTCGGTGCATTTTTCTTTGTCCCGGCGTTCCTTGCCTCTAGTTTGACGGGCGCGCTTCTCGGTTGGCTCGTCTTGTCGCGTGTCAAACAGTTGCGACCGAGCGTACTCAAATAAAAGCTCCCTTTTTGGATGAAAATGGTAAACTATAGACAACATCTACAGAGGAGGGGTTTTATGTCTCGTTTCAATCAACTTGTAGCGGGTGGTATTTTGTTGTTTTTGTCCGGACTCTTATATACGCTCGAACGCATCGCACTCTACATACGTTGGTACGCCGAAATCTCAACCGGGAGCTGGTTGGAAAAACCGTCGTTTGTCGATCCATTTCTCCAAAACTGGTTCGTTACCTTGTTTCTCTTTGCCGCTATCCCCTTCTTCTTGGCAGCTATGAATGTCACGCAAAAAATAAGTCCATCCGAGAATCCGACCGACTCATGACGGTCGGTTTTCTGTATGATAGACCCAAATCGCTTCACCATTCCATTCATCGATTAAGCCGCTGTCGACAAAGCCGTTCTTCGCATAAAATCGTTTCGCGACTTCATTCTCTTGATGGAGACTGAGGATGATATCATCCACGTCGTATTGTGTCTGGATGAATTCCACTGCCATGCGTAGGCACTTCGTTCCAATGCCTTTCCCCTGTTCGTTTTGATCAATCATGAAACGGTCGAGCCACATGTAACGTTCTGACTGGTTTTCCGCTCCGACCATCATGAAGCCAACCGGTCGCTCGCCTTCATAAAATGCAAAGCTCTGCCAATTGTATTTCGTATCCTCAATCATCTCTCGAAGGGATTCGGCATTCGTCTCGATGAATCGAGATTGTTTCTCGTCCACTGTCAGGGCGATGACCGCCTCTCGATTGACTGCATCAACCGGTTGAATCGTGATTTCGTTTACTTTCATACATTCACCTCATTGATTTTCTCTCTTCCATACGATTTCTCCCGTAAAAAGTTTCTTCTCCCGTATCTTCGAAGGCTTGTATTCGCTACACTAACAATAGAAAAGGAGGGGATCTTATGTTCCGAATCGGAAGTATCTTTATTCCCGTATCAGATGTAGAACAGTCTCTGAACTGGTATACAACTTATTTTCATGCCCAAGAAATCGGGCGCTGGGAAGGGGGCATCGGAATCTGTCTGCCAGATGGCTCAACTCAACTCGGATTGATTCAAACTACTTCAACGCAACCCACAACATTTAAGGATGCGTCCGGACAAGCCCATGTTTATTTCAATATCATCTGTGAAGACATCCAGCTCGCGTATCAATCGTTCGAACAAGCAGGGTTAATTGCGACCCCGCTTCACGATTTCGGTGGTATGTCCTGTTTTGACGTACGAGACCCGGATGGACATACGATCAGCCTCATCTCAGAAGAATTGACTTCCCCGTTCCACCGTGATCGAGTGAAAGAGTTGCAAACGAAAGGAAACAACCAATGAAACAAATCCATCATATCTGTATCCAAACCCCGGATTATGCCGCATCGAAGTCATTTTACGAAGCGCTCGGTTTTGAACTCGTCCAGGAGTCGCCAAACTTTCATACGCGTGACTTCAACAGTTGGCTCAAGCTCGGTGATTTTTATATTGAGCTCCAGACTGCTAAAGCGGATGAAACGTTACAAGACTACTCGAAACATGCGGCCGGTCCCGTCCATTTCGCCCTCTATGTAGATGACCTCAAAGCGGAAGTCGCACGACTCGAACAACTCGGCGTCACGTTTTTACCGAAGCACGGTGGCAACATCTACTTCGTCGTCGATGGACATTTAAGTAAATTAAAAGCACCGGAAGGAACCATCATTGAACTGCGTGATACGTTCGAGATTACATAATCAGAGCTTCACAGTTATCCAACAAAACCAGGTCCATGTTTGCATGGGACCTGGTTTTGTTATGCACTCTTAAAGACATAGATGTCCTATTTGAAGTAAAACGAATATATCACCTCGGTCATGAAAGCTCACGATTTTTTCTAAATGACCGTTGAAGTGAAATGAATTGTGCGACCAGAAGTAACCCATTTGAAAGAAGTGTCATTGCTAACAAGTCCACCCAAGAGTAAACCACTACACCCGTCACCTTTAATGCTATTGCCACTCCAGCAAACAAAACAGCAAACTTCGATGTAGAACCAATCAGTTTCCTTAGTTCCATTTTATATTCAGATTTCTCAACAACGTTTGCATACTCCATACCTGAGACAATATAACGAATCCATACATAGAGACTTAGAATTGCTATAACACTCAATAAAATATATGAAGACTCAGTGTTGAATATACCTGAAAATCTATTCAATAGAACGACTACTCCCAAAAATCCAATGAACAAAACGAAAGCCTCGGCTATAAAGTACAACATCCGCCTTTCTTTATATTCGTCATTTGGTAAAAACATTGTGACCCATGATTCTTTCATCTTTTACTCCTCCCAGAATAAATCATTTAGAGTGACGCCCAGAACCCTCGCAATGGCAATACAGAGTTTCAAAGAGGGATTATATTTATTCGATTCGATCAAACCGATTGTCTGTCTAGTCACACCGATCGCCTCTGCCAAATCGGTTTGAGTAAGATTCTTTTCTACTCGATGTTCTTTTACTCTATTTCCCATGTCTGTCTCCTAATTTAGTTGCGCAATACCTAAAATGTAATATATATATTCCATTAACGCAATATATATATTACATATTTTTGATTACGAATGAATCTCCATCACACTTTCTACGTTTTCTCTGTTCATAAGAAAGGAAAGGATACAGTAACTACATTTTGAGTTAGGAGATCACTAATGAAATATCTCGATTATTGGAGCTACTTGTCACTCTCTCTGGCAAAGCTCTTCTTTTTTAGCTGGTTGACCGCGACGGCGTTCGACTTCTCGTTTTTCCTCATCAATTTGGCGACGATTTTGCTCCTGACGAGTTGGGCACTCGCCGTGTCTTATCCGATCCGCCGATGGATTTTATACGTTTCTCTGTTCCTGCACAGTACCCTGCTCGTCTCGGACGTCTGGTACTATCGCTATTTTGAAGACTTATTATCCGTCGCCTTACTATCTGATATCGGGCAGATGGGAGATGTCGGGGGTGGCTTCTTGACGCTCATCCGCCCAATCGATGCGTTCTTCTTCATCGACCTCATCATCTACGGTTTGATTTTGCGTTATATGAAACGTCATCCTGTCCGTGAAGGGAAGCGGAACGGAAGACGATTGGCGCTCGCTGGCTTCGCACTCGGATTCCTTCTCTTCACAATCCCGCTCACCCTCAGTTTTCAGCGTGGAGAAAAGTGGATCGCAGATGACCCCATCTCGAATATGCGTGAATACTATCATCTTGGATTTTGGGGCTATCACGCGATGGATGTCGCCCGAGGCGTCGAACGTGCTATGGGATGGAACGAAGCCCTGACAGACGAAGAGCGTTCTCAAATTCAAGCACTCTCTTATCAAGAATTAAGTGCCCCAAGTCCAGATACGAACGTTATCGTCTTACAACTCGAATCATTCCAAACATCCGTCATCGATCAACAGATTGATGGACAGGAACTGACCCCGAATTTGAACCGACTGCGACGTGACATGCTTTACTTCCCGAACGTGTATCATCAAACGCATGAAGGGCGAACGTCTGATGCAGAGTTCATCGTCAACACGTCACTTTATCCTGTCAAATCTGGTTCCGTCTACACGCGTTTCCCGGGAAATCAATTCAGCGCGCTCTCTCAATCCTTGAATGAGGCGGGCTACGATACGGCAGCCATGCATTCGTTCCGAAAAGACTTTTGGAATCGCGATGACTTTTATGACAATATCGGGTTCAATCATTTCTTTAGCGACAAAGACTACCCCGATCAAGGAATCATCGGGATGGCACTCAACGATCAGGAATTCTTAAATACGTCGGTCGGATTTATGGAAGAGTTGGATGAACCATTTTACGCATTTTTAGTCGCTTTAACGAGTCATACACCGTACGATATCCCGGAAGACGAGAAGCGGTTGGACCTATCTGATATCGACGATCCCCTTCTCGAAAACTATTACCATACCGTTCATTTCGTCGATGCCGCTGTCGGTCAGTTCATCGAACGATTGAAACAAGATGGTTTCTGGGATGAGACGCTTCTCGTCATGTATGGTGACCACGATAGCGGTCTGACGGCACCAGGAGAAGAGATGGCTACCCTCGAAGAAGTGAACTCGACGGTTGACGCGTTTCAACTTGACCGTGCTGTCCCTCTCTTCATCAAACCACCTGGACCGACGACAGGAGAAGTCATGGAGGCGAGTGGTGGACAAATCGATATCGCCCCGACGATTCTCGATTTACTTGGAATCTCTCCAGCATATATGCTTGGCGACTCCTTATTGAATGATACGTCAAATCTAACCGTCTTTCGGACGGGCGCTTTCCGATACGAAGATCATTACTATGAACCAGACTTGACCGAACGTGCTGGTAACGGCACATGCTATTCCATTGAGACGGAAGAACAAGTCGCATTCGATCGATGCGCCCCTTACATCGACCGCGCGGCCAGTCAGCTCCGGCTCTCGGATACCATCATCGAGAAAGATGCCCTCTCGCAAATGAGTCCATGAAAAAACTCCCGAGCTATTTGTCTCGGGAGTTTTGTTCAGTAAGCTTTACGCAATGTCGCGATATCAAGCTTTTTCATGGGCAGACATGCCTGTACGACCTGTTCAATCTGCTCTTGCGAACCTACCGTCATCATCTCTTCCATTTCCCACGGGATGATTTGCCAGGAGACGCCATAGTGATCTTTCAGCCAACCACACTCCTCTGCTTCCGGTACAGCCGATAGCCGCTCCCAGTACGAATCGACTTCTTCTTGCGACTCACAAAAAGCGATGAGCGACTGGGTCTCGTTAAACGAAAATGTATGATTTTCATTACTGTCCATCACGACAAATTCTCGACCGGATAAGACGAAACGAGCATAGTTGATTTTCCCGTCAAGCTCGTCCCCGTCTTCTTCCGTGTATCGTACCGTATGTCCGTCCAATACATATGAATCTTTGAAAGTAGAGATCCAATCGTTCATCGCCGCCTCGGCACGACCGAACGCTTCTTTGACAAACAATAGACATGGCGTCACGAGCTGAATGTCCATCCCGCCATCATGCATGATTTGCCAAGAAACCCCGTAGCGGTCCTGCAACCACCCATAACGCTGACTGAAGTCGTAAGTGTCTAATGGAATCAAGATATCCGCTCCGTCAGATAATCGTTCCCAAAGCGCATTGATTTCTTCCGGCGTCGGAAGCGACACCATGTAGGAAATGGACGGATTCCGTTCTTGCACCGTCCCTCCCCCAAGAAACTGAAAGAATTGTCCAGCGAGTGATAGCGTCACAATCGTCGTATCGCCTGCTGGTGAACTTGAAAATCTCGTCGTATAGTCGACAAACGAATCTGGAAAGATGGATACATACCACTCGGCAATCTCTTCAACGTCCTGCTCAAACCAAATACATGGAATCACGGGTTGCGTAATCATGAGAATATCTCCTTTCAGACTTCATGCAAACGATAGACCTCACGGACGGCGAGAAGCTCTCCGGCTTCATCACGATACGCCTTATAGTGCGACGACTGGATATGGTGATTGAGTGCATTTTCATCCTTATACTTTTCATAGAAGACAAACGTACCTGGTGAATCGATCGCCTCGTGAAGAACGTACGCGAGACATCCTTCTTCCGCACGCGACGGCGGAATCACACGGTACAGCGCGTCACGTAACGCCTCTTCTTTTCCGGGATGGGCTTTCAAGATTGCAGTAATGACGATTTCCATACAGTATTCCTCCTTCAATAATGGACCTGCCTTTCTGTTCCCGAATCCACTACAATCTATCCCAAAAAACGGATATCTCATCATACGAGACATCCGTTTCTGCTTATGACTTTTTCTTTTGTCGGAATGGCCACCAGACACCATCGCCAAATGAAATCGTAATGGCTGGGATCAAGAGGGGTAACACAATCAAGCCATACAATAACAAACCGGTGATGACGATTGTCGCGATCTGGACGAGACTGAGCACGCCTGACGGAATCATGGCACCGAACGTCCCGGCGAGGATGACCGCGGCTGTCATAATGACGGTACCCATCTTCGTCATCGAGTGGATGAGCGCCTCACGGACCGTCTTCCCATTGATTGTTTCTTCCCGGAAGCGATCTAACAAGAAGATGGAGTAGTCAATTCCAAGGGCAATCAACATGACAAATCCAAAGAACGGAACGGCCCAGCTAATCCCGTCATAGCCGAGTCCTTCTACAAAGATCAGCTCTGTGATTGCCGCTGACGTATAGTACGTCAAGAGAAGCGAAGCAATCATATAGAGTGGCATGATCATCGAGCGGAACAGCGCTGTCAAAACGATGAACAACGTCACGAGCATGATGGCTACCGTTCGATTAAAATCATTCGTCGATGTTTCATTTAAATCGCTATTGATACTTGAGATCCCGGCATATCCGATGGTCGCATCCGCATACGGTGTTCCCGTCACGGCACGATTCATCGTCTCTTTGATTGTCTCAACGGTATCAATCGCTTCTGGCGAATACGGGTCCATCTCTAAGACGACCTCGAGCTGAGTCGCCATTCCTTCATCGAAGACATATCGTTCGACTGCAGGTGAGAACTCATCTGATGTGAGCGTCCCTTCCGGAAGATACACGCCTGTCTCCCGAAGCGCATCTGCTTCACTCAACTGTTTTAAGAACGAAACGGCTTCGCCGAGACCAGACTCAATTTGTCCTAGCCCGTCGTTCGCTTCCGCGACACCTGTCGCCAGTTGCGCTAACCCGCTACCAAGTTCACCGACCTGAGAACCTTGTGCATTTAATGCGGACGCCGCTTCGTTGATTCCTGACTCAATTTGTGTGAGGCCAGCTGATACTTGACCGAGCTGTCCGACTGCGGCCGGGATGTTTTGAGTCGCTGTCAATCCTTGCCCAATGAGACCAAGTTGACCATTCAACTGATTTAGTCCCGCTGCTGCTTCTGCAAGCGGTGCCCCAGCATTGGTTGAACCGCTTGGTAGTTGTCCAACAATCCCGTTCAATCCTTGCTCAATCTCATCCAATCCAGTTTGAACATCCCCGAGACCCGTCTGCGCTTCAGACAAGCCATCGCTGACTTCACTGAGCTGCGTATCGACATAAAAATCGTCGATGACTTCACCAGTAGGACGTGTGAGCGCACGGACACCATTCACACCTTCGACTTTTTCAAGCTCACTTGCAAACTTTTCGATATAGGGAACTTCTGATTCTGTAATGGCTTGATCTTGTCTCAAAATGACTTGTACCGGAAGGGATTCCCCTTGACCGAACCCTTCTGAGATCAAATTCAGTCCACGAACCGAATCGTACCCGTCTCCAATCTCATCGACCGTATTGAACGAACGGGCATCGTCATATGTGAATAAGACGGGTACTGTAATCAACCCGACGACCAAAATCGATACGAACGGGCGATTGACCGACAATCGGCTCAAGCTAGCCCAAAGCTTGCTGTCATGATGCTCGCCTGCCTTTTTCGACGGCCAAAACAGTCGCTGTTTGAGCGTCGCCATAAAGAATGGGACGACCGTGAAGAGAATCAGCAGCAACACCGCAATCCCGACTGCGACGGCGACCGCTGATTTAAAGATTGGAAAATCAGCAAATCCGATGGCGGCAAAACCGACGAAGACCGCGAGTCCACTGATGAGGACCGTCCGTCCTGCCGTCTTGTACGTATTGACGATGGCGTCTTCGATGGCATGTCCTGCACTGAGTTCTTCTTTATAACGGCTAAGAAGCAGGATACAGTAGTCTGTCCCAATCCCGAACAAGATGGCGACAAGGAAGATCTGCGTGTAGTTGGACACCGGGAACCCGAACCAATCCACGAAGAACGCGACAAAGGATTGACTCAATAGATAAGTGAATCCGACCGCGATGAGCGGGATGAACGGGGTCACGATGGAACGGAAGACGAGAAGGAGTAATCCAAAAATCAACACGACCGTGATGATTTCTGTCTTTTTCAACCCTTCCTGTGCACTTAGATTCACATCATTGTTAATGATTTCTTCCCCGGTGATATATACTGTCTCCTCTTGCGGGAGCACGTTTTCACGGACATCATCAGCAAACGCATTGATTTCTTCCGTCGTACCTTCTACCGTGATGGGGACGAGGACGATGCGTCCGTCTTCTGAGACAAGCTGTGCCTCTGTCTCCTCGTTTTCGAACGGATCGAGAACATCTGTCACGACCGTTTCATTTTGTTTAAGTTCTTCGATGACACGCGCGACATCTGTTCGCTCCGTCTCTCCGATTGATTCAAACTCATAGACGAGGGAGATGGTCTTGTCACTCTTCCCGGCTTCATCTAAAATCGCTTGTGCGCGTTGTGAGTCCATGTCGTCCGCAAGTTGGAAGCTCCCTGCCTCTTCTGCTTGTTTCGTTAAGTTCGGTGCTGCGACAAATAATGCTGCCGTCAATACGATGAGGGAAATGAAAATTCCCCAGCGCCATTGAATGATTTTATGCATGTGTTATTCCTCCCCGATTCGGAGCAATTGCTTTATTTTTCGGAACGTCCGAACAAACTGCTCGATTTCAATTTCGTCTACTTCTCCATCGATGAGGGATTCCACATATCGATAGACGGCACCGTCCACTTCTTCGACGAGCCGTTTCCCTTCTGGGGTCAATTCAATCAATCGTTCCCGTTGATCTTGTCCTCGTCGACTCGTGACGAGTCCTTTTTCGACCAACTTTTTCAGGCGATTCGAGACCGCACTTTTATGGACACCTTGTTTTTGCGCCAATTGCCCAGCAGGAGTTGGTCCAAACTGATCGAGTAACTTCAACAGTTGGAGCTGTTCACGCGAATACTCGCGCCATACGTCTCCCTCCATCGCTTCGATGACATGTTCCGTCCCATGGAACATCACTTCTTCAAACAACTGCACCGCTTCGCGCATCAATGCTTTCATTTTTAGTTTACCCCCTAAACTAGATGATTATAGTTTATGCCCTAAACTAAATGGCGTCAAATAAAAAGACCGATAAGGAGTGCCCTTATCGGTCCATGTTCTTTTCAATGGTTTCTGCCACACGTAACCCAGACAGATAGGCACTTTCGAATCGCGTTCGTCCGGATGGATCATCAGCTTCAAGGAAGACATCCCCTGCTAAATAGATGGGATGATGGCTTACTTGATAAAACGGCTCATGCCATACGTCTTTCGCTTGCGCGTAACGCCAACGTTTTAACTGCCGTGATTGGATGCCGAGGTCTCCGACTTCTTCACGCACTAACCGCTCTATTTCAGCAAGTGTCTCTGCTTCCGGTCGCTCATACCACGCCTCACTCCACGCCTCTTCCATATAGACACTTACGAGTGGTGTCGCAGAGATTCCTTTTTGGCGATTATCGACGATTTTTAATACACCAGGTACCAGTTCTTGATCGAGAATACCGTCTGCTCCAATCTGTACATCACCGGCACATTTAAAAAGACCCACGAACGTCGGCGAATATACGAGACGAAGTAACGCGGGCTTGATCTGGTCGACCAAACTCCCTAGTAGTTCGAATGACTGTGGAAGCGGTGCCGTCATCACGACTCGATCATATGAACGCGTCGTCACGTCTGTCTTGACTGTGACGGTTCCGTCTTCTTCTACTTGAACGTTCTCCACCCGTTCATTCAATTGTACGGTCAAATCTTCAGACAAACGCTTAGCAAGTGCATTCATCCCATCAATCGCGACATAACGTGGATAAGGGTCGGCATACCAGACCCGCACCCAGTTTGCATTCATCCACGACTGTACCTCTCGTTCGAGCTCTTCTCCACGCACCGTGAAATATACCGCGCCATGGTCTGCCCGTCCATCACCGATTCGACGCGTCGCCAAGCGTCCCCCGACGCTTCGACTCTTTTCAATCAGTTCGACGTCATGACCTTGACACACGAGTTCACGCGCTGCGATGATTCCGCTCAGACCGGCCCCGATGATCCCAATCTTCATTCCGCATTCCCCTTTCTCTTCATGAAGATTGTAGCACGTTCATTCAATTTCCCCTCTGTTTGATATGCTTCAGGCTGGCTTGTTCCATTGTTCGTCGTAAGCCCGACGCGTGTCTTCATACATGACAGCGAAGCGCGCAACGACTAACGGGCGAACAAGGGAAGTCGCAACTAACAGTGACCAGGATGACAAAATCGGTAATTTGAAAACAATACTCAGCGTGAAACCCGTCAAAAAGACCGGAATCATTGGCAGGATCAATTTAAATGCTTCCCATTTCTGTCCACGCATCATCCCACGAGATTTTGTAATTGCTTCTGTTGGGGACAAATGAGGCTCATCTCGCAATATAAAGAAAGTGAATGCGTAAGAAAAGTACTTTATGATTCCTGGAACGATTAGAAGCAGCCCCCACAATAGTTGGAAGAGAACCATGAGTAGGAATGTGGCCAAATTTAAGCGGTAATTCTTCCGAAACGGTTTAAATACATCTTGAAAATGCAATTCCTTATTTCGCACCGTATCTAAAATGACCCAGCTGTATCCGACATACATCGGAAGAGACATCACATATAGGATGAGTCCAATCACACTGATCATCATAAGAATAGTAGAACTGTGTTGGATCCCGTAATATGTCGGATCTATCATAAGCCACACTTCTACTAATATCGCCATTGCAAAAGACCAACCGATGAGTTTCCCCGTTCTTCCTTTCAAGGCCTCATGTGTCCGTTCCGTCCATGTTTGAATCATTCTACATCTCCCCCTGACTGATACCTTTATATACGGAGCATAGTAAGAACACGTTTCAAATTCATATAAAAAAGCAGAGATTCACTCTGCTCGCTCGTCCGCTCGATATTCCAATATGTCTCCCGGTTGACAGTCGAGTGCTTCGCAAATCGCTTCAAGTGTCGAAAAACGAATCGCTTTGGCCTTCCCGTTTTTTAAAATCGACAAGTTCGCCATCGTAATCCCGACTCGCTCCGACAGTTCCGTCACACTCATTTTTCGTTTCGCCAACATCACATCCAGATTCACAATCATCGCCATTTCTCTCACCTCAGACCGTCAAATCGATTTCTTGTTTCATGTCGATGGCGCGCTTCAATAGTTTCTGTAACAACTCAGCAAAAACCGCAATGACAAATGCGGCGAAGACGAAGACGAACCCGATGACTAAAAATCCTGGCGAGTCGTCACGCTCAGCGAACCAATAGAAGAAGGGAAGCAACGCCGTATAGATAACCGTGATGGTCAATGCACAATACTTGATTACCCGAAGTACTTTCACCGCTTCATAGGAGAATGCCTCGTTCCGGTCAATCAATCCAAGTAAGGTAAACGTCTGGAACAAAGCCATAAAATAGGGAACTGCCGCCACATACATCCCGATAACAATCGGACGCATCGAATTCGCAATCCATCCCCCGCTCTCGGTTGCGTCTCGCCAAAGAAACGGTAGTAAAAAGATACAGGCCGCAAGAATCGGGAGAGCTAAGACAATCACCGATAGTTTTAAAAAGACGGTTTCTCGTTTCACCTGTCATACACCTCACTCATTTTATTTCTTTTATCATACGCCCGTTTTTATCGTTTATCAATAAATATTTATCGAAAAAAATAGACCTCGAGATGTACTCGAGGTCTACTTCATTCATTTCATTGCTTCTAATTCACTTTCGGTCACCCATTTATGATTTGTGACCTCTTCTCCGTCTTCAGTCGTGTAATCAACCATGTAAACGGTCGTCTCTTCCGCTGTATCGATTGTCGCTTCTGCGCCGTCCATCCCTTCCATATGGTCGGCGGCCAATACGACCTCATCCCCTTCAGACAACGGTTTCTCATCTGGATTGTCCAATTCTTCGTGAATCACCCATTTGTGATCCTCTACCGGGTCACCGCCTGTTGTCGGTGTATAGCTGACGGCGTAGACGGTCGTATCGTACGCACCGACAATCGTGGCCTCCACACCTTCCATCCCTGGCATGTGATCCGCTGTCATCATCGCGGTTGATCCGACTGGAAAAGTCGGATCACTGGCTTCCATCAGCCCGTCTGGAACTTCTCCAGACCCGGAGTGATCCATCGCTGAATGGTCCATGCTTTGCTCTTCTGACATCTCCATCGATGTGTCCTCTGCCGTATCCCCACAAGCGGCCAATGATGTCGCGAGAATCATGACACCGAGACCTGTCATCCATTTCTTCTGTTTCATTGAATCTCTCCTTCTCTTCATTTTCATGTTGAGTGTACCCGTTCCGGAGAATGAACAGACATATTTGAGAACATTACGATGATTTGTTAACTCATTGCAACAAAAAAGACCAAAATCCCGAAAGATTTTGGTCTTGAACATTATTCAACCGTTACAGACTTCGCCAAGTTACGTGGCTTGTCGACATCGCAGTCACGAGCAAGTGCTGCATAGTACGAGATGAGTTGAAGTGGAAGAACCGTCACGAGTGGCGTGAGAAGTGGTTCAACACGTGGAAGAACGAATGCGTCGTTCTCATGCTCCATTCCTTCCATTGAAATCGTACATGCGATGGCACCACGCGCCACAACTTCCTTGATGTTTCCACGGATGTTGAGGTGTGTGTTTGGTTGAGACACGAGCGTGATGACCGGTGTCCCGTCTTCAATTAAGGCGATCGGACCGTGTTTGAGTTCCCCACCTGGGTACCCTTCTGCTTGGATATATGAAATCTCTTTCAGCTTCAATGCGCCTTCGAGACCTACATATGAATCCAATCCACGTCCGAGGAAGAATGCGTTACGTGACTCTTTCAAGAACTTATCTGCAAGCTCTTCAAAGATTTCTTTTTGTGCCATGATCGAGTCCATCGTTGTCGCAACGAGTGCAAGTTCTTGCATGAGATCAAACGGGAGTTTCTTCCCGTTCGCACGAGCGATGTCGTATGCGAGAATTGCGAGGACGGCAATCTGTGCCGTGTATGCTTTCGTCGACGCGACCGCGATCTCTGGTCCTGCGTGGAGGAGCATCGTCTCGTTCGCTTCACGTGACAATGTCGATCCTGCCACGTTCGTTAACGTGAGCGCTTTATGGCCCAATTTTTTCACTTCGACGAGGACGGCACGGCTGTCCGCTGTCTCACCTGATTGTGAGATGAAGAGGAAGAGTGGCTTCTCTGTCAAAAGTGGCATGTTGTAACCGAACTCTGATGCGACGTGTACTTCAGTCGGTACACCTGCAACGCGCTCAATCAATTGCTTCCCGACAAGACCAGCGTGGTAACTTGTACCACATGCGACGATATAGACGCGGTCTGCTTCCGAGACGAGTTCACGCACGCCTTCTGCGAGCTCGATGTCGCCGTTCTCGTTCTGGTAGTGCTGGATGATGTTACGGATGACGGCTGGCTGTTCGTCCATCTCTTTCAACATGTAGTGCGCGTACGTGCCCTTCTCGATGTCTGACGCATCGATTTCGGCCGTGTATGGTGCACGCTCGAGTACTTCGCCGTCGAGCGTCTTAATCGTCGCCGCCTCACGTGTGAGGATGACGATCTCACCATCGTGGAGCTCGAGGTACTGGTCTGTCACCTGGAGCATCGCCATCGCGTCTGATGCGACGACGTTGAACGTGCCGTCACCAAGTCCGACGAGGAGCGGTGACTTGTTCTTCCCGATATAGAGGCGTTCTTGGTCCTCTGAGTCGATCATCGCGATCGCGTACGAACCGTGGAGGTCCGAAAGCGTCTTGCGGAACGCCGCCTCGACGTCGCCGAGCTCGACGAAGTGCTTCTCCATGAGCTGGACGATGACTTCCGTGTCCGTCTCTGAAAGAAACGGGACGTCGAGCGTCTTCTTGATGAGCTCGTCGTTCTCGATTACGCCGTTATGCACGAGCGTGAAGCGTCCTGTCGTGCTTTGGTGCGGGTGGGCGTTCGGTACGCTCGGTACCCCGTGTGTCGCCCAACGTGTGTGGCCGATTCCAATCGTGCCGTCTACTTCTGCTGGGATGATTTCGCGTAGCGCAGCAATGCGACCGACTTCTTTGTGAACGTTGACATTCTCATGCATCAACGCAAGACCTGCCGAGTCATAACCACGGTACTCGAGTTTTTCAAGACCTTTGAGAAGGACTTCCTTCGCTCCGGTATTCCCAATCATTCCTACAATTCCACACATAAACAAATCTCCTCTATTCTTCGATTTCTCGAAAAAGGAAACGGGCTTTTTCTAAGAGCTGTCAGTACACGCTTCTTTGTCCGTCCGGTCGCCCGGGCGTTTTAAAAGCATGTTTGTCGTCGTGACAGGCGACGAGGAGGCATCCGCCGAAATCTCGATAACCTCCAACCTCGTCAACTCCGCAGAGTTCTGGCGCTTGTTCGTACTCTTGTGTCCTTCCGTTTCCAAGGTCACGCTCTTAATAGTACAAATCACACCCCCATTCGTCAAGAAAATCCGCTGTTTTCTCGATGACAAAACGGAAACAAAAAGGGAATCCGATGTGGATTCCCTTGTGTTATTCCCGGTTTTGAAAATTTTATCCGTCTACACCGTAATCTTCGCGTACGACTTGTGCGATTTTTTCAACGTAACGGTCACACTCTTCCGCTGTCGGGGCTTCAGCCATGACACGAACAAGTGGTTCTGTACCTGATGCACGGACGAGGATTCGACCGTTTCCGGCCATTTCCGCTTCCGCTTCTTGAATCGTTGCCAAGACACGCTCTCCGTTCATCGCATCGTTTTTATTCGTCACACGAATGTTCACGAGCTTTTGCGGATAAACTGGCATCTCTGCCGCTAATTCAGACAGTTTACGCCCTGTCGATTTCACGATTTCTGCCAATTGCACACCAGATAACATACCGTCACCCGTTGTCGAGTGATCGAGGAAAATCAAATGACCTGATTGTTCGCCACCGAGTGTATATTGATGTTTTTTCATTTCTTCAACGACATAGCGGTCACCCACTGCTGTTTGAAGCGCCGTCATGCCCGCTTCTTCAACGGCTTTATGGAAACCAAGGTTACTCATGACCGTCGCGACAATCGTGTTGTCTTTGAGACGCCCTTTTTCACTCAAGTATTTCCCGCAAATATACATGATCTTGTCTCCGTCGACGATTTCACCGTTCTCGTCAATCGCAATCAAACGGTCTCCATCCCCATCAAAGGCAAGGCCCATGTCCGCTCCTTTTTCACGGACGAATTCAGCCAAATGCTCAGGGTGTGTCGACCCGACACCTTCATTGATATTTAAACCGTTTGGCGAGTTTCCGATCGTCGACACGTTTGCTTCTAAGTCTGCAAACAGTCGAGCCGCAAGGCCACTCGTCGCTCCATGTGCACAGTCGAGTGCGATGTGAAGACCATCAAAATCTTCTTCTACCGTTTGTTTCAACATTTGAAGATACTTTTGCGCGCCTTCGTAGTAATCCGATACGAAACCGAGATCTTTACCTGTCGGACGCGGGAGCGTATCTTCCGCAGCATCTAAGATGTCTTCAATTTCTTGCTCGGTCGCATCGTCTAATTTGAAACCATCGCTACCGAAGAATTTGATTCCGTTATCCGCCACAGGGTTATGCGATGCTGAAATCATGACACCTGCCGTCGCGTCGAGCGATTTCGTCAAGTAAGCGACTCCAGGTGTTGAAATGACACCGAGACGCATCACTTCTGCACCGATTGAGAGAAGACCCGCAATCAATGCACCTTCAAGCATATGTCCCGAAATCCGTGTGTCACGACCGATCAACACTTTCGGCTGCTCGCCTTCTGGCAAATGTTTCGACAACACGTAGCCACCCGCACGACCTAAACGATATGCTAATTCCGCAGTTAACTCAGAGTTGGCAACACCGCGAACTCCATCTGTTCCAAAATATTTACCCATAAGATTAAATCCTCACTTTTGTATGATTGAACATCTTTATTGAATGGAAGATGTTTCTGTTTCTTCATCGACACTCGTCAATTGAACATCGATTGTCTTTGGCGAGATCACGGTCACGCCTTTTGGTACTTCATAATCTGCATCGACCGCATGTGTTCCGCTCGGCAATCCGGTAAGATCTAACGTCACGTTGACACTGTTTGATGAGATGCTTTCAAGAAGGGAACGTTTGCCCGAGAGCGTCACGCTGACCACTTCTTGCGTTTGAATCGTGTAATTCGTCCGGTCATATCCACGGACAGTGATGGGGACGGTCAACCGAATCCGCTCTGTCAATTCACCCGTGTCATCTTTCGTCTCATCATTTGGACGAACGAGCACCTGGACTTCTACTTCTTTTTTACCGAGTGAAGTCACTCCTTCCGGAAGACGAAGGGTAGCGGTCACTTTTCCCGACTTCGTTAAATCGTCAAGTTCAATCGGTTCTGTCTCCACTTGCTGGAGTTCATCTAGCACCGCTTTTGGTGCAAAGACACGGACTTCCGTCTCACCTAGCAACGTATCAACTAAGCGGAAATCGTCTGCCACCTCTCCGCTCGTGACGACCTCGATTGGAATCATCGCGCTCTCGTCATAAATCGGTACGGTGACATTGATGATATTCGGATCGACCGACACGTTCAACGGATTTCCATTCGCATCTAAAATGGTCGGTGGAATTTCTCGTGTGAACGTCTGACTTTGATTGGCAACATCCACATTCAACGTGATTTCTTTGACGTTTTGAATCCGACTCGCACCACCTGTGACTTTTACAGTCGACGGTTCGATTTCGACATCGCCCGCGACTTTTCCGTCCGGTAATTGATCTTTGTTCAACAGATTCACGGACACAGGGACTTCAATCGTTTGTTTCCGATCGATATAGATTTCGACAGTCTCTCGATCTAGTTTGACATTGACGTCTCCGCCGAATCCACGCGCTTCGACCGGGACACGATGGAATCCGGTGCCAAGATTGGTCAAATCGACGAACACCTGATAATCTTTCACCAATTTCGTCATCGTTAAACTACTAGATGGCCCTTGAAGCTCGACACCCATCTCTTCCGGAACATTATATGCGACATACTGGACCTCATCGAAAAACACTTCGACCGGCACATCGAGCGTCATGGAACTTTGTCCGACGATTGGCAATGCGCTAGATGCGTTATTCGAAGAACTGGTCTCAGCGACCATTAAGTATAAAAGGACGGCTAAAGCAAGTGCGATGAAGCGGAGAAACCACTTATGTTGTAACCACTGATCAATCACTTACTTATCCCCTCCTTTTTTGCCGAAGAACGAGAGGGTCGCCTCTTTTTCTTCGATGACGAGTTCTTGAATTAATTTATTGCGAAGCGCTTCTTCGTCTAGTTCCCGATACAAGCGGCCCGCGATTGCAAGTGAGACTGCTCCCGTTTCTTCTGAGACGGTAAGAGTGACGCTATCCGTCACTTCACTGACCCCGATGGCTGCTCGGTGACGTGTCCCGAGTGCTTTATCGATGTGCGGGCTTTCCGAAAGCGGTAAATAGCAAGCTGCCGCCGCAATTTTCCCGTCCTGAATAATCATCGCGCCATCATGAAGCGGCGTATTCGGAATGAATAAGTTAATAATCAACTGGGATGTGATATGCGAGTCCATACGAATGCCGGTCTCCACATACTCGTTTAATCCCGTATCGCGTTCAATCGCAATCAATGCACCGATTCGCCGTTTTGACATGTACTGTGCGGAACTGACGATGGCTTCAATCATTTGTCGTTGTTGCTCCTCATCACTTGTTCCCGTACGACTGAATAAGTTACTCGTTCGTCCGAGATGTTCAAGACCACGTCTCAACTCTGGCTGAAAAATGATGATAATTCCGAGGAGACCGTACGTGATCACCTGATTTAGCAAGAACTGGAGCGTTTTCAATCCGAAGAAACCGCTCAAGAACCAACTGACTAGAATGATGGAAATCCCTTTAATTAATTGTACTGCTTTTGTCCCACGCACAATCATCATCAACTTGTAAATGACATACGTGACGACGACGATATCTAAAACATCATTCAAATAATCGTACCAATGTACGTTTTCTGAAAGATTTAAAAATGAGAAAAATGATACTTGTTCAAGTAGCGGCAAATGCTCCCCTCCTCAACTACCTAGCTAAATCGTGCAAATTCCATTATATCATCATTTCTATAGATACGCATTGCGTCACGTCAAAACGAAACCAGATTGAAACGAAAAAAAGACGCCGGAAGCGTCTTTAGAAAAGTTGTTTCATCGAGTACCAAATCCATTCGAACATCTGATCGATCTGTTCGAGTTCACCTGTCACTTGACCGGCACTTGCTAAATAGGCACGACCATTGACGGCTGTCGCGTTTCCATTGACGGTACCTTCAATCCGTAAATCGCCACCTTGGACCGTGATGTCTTTTTCAACCGTGACACCGGCCGGGACAATGACTTCATTCTCAGATACGATCACACCTGGTACTTTTGTATAGGTCATCGTCTCTGAAGCGCTGCTCCATAGTCCGAGTGTCGCACTAGACATCAAACTAAAGAACAGTACGGCCGCAATCAAACCTGGGTGCCGTTGCAACCATTGCATTTGTTTCGAGTGCGGTTTGCGTTCTTTTCGAACTGGTTTTGAAAACGGTACGACGGGATCAGGTGCTGTCTGTACAGGAGTTTCAGGTAAAGCGGCCATCACTCGGGCCGTAAAATCTGCTGATAACTTTGGACGAGGCAATGCTTTCAGTTCTGCGTCGATTCGTTCATATTGTAGATACGATTCATATAATTCATCGTCCTCTAACAATTGACGCAATTCGTCAGATTCTTCGGGCAAAACGCCATCTTCCAAATATTGTTGTACTTTTTCTTCAGGAGTCAATTGAACCCCTCCCTATTTTGAAAGATTGTTTTTAACATTTCTCTTCCCCGGAAGATCCTTGTCTTAACCGTTGCGACCGGCATGTCGATCATCACGCTGATTTCTTTAAGCGACAAATCATCCACATATTTTAATAATAACGGAATGCGATATTTGTCTGGAAGTTGCTTGATTGCCTCATGCATTTCACTTCGAATTTCGCGATGAACCACTTGGGCATCGGGTTGGGGCGCTTCATCAGCTAAGTGGTCTTGATAAGTCAAACCGTCTGTACCCGCAATTTCGGCATCCATCGAATATTCCGGCTTCCGCTTCCTCAAGCGATCGATGGCAACGTTTGTCGTGATTCGATAGAGCCATGTTTTGAACTTATATTGCGCGTCATACGTATCGATTCGTGTATAGGCACGAATGAACGCCTCTTGGGCAGCGTCCTCTGCTTCGCCACGATCATACAAAATTTTATAGGCGATTGCAAAGACGCCATCCTTGTATAGTTCTACCAGTTCGGCAAACGAATCGTGATTCCCCGCCCTCAATTCATCAACCAAACGGGTGGTCAGCCGTTCCATCAATCCACTTCCCCTCTCCGCTACACATGCGGTCATCTCTATATACGTCTTGATATTGAAATGGTTTCAAAAAATCAAAAAAAGTTTCCATCCCCATTGTAGCAAACGGGTTTGGAAACTGTAAGGAAATCAGACGGTTTCGCCTTCCAATAACAGGTTTTCTTTAGATTTTATAATCGTTTCACATAAGCGATAGGCCAACTGAGCCGTCACGTCATCCCGGTCTAATGCCGGATTTAACTCGACGAGCTCTACTGCGATCAAGTCTTCTGCTTGCATCGCTTCTTTTAAAATCGCTTTGGCTTCGACTTCTGTTAAACCGCCGTCAACCGGTGTACCTGTTCCAGGAACGAGGGATGCATCGAGACTATCCATATCGAAACTGATATAAAAACGGTCTACTCGTTCACGAAGATAACTCAATGACTCTTTCATGATGACATCTACGCCACGCGTACGTACTTCTTCTACTGTAATGACTTTGATGCCGAGTCGATTGATTTCATTCATTTCTCCTTCATCGATATCACGCAGGGCAATATAAACTAAATGCTCTGGTGATAGCTTCGGATCACGTCCGCCCACTTCTGTCAGACGCACGTCGCCCATCCCCATCGCTGCCGCAAGTGGCATTCCGTGAATATTCCCCGACGGTGATGTTTCGCCTGTATTTAAGTCAGCGTGAGCATCCACCCAAATGACTCCATAAGGACCTGTTTGAGCCAATCCAGCAAGAGTACCGATTGCCATACTATGATCGCCCCCAACGATCAAAGGGAATCGATTTTCCGAAATTTCACGATGTACGACTTCTGCCAATTCCGTGACGGTATGCAAGACACCATCAACCCGTTTTAAGTGTTCTTCATTTTCTCGAATTTCAGATTCTGGCAAGACACGAATCGTATGTTTGACCGTTTCTGTCGGAAGAAGTTGTTGCATCCCCATTTCATTTAACTTTGTCGGTCCTTGATCGACCCCTAATTTCCCCTGACCGTAACGCAGCGGCACGTGAATATATGACCATTGCATCGCCATTCCCCCTTTATACGCTTAATAATTAAATTGTAAACGCTATCATTTGTTTGGTTCAACTCAGCATAATGATGAATAAACATGCAAAAAGGCAGCCTGAATGGTGGCAGGCTGCCTTTCTCTGTACTCTCAATTGAATGGTTCATGGTTTTAGGCAAAAAAAAACTTAAGTCATCACTAACTTAAGAAAAAAACATATGGTGGAGCCTAGCGGGATCGAACCGCTGACCTCCTGCGTGCAAGGCAGGCGCTCTCCCAGCTGAGCTAAGGCCCCAATACAGGGATAAGAATATGGAGCGGAAGACGGGATTCGAACCCGCGACCCCGACCTTGGCAAGGTCGTATTCTACCACTGAACTACTTCCGCAAAAAATGGTGAGCCATGCAGGGCTCGAACCTGCGACCCTCTGATTAAAAGTCAGATGCTCTACCAACTGAGCTAATGGCTCAAACCTGGTGGGGGGGGGCGGATTCGAACCGCCGAACCCGAAGGAGCGGATTTACAGTCCGCCGCGTTTAGCCACTTCGCTACCCCCCCGAGGAGTGCCGGCGAAAGGATTCGAACCCTCGACCCTCTGATTACAAGTCAGATGCTCTACCAACTGAGCTACACCGGCATATATATAGGTTTGATGTAATAAATAAAGATGGTGGAGGATGACGGGATCGAACCGCCGACCCCCTGCTTGTAAGGCAGGTGCTCTCCCAGCTGAGCTAATCCTCCATATTGGTGACCCGTACGGGATTCGAACCCGTGTTACCGCCGTGAAAGGGCGGTGTCTTAACCGCTTGACCAACGGGCCTAAAT